>CP128857.1:2151635-2459011 GCA_030388725.1 Prodigiosinella aquatilis
ATCCTGCACGCCGATATCCAGTTGGAATGTGCCTGGTTCACCACCGGTCTGCCACCATTCCTTGATGCGAATCAGATAACCTTGTGGCTCAACCACTCGCTTTAATGCGCCAATGGTTCCCTTGTGCCTATGAATAAAAAACGAGTCTTTAATGACTTTACGTTTGGTGGTTTCTGGCCAGTTTTCATCCCAACGGTCGACAGATAAACTCCAGGCCAAGTAGGGAAGTAAGCTGACCGGGCAGGTATCAGGGTTCCAGAGTTGACGCAGCGGGATCGGCGTTTTTTCCAACTCGGCACCCGTTTGAGCGGCAGCTTGTTCCAGGGTGGAAGAACCGGGTGGTAACAAGCGGTTGTTACTCATCAGTACCTCCCAGGGTTAACTGGTAATGAGAACAAAATGAGGCCTGAGTCTCGTCGAGAACAATGTCGGCGGCGGGCTGCGCCAACTCGACTCGCTGAACCCCTTCTGCGTGTAACGCGGCATAGATGGCTGAGCGACGGATGTCACGACCCAACCGATGTTGGGCACTGATGTAGCTTGTCAGTTTTTGTTCGGCCGCTGCACGAACCGGTTCTGCTTCGGGGCCGGGATAGAGATAGAGTGTCGCTTCAATTTGATAAGGAACGATCACCGCCGATTGTACCGTTACTCGGTCGGCCACCGGTCGAACGTCTTCGGCATTCAGTGCGGTGTTAACAATAGCCACCAGTTCGTCGCTGGCGCTGCCATTATTTTCCTGGGATAGCACTGAAACGGTAACGCTCGCCGGGCTGGGGCTAATAACAGAAACATCAGCGATACGACCATCGGCACTGCGTCCATGGAACTGATAGGCACCGACAGAGCCAGCGACACTCAGCCCCTCATAGGCCTGCTGAATACGAACCCGGAAATCGGAGTCTGATTCCATGACAGCGGGTGTTGGAGGAATGGTTGTATCATCCGCCGGGGTGACCACCAGGCGGGAGACGTTGACATTGGCACCCAACTGGTCGAGATCATTTCCTTGGGCAAAGGCCAGCATGCCTGCCAGTGCGGCTTCGTTGATGCGTTGGCGCAGCAGTATTTCCCGATAGGTATTTTCCTGCAACAACTTCACCAGCGGCTCTGATTCCAACGCCAGTGTGCGAGAGAGGGCATCGAGCTGGTCCGACGGGTAAAGCGAGAGTAGTGTCGCTTTGCGTTCTTCATATAGTGTTTCAAAATCCAGCGTTTCGACCACGCTGGGGGCAGGTAACTGGCTCAGATCAATGATGGGCATGGTATCAACTCACAGGAACGGTTAACGAAAGGGTGTCGCCGGTATCGGTGTAGGCGCCAGTAATATCGACAACTAACTGGCCGTCGTAATAGCTTTCTAGCGTAATGGCAGTGAGTTTTAAGCGAGGCTCCCACTGCAATAATGCCATATAGCAAGCAGCCTGCACCTGGAGTTTGACCGCCGGGCTTTGTGGTTGGTCAATCAATGTTGACAACAGTGAACCGTATTGGCGACGCATCACCCGGCTGCCCTGAGGAGTGATCAGAATGTCACGCACGCTCTGACGCAGATGGCTGATATCACTCAGACTCTCTCCGTTGTTGCGATTCATACCGGTATAACTGGTGGTCATAATGGTCCTCCCGTGGTGGCGCCACCGCTTTGTACACCGCTATGTTGATGGGTGTGTACCACCACGCCGTTTGACGTCAGGCTACCACCCGAGTGGGTTACATCACCGGTTATGGTGCCGCCTTGCTGAATGTCGATTGTCTGGGTGGTCAACTTGTGGGTACAAACTACATCGGGTGTATCCAGCGTGATTTTTTCGCTGGCGTTAATGGTGACGTTTTTAGTGGTAACGACCACAGATTCTGTCGCTACGATGTTGGCGGTTTTTATTCCAGTAACGGAGAGTGCACCGTTTGCTGGTTCATATTCCATGACGGCCCCATCAGGAAAGCGGATGTGGCAAGCATCAGCGGATACCGACGGTGCCGGGTGGTTATCACTGAATATGCCAGGTAGAACGAATGCGGTATTGAGCTCGCCTCCCATTGAGAGCAGTACAACCTGTTCACCCACTGAGGGGGCCCACCATGCGCGGGAACGTCCGGCGCGGCGAGACAACCAGTGGAGCCATCCGGTAACCATGTCACCGGTTTGCACGCGACAGAGGGCCTGTTGAGTATCGACTTCAGTAACAACGCCGACACGGATCAGGTTGCGTAATGCGCGCTGGATTTCGGAGAGATATTCATATGTATTCATGGGAGGAAAGCATGAAGTTTCCAATGTTTTGGCGCAATGCGAGGTGGTCCGCCGGTGCCTGACACAATTACTACTGATAAACGCGGTCGGTCATGATACCGGTACTGGCATTGTTGATAGACATACACTCCGCACCGGGATTGGCTTCTAACAGGCATTAAGGAGGAGGGTGGGAATATAGTGGATGGAAACGACAAGCGTAATTGAGATGAAATGGTAAGGCGTTGGGGTAATTAACGGGCCACCTTAATAGTGACCCGCTATAACAGATAACTTACTTATTCCACTGGCTTATCAAATTACCATTAATGTACAACGACATTGGACGCGTGACGGGTTCTGGTGGTGTGGGCTCAGGTTCATAGGTGAGGTAGAGAGATTCGTTTTCTTCCCGAACCCAGTTACGTTCAGTGAGCTTTAACGTAATGCGCACTGCTGTTGTGCCATCCGTATTCTGGCTGATATTGAACCTGAATCCGCGATTACGCACGGCTTCCTGTGTCATCAAATCCGGCTGGTGGGTACGCAACCAGGAAAGAATCGTCACAAATAATGTATCCAGATTGTCGCTGAAGTTATTCAGTGATAATACCAGTTTGTACTGATATTCAAATGATAGTGATGTAGCCAATGTTGAGGCAATAGCGCCTTTTTCTATTGTAGATTGCAGTAGCTCAGGGTTCGCCTGCAAACTGGGGAGCATGGCATTAAGCGCGAGGCGCAGACTTTGTGGCTTTTGCATGATAGTTTTCCTGACATTGTTTAATGGTTTCCACCTGTAGTGCGCAATTGATCAGCGCACTTTCCAACTGACGGATATCGGCACTTAAGTCACCGTTGCTTTTGGGTTGGCTTCCCGGAATCGGGCAGCTGTGTACGGTCGGACAGCCAGCGTAAATAATCGTTGGGCTGGTTGAAGGCCGGGCGTGTGTGCAGCCGGGCAATATCGTCAGGTAAAGCAGACTGATACCAACGCCGCAGATTTGTGTTTTCATTGAGCAACCTCGTCATTTCGCGGTTCCGGGTAGTGGCTAACTGCCCGGCCTGCTCTGTTTTAGCCTGAAGTTCTGCCTGTGCCTGAGTATTGTGTTGCGATGTTTCCTGTAGCGTATTGATAGTGACCTCCTGGGCTATCAGCGTGTTTTTTTGCTGTCCCAGCGTCTGGTTAGCAGAAGCCAGTTCTTGACTCAGATGGTGGGTTTGCCATATCAATCCGGCGATGAGACCAGCAGATAACACCAGTAATATCAGTAATGTTTTCACATCACCCCCGTTAGACAGAGCGTCCGTTCCCGTTTGCGACGTTGTTCCAGGCCAGGAGAAATCACTCCGTTGATGTAAATCCAGCGTGATAATTGATTACAGGCGTCGAGCCAGCGTTGTTTGTTAATGAAAAAGGCTAACGTGGATTGACATGCAGCGCGGGAGCCGACATTAAAGGTAAAGCTTACAACTGCGTCATAGATCGGCTGCGGCATCTTTACCGGCATGCAGTGGGACAACGCATGTTCTACGTTAATCACATCTGAAACGAGATTGGCTGCCGCTTCCTGTTCCGTAATGGTGTGATGGGGGGATACACCGGCTGTGTGGCCAATACCGTTAGTCCATACATGTGCACTGCATTTATAAGGTGACAGTTGGCAACCTTCCAGATTGGCAATGAGTGCTAATCCATTTCTGGAGGTATGTAGCCGGGAATAGTCGGGTAGCAGGGCCGCTAGCATCAATACCGTAGCGGCAATACAGCGCTTAGCGGTTGAGTTCATCGAATACCTCGGGACGCAAGTTCGTGCGCCGCAGTAATTGATAACTTTTTCTCCGGTAATACCAATTCACCAGAAAGGTTCCTACGCCGACAGCGGCACCGATGAAAAAAGCGATATCTTGTGATGACAATCCACCAAACCAGGCCAGAAAAACGGCAACAGCATAAGATATAGTAGAGGTGGCTTTTTCCATGGTTATTCCCAGATATTGATAGTTTCACGTGTCGATGAGGACTGGATAATAGGAAGCTCAACTGCCGTACCGTGGGGAAGGATTGGGCCCAAATCGGCAAGGCCAGGATTCGATTGCAGTACGGTTTCCACAACACCTTGTGTGCGGCCGTAGTAGCGATAGCATAGGGCATCAAGGGTATCGTCTTGGTGGGCATAAATTTTCATTTAACAATCTCCACTCAGAGAAGAACGGGTATTGCACAGTTGTTCGATGTTTGCGGCATGACGACATGGCGTTTTAATGCTTTGGTTGACGAACATGATTTCTGGCTGAACGCCAAGCCAGAAAAATAGGCTTTTTATCAACGGTTCACGCTCTGATTGAGCGTTAGGTAATCGTGTGGACATGAAACCTCAGAATGAATAAAAACAGTGAATGTCAGGCCTGCTATCCTCCTGGGCCAGGGAACATATCGCAACGAAGGGGGGTTGTTCCTTATTACATACAACCACTCATGTGTCGTGATGCTCAGTGGTTAACCGATGAATACGGTGTAAATGGAAAGCGCCATGCGATGGGCTTCTGAGCGAGTAACGGGGGAATAGCCGATGCCAATACTTACAGGGAGTACGACATACTTTTGACATCAGCGGGGTTCGGTGTGTAACGACACTATTTTCAACGACGAGTTGATAGTTCAGAGGCGTGAAAGATCAATACAATCTTTGTGTTGGATATACTCACTGTTACAGAGAGATATTCACACCTATAGGTGTCATCAGTAAAGGCAGAAACGTGTGATCGGCGGTTTACCAAATAACACCTGAAAGTTATGGATGATGGCGCAGATAGTCAAACCGGCCTAACAATTTAAGGTAGCCCCATGGGCATGGCTTCATCAAAAAAGCTGAAATGAGGAGAAGACTTTGTATCTGGCGGACATAAAATACTGGCAGGGAAAAGGAGATATGACGTTTTTAATTCTAGCCAGTGGAACTCCTGCTGAATATTACCGATCATAATTTTTTACTGTCCATGCTGCGCTAACCATGTATCCAATAGTTGAAAATTACCATAACTCTTAAGAATTTTTTGATAATCATCGGTGGATATGGCGTTGTGAGACAAATCCGCAATCAATGACATGGCGATTTTCATTTCTTCAGGATTACATTGTGATATCAGTGACATATCAGCAATTAATCTAATCCGTGATAGGGATAACCCTGTGTTCTCAGTTTGTTCCACGATACCTTTTCCATTGGCTGACTGTATTTATATACAGTATTTTATATATTGAAATGTTCGTCAACACATAAGTTCATAAGATGTGGCTACATAATGTGTCTTTAATCATTTTTTAATCGAATTCCCGTTCTGAAGATTATGAATTCTCTGGCCCTCTACAATTATGGTAGCGCCACGGGCCAGTGCTTCCCGTTCCCAACGTGATGTTGCGATACCTTGTTGCGGGAGTGCCGTTTTTAGATAAACCAACTGTTGGCGTTGCGTTTGAGTCAAACGAGATGATGGCGTTCGTGGGAGATCTTCTGTGGGATCCACTGGTTGTTGCAGGAAACGACGCTGAGGGGTTTGTCGGAGAACTGAAATGGCCAGCGTCCGCATTACGTTCTCATCCTGCCAGTCAACACAAGCTGATTGTGTGGATGAGTTCCCACCATTATAGGGTTGATACTGTACATTCGCTTGCCGCAGAAGAGGACGTCTCGCATTCGACCCACAGTTATTGACAGAACTCCAAGGCGTTGCAACATCGCGGGTTAAATGGGATGCCTCTGATTCAGTAGATTTGCTAACGATACGCCACTCATTTGGCCGAGTTGTGAAGATGTGTTCCGTACCATAGCGGGGAGAAAAAAATGCCGGTGACTTTTGCGATTTTTTCATCATAAACATTAAGATAATCGCTCAGTGTTCGGGCGACGCGCACAGATTGCCGGATCCGGGGGGTGTTGGCTCCGCCCTGAGCCTGGATGTAAGCGGCGAAGTCGCCGACATCGGCTGCTTGCCTTACGGCTTCGATTTGTTTATCAAAGTGTTTTTCCAGTGACATAGTGCGGATACGCCGGCACTCTCGGTAGGCGCCGATAGTGGGTAATCCGATAAAATGGAATTGTGGAATGCGCCAGGTTGAGGCCCAGGCAGTGACTGCCGCTGCGGTTTCTTTTAATGGTCTGTTGGTTTCGTTGTCCAGCTCGTTATCCAGAGCATAGCCATCAATATTTTTGGCGATGTACTTGGCAAGGTATCCCGCTGCTCCGCCTTTATTCAAATGTTTGCAATCGACACGGTTTTGTTGGGCACCCGCTTCGTTTCCATCTTCTTTCAGCGCGTAGTGGCGTAGGATATCAACGATGGCTTGCCGTTGTTCTCGGGTGCAATACAGCATCATGTGCCAGTGTGGGGTGCCATCATGATGAGGCTCTACGACTCTCAGTCCATAAACCGGCAATTTGCGATCCTTCAGTGCAGTGCGAATGTTACCCCACATTCTGACCAGGTAATGCTGAGCGTCTTTGGGGGTATAGCATGAATGATTCCAATGCCGATTAAGCAGGACTCGTTTTTCATGGCCCACGACACGGGTAGCGTGATATTTGGATGGGGTTGTCAGCGTAATGAACATACCGATGTCACCCCGCTCGCAGGCATAGCGCTCAATACCTGCAATGGTGCTCATCAGTTCCATTCGTCGGATTTCTGGATTGGCAATACTGGACATAACTTTGTCAATGAGCTCAATGCGTTCTCCAGTGTGGATATTTTCCAATTCACAACTTTTCAAAAAATCGAAGTTAGATATCCGGCGTGCATGGATGTCTTGTATCGCCTGATGGCTGGCATAGGGTGAGGTCGCTCTGGTAACCTGGCCAATAGCTATTAATAACGCTTCACGCCAACGCGCACGTTGGTTTTTTAACTGGCGCTCCCACCAACGTTCTGTAACCAGACGGATGAGTGCTGCGAAGGCGTTGCGTTGCGTGAGACGTTTTTTTTGATATTTATGCCAATGCAGGGGCGCAATGTTAAAGGCCCGAGCCATTCCGGCAACTTTGCCGTATAGCCATTGTTGTGCCACATCAGTAAATAGTTGCTGTCTGTCACCCTGGTGCATAGCAAGATATTCATCACTGAGATCGTTATAAGCGTCATGCATTTGTCTGGCGATATGACTGGCAAATGTGCGCAAGGTTTTATCAGACATATCCGGTAAGCATTGATAATTATCCTCGTTGTTGAGGAAACGGGGCGATATGCTGATATTCATCTGATGTCGCATGTTAATAGCTTCAATACGTGACCAAAGCCGTTCATCAACCATCCGTAGATAACGAAATGCAGTCTGTAATCCTTGATTTTGTTTAAGAAATTCAAAACGCCGTTGGAAATGAGTGGCAAGAAAACGCGGCAATGTATTCAGGCGTAATAGTACAGCCTGTCCTTGATGCATCTCTTCACAAGACAGCAACGATATTTCTTGACCAATTGCCGGGCGCGGTGCATTCCATGGATAAGGCCCAACGAACGTAGTGTCGTGTCTACCGGGGAACGGAGGTGGCAGTGTCGGGGGGAACCGCCCCCGGACTGATAGTGTCATGTGCGGTCACTCTGAAAGACAATTAATTGATACAAAAGAAAAAGATTGTCCTGACGGACGACCAGTCAATCAGGACAGCAACGGGTCGGGAAATTGTCATGATGACCCCTGAACGCGGCGTTTTTTATGTTCCCGAATTTCCTGACATGACACACAGCAAGTGACACCAGGAATGGCCAGCCGGCGTGCTTCCGGGATTATTGCATCACAGTCTTCACAGGTATGTGCTGATATCTGTGTCGGCAATTTGCGGGCACTGGCAATCTGGGCTGATAGTATTAACGCTTGTTGTTCTTGGGATATATCCATACTGTCTGCCATTAGTACCGTTCCCCTACCTGATGCTGAATTTTTTCTGCTTCCAGACAAAGTAGTTCGACAATGTCAGGTGCGGAAAGGTGTTCATGTTGGGCGTGAGCGGCCAGTTGTTTTAGATAACCTGCGTAAAAACGGGCCGCTTCTGACAGCAGCTCTTCGCGTCGTGTTATTAGCGCTTGGTCGAAAGCAGACTGCGGCTGGTAATGGTGTGATAATGATTGATTTTTCAAAATATTTATCCTTTTCAGACAGTAGAAAGCCTGTCGCTATTGCGACCGCGTTTCATGCTTTAATCTGATTTAGCTTGAGTTACTGGGTATAATTTTCAGGTTTTACACTGGTGAGAATGGCTGGGGTGTCATCAAACAGTGTTTTCAGCTCATCCAGTGCCACCAGCAATGACGTACTCCAGGTACAACTTTGGTCCTCTATTCTTTGGATTGGTTGGTTGAATTCAGTGGCTGATAATCCGGCATGGAAAAACAGTGTTCGGCGTTCACTGATAGAGAGTCGATGAATAAAACCAAGAACTGATGTTGACAGCCGCGGTGAATGATTGAAGGCCTGGCGTAGTTCATCGAGTGCGCTAATTACCCGTTCGCGGGTGGTTTCATCCATCTCTTCCAGTTGATACACCGTATCGCTATTGCCCAATCCAGCATGGAAGCAGATTGTTCGCCGATAGCGCTCTGACATCCGGTTGTAAAAATTGCAAGTGTGCCGCCAGCGTGGTTCCGCAAAATATTTTCCGATCAGTGATCGCAATTTTGCCGGCATTTCCTGTAGATGTGTGGCTGTAACAGCATAATGTGATGTCATAACAGATGCCTCCGTCATAAATTGCATGATGAACGAAACAATTTTGATGAAACGATTGATGCTATTATTATGGAATTCGATTTATCGAATTATGGTTTGGCATAGTGATAGCTGGTTGTTCTATGATGACCTCTCGACACAAATAGTTTCTATTTATCAAGTATCTGTTGTGATTTCTTGTCACTAAGATGTGTTTCTTTTCCATATTTTTGCATTTGCGAATGAATATAAAAGTTTTGGTTAGGAAGTTGAGCAGTAATCTCGTCCTGTTGATACCCCATTTTTGGGATGTAAAGACATCAGAACCGTTCACCGGGCCACGCTATTTACCTCATTTAGTAAATGAAACGTGATGAGTGATGGTGTACTTGATTATGCCATCGTGGTGATGGGATGGCTTGGGTAGTCGTGTTCGCATCACTGGCGTTGGGTATTCGACAGTAAGATTTCTCTTTAGAAAGGTGTGATTGGATTGCAATGTCATCAGACATAAAGCAATATCTCCTGCAGGTTATGGTGTTGTATGGTGATACATGTGGCGTGGAGACACTATAGAACACATTACGTGTATATGTAAATACTCTCGAGGTGTTTTTGAATATAAATAGTAGTACCGCAGTAGCAGCCTCTGTACTTGAACGTATCATGTCAAGCTATGGGGTAAAAACTCAAAAGGAATTGAGCGAAGTTACTGAAATTCCTACAAACACAATCAGTAACTGGATTCAGCGTGAAAATGTTCCTGGTAATATCATCCTTAAGTGCGCACTTGATACTGGCGCAGATGCTGGATGGTTAGTTACGGGGAGTTTCGCAAATTCAAACAATGTGCTTGGTAGAACGCCGTTGAAAGGTAAGGTGCTTTATGAACAGATTTTATCTTCCGGTGGTAAAGCGGTGCTCCGTCGAATGTTGGATGCCTACGGTTTTAGTACGCAAAAAGAGTTAGGTGACTTACTGGGAATCGCGCCTGGTACCATCAGCACCTGGATTCGTCGAGACTTTTTTCCTGGTGATGTTGTGATAGCTTGCGCACTTGATACTGGGGTTTCGCTGGAATGGTTAGCCATTGGTAAGGGACGGGCTGTTCAGGCGGAAAGTCATAGCGATGAGAATAAGGAAACGGATATTATTCCGATCCCTTGCAAAATGCTCAAGGTCGGCAAATTGTACGATGCTGCACACTGGAAGGCTGACCCACAGTTTTTACCCAAAGGATTGCTCAATCCATTGCGGATCGAAAGTAGTTCCGCATCATGGTTGGTGGATACTGGGGTGACGAGCGTCAGTAATGGGCGTTGGTTGCTGGATATTGATGGTAAAAGCGATATTTATGACGTTGCGCTGTTACCGGGTCGCAAGATTAATGTGGTGGGGAGTTCTTCTCACTTCCAATGTGGTGCGGATGAGGTGACTCCACTGGGTTTTGTAATAATGACGCTTACCATGAATATCTGATCGTTTATTGCAAACTGACACTTTGTTGCCCAATATTAAAATTGTGCAATACTGTATATAAATAGAGTGGTGAGCCCGTTTCCTATCATTACTTTAATGAGAGTGCGCTCTAGCTATAGTTAATGATATTTAATATTCTACTTTCGATTATTGTGTTCAGTATCGATATGAAAATAAAGTGAATATCATTACCAACGTGATGGTTGTCTAATCCCGATAGATTTTGAAATACAGAAAGGCGGCAATAGTATGAATTCTAATGAATATAAAAAATTATAATAAAAATAGAGTAGTAACCATCCCGTTTGGCAGCGTCGTGAAGGTATATCTGCGTCGCTGCCACTTTTTGTGTATTTTTACTGAGATGTGCGTATTTCAAAGCTACAACACTGAGAACTGAGAACTTTGGCAATCAGGTTCATAAATCGCCGTACGTTTGTGCGGGGATCCAGAAACCATCAATGATGTCTTCAATAGGCAAACAACCTCCATTACGAATACGCTGTTCGCTCATGGCTCTGAGACATTGCGATTCGGTGAAATAAGCATCGATCACTAGTTCGTCACAACCGTTACCTAGATAACAAACAAAAATCACCAGTACGAACATGTTTTCCTCAATATTTTATCGACCGGTATAGGTATAACTGTTTTTTATTTCTTGGCTCATAAGAAGATTGTAGATGAAAATACATAATGTGGTGACATCGGTGCTGAACGAGATAACAGTCATCAGCGTTGAATAATCCATCAACGATGTTTGGCACCCATGCAGGCACCATCGCGGACTGATTCGAGTGGGAGCCGGTGAATCATCTGGAGAGGCATCTTTACCTTTGAACCCGTCACACATTTGTTCACTATTGGGAGAGAATGCCGGTTCGGCAAATGGATCGGCTACGCCACGATGGCCTCATGTTGCCACGGTAGCCTTTAAGGAAACCACGGATTTTATCATAAGTCAGAATTGCGATGGGCGCTGAATGCCGGAGCGTGAATTATCGCTGCTATTGCAGATAAATGGCCTATAGTAGCGAGGCCGGTCACCAGGATAAGAGGGCGTGGGTCTTCATCTGTGGATTACTACGATAGCTGTAATGTGTAACGTGTTCTTACTGAGGCACTGCCATGACGGATCTGTAAAAATAACTTAACAGAACGGAATGTATTGTCCTGCGAATTTTTTACATTTCTTGCAAACGGGTTAACAAGTCCGCGGTTATCATAGTTTAACTGAATGATGGCTGGCGAAAAATGTGGTTAAACTACTCACTTGTGTGTTCCTCAGGATAGAAACCACATAATGAGAAGGGTTGATACTTTAACGTTATCTTATTGTTCATAATGGGTATTATTAGTATTAATGATTGTAACTTGAATGATTTATATCATGTGATTATTGTCGCGCAATAATCAGTACCTGAGCGCACAATGGCATTCCTGTATTATGTCGATATTCAACAGAGATATTTTGTGCAGACAGATAAATCTTGTAGCATCCTGACCTGAATACTTATTTAATATAAATTTGATACCAGTAGCTGAATGATCTACAAAGAAAAACGTATTTTTATGAAAAAACAACAATTCTATGATGAGTTAGTGCGTGACTTATCCTCATTAATTGCAGGTGAAAATCGGTTTATCACTATATTATCAAACAGCAGCGCTTTGCTGTTCGAGCGACTTGAAGGTGTGAACTGGGCAGGGTTTTATTTGTTAGAAGGAGATACCCTGTTTCTTGGGCCGTTCCAGGGCCATGTCGCCTGTGTTCGTATTCCTGCGGGTAAAGGCGTTTGTGGCTACGCGGTATCGGAAAATCGGGTACAGCGTGTAGGGGACGTTCATGCATTTCCCGGCCATATTGCTTGTGATGCGGCAAGCAATGCTGAAATTGTGCTGCCGTTGCAGGTTGGTGGGCAGCTTGTTGGTGTACTGGATATTGATAGCATTATTTATCAACGGTTTGACGCCGCTGATGAAGAAGGGCTTAAGGCGTTGGTTGCGGTACTTTGCACTCAGCTTGAACAGAGTGATATATCGAATTTTATTAATTCTCTCATGTTGGGACACGGATAACGTAGCAATTGCCGATGGCGTCATTATAATGGCGCCTGTTCATGCCCGCGCTGGTTGGCAAACCCGTTGTAATCAGGAAATTTCATGGAAAATCAACCTAAGTTGAACAGTAGTAAAGAAGTTATTGCTTATTTGGCGGAGCGGTTCCCGCTTTGTTTCACCAGTGAAGGTGAAGCTCGTCCGTTGAAGATCGGAATCTTTCAGGATCTGGTCGCACATGTACCCGAATCAGATCATGTCAGCAAAACACAATTGCGGTCTGCTCTGAGGCTTTACACTTCCAGTTGGCGTTATTTGTATGGCATTAAACTAGGTGCTCAGCGTGTTGATTTAGATGGCAATCCTTGCGGAGAGCTTGAACAGCAACATGTGGAACATGCACGTAAACAACTGGAAGAGGCAAAAGCCCGTGTTCAGGCCCAGCGAGCGGAACAACAAGCGAAGAAACGTGAAGCGGGAGAAGTGACTGAACCCGCCCGCAAGCGTTCTGCTCCTCGTCGTGATCGGGATGACACCGGTGCTGCTGCTCGCCGACCGCGTCAGACTGTTTCTCGCCCAATGCAGATTCCCCCTCCGTCTTCGTCGACAGACAAATCTCAATCACGCCAGTCCAAACCTGTCCGTGAGGAAAAACAGACTCAGCGAGATGTGGTTACGGATATATCTAAACTGCAAATCGGTCAGGAAATTAAAGTCAGAGCTGGCAAGAATGCCATGGATGCCACTGTGCTTGAGATTGCTAAAGGTGAAGTCAGGGTTCTACTCACTTCAGGTTTGGCAATGATCGTACGCGCAGAACATTTGCAGTTCTGACACGGAGGCCAACCTGGGCATGAACAAATTAGTAAAAGCAACCGTATTAGCCTGCTTTCTGCTGGCAGGCGGCAGTTTCGCCAGTGAAACCATTACACGTGTCGATCAGATTCCTCAACTGCATCCGGAACCCCAGCATGCAACAGTGAGTAATCGTGTTACTTTGCGTTTCCTGCGTTCTCATTACCGACGATTCACGCTGGATGCACAATTCTCCGGCAAAATTTTTGCCCGCTATCTCAATATGCTGGATTACAGTCATAACGTATTACTGGCGTCTGACATAGCTCAATTCTCCAGTAAAAAAGGTGAACTGGGTGAGGATCTGGAAGCGGGTAAACTGGATTTGCCCTACGCATTGTATAACTTGACGCAGAAGCGACGTTTCGAACGTTATCAATATGCGTTGTCGTTATTGAACAAGCCGATAAACCTCAATGGTAATGACACAATCGATCTTGATCGTAGCAAAGCACCGTGGCCTAAGAGTGTCGATGAGCTGAACCACTTATGGGATGCTAAGGTTAAATATGATTGGCTGAATCTGAAACTGACTGGCAAAAGTGATCAGGAAATTAAAAACACATTGACCAAACGTTATCAGTACGCAATTCGACGTTTGGTGCAGAGTAATAGTGAAGATGTTTTTCAACTGATCATGAATGCTTTTGCTCGGGAAATAGATCCGCATACCAGCTATTTGTCCCCCCGCAATACTGAACAGTTTAATACGGAAATGAGTCTGTCTCTGGAGGGCATCGGTGCCGTATTACAGATGGATGATGATTACACGGTCATCAATTCCATGGTACCTGGTGGCCCGGCAGCAAAAAGTAAACATATTAATGTCGGCGACCGCATCGTAGGGGTTGGACAGGCTGGCAAAGCGACGGTGGATGTTATCGGTTGGCGTCTGGATGATGTCGTTGCGCTGATTAAAGGTCCAAAAGGCAGTAAGGTTCGTCTGGAAATTCTGCCAGCAGGTAAAGGTGCTAAGACCCGGGTGGTGACACTGACGCGTGAGCGTATCCGTCTGGAGGACCGTGCTGTCAAAATGACGTTGAAAAAGGTAGGGAAAGATAAGGTCGGTGTACTGGATATTCCCGGTTTTTACGTTGGTTTGACGGATGATGTGAAGGTTCAGTTACAGAAGCTGGAAAAAGATCATGTCAGCAGTATCGTCATCGACCTGCGTGCCAATGGTGGTGGCGCGTTGACTGAGGCTGTAAGCCTTTCCGGTCTGTTTATTCCAAGTGGGCCAGTGGTTCAGGTACGCGATAATAACGGTAAGATCCGTGAGGATAGCGATACGGACGGCATCGTTTATTATAAGGGACCGCTAGTTGTTTTGGTCGACCGTTTCAGTGCATCGGCGTCGGAAATTTTTGCTGCGGCGATGCAGGATTACGGACGTGCATTAATCGTCGGTGAACCGACATTCGGGAAAGGGACTGTACAGCAGTATCGCTCTCTGAACCGGATCTATGACCAGATGTTACGCCCGGAGTGGCCAGCGTTGGGGTCGGTGCAATACACGATTCAGAAGTTCTACCGTATTAATGGTGGCAGTACTCAGCGAAAGGGTGTCACGCCAGATATCATGATGCCAACCGGTGCGGAGACTGTGGACACCGGAGAGAAGTTTGAGGATAACGCTTTGCCATGGGATAGCATTAAAGCGGCTAATTACAGCAAAGTCGGTGATTTCTCATCAATACTGCCGGAGCTGATTAAACGGCATCAGGAACGGATTGCGAAGGATCCCGAATTCCAGTTTATCGAGCAGGATGTCGCCCGTTATAATGAAATGAAAGATAAGCTTAATCATGTTTCTCTCAATTTGGCACAACGCGAAAAAGAGAATAATGAAGATGAAGCGTTGCGTTTACAGCGCATTAATGAGCGTTTTAAACGCCAAGGCAAACCATTGTTGAAATCGCTGGATGCGCTACCGAAGGATTATCAAGGTCCTGATCCGTATCTGGATGAAACTGTACAGATTGCCGAGGATTTGGCTCAACAGCAGAAGAAATAGTTTTTTCTGATGGCTATCAAGCCCCGACCAGTAATCTGGACGGGGTTTTTTTACTTTTCACTGAATACCCACTCTTCCTGTCTTACCGAGATGATTAGTAATTTCCTTTCAACTTACACTTGTGAAAGCCCTATCGGCTACATATCGCTGCGAATGAAAAGTTGTGGGCCGGATTATTTATTCTTAGTTTGATGTGCGTCAAAAGAATAGCTATTGATAGGAATATTATTGATAATAGTTATCACTTATCATTTTCATAAAGTGGCTGAAAGATAAAATCCATTTCAGTAACTGCTAACTTATTGATGTTTTAGTGAAGGAATTGATGTATGGCCTTAAGTCTTCAAACACTGCTCGATATTCCCCTTAATGCCAATGCTATTATTGCCCGAATCCGCTTGACGGGAGAAAGTCAGCAACGCCTGACTGAGCTGGGCATACGTGTCGGTGGCAATGTTCGCGTGATTCAACGTGAAGCTAATCAACCATTGATGTTGGCTGCCGGTGATGGCCGTGTGGCAATCAATTGGGATATGGGGAAACAGGTTTGGGTTTCTCCTCAGGGTTCAGGCTTATAAAGGGGAAAACCATGGCACAGGAAGTATTGTCCGTCGCGACTAAATGGCGGGTGGTCGGGTTTCAAAAGGGATCCGCTGATTATCGTAAACGTCTGTTGGCGTTGGGGGTTACGCCGGGGGTGGAATTTACGGTTTCTCGGGTAGCGCCGTTGGGTGACCCTATTGAATTACGCCTGCGTGGTGCAGCAATCAGTGTCCGTAAAGACGAAGTCCAGATTCTGATTCTGGAAAAATGTTAAAAGTGCGCGGTAGGTAAGGAGTTTCTTATGGATGTACAACCTGTTATTTGCGTAGTAGGCAACCCCAACTGCGGCAAGACAACTTTATTTAATGTCCTTACCGGCGGTAAGCAGACAGTAGGTAACTGGCCGGGTGTTACGGTAGAAAAGAAAGTCGGTTATTACCGTTATCAAAATAAACTGACGAATCTGGTGGATCTTCCTGGCGTTTACTCTCTGAATCCGTCATCCGAAAGTTCAGAAGACGAGCGTGTGGCACGTGACTATATCCTCTCCGGTGAAGCGAATCTGGTACTTAATATCATTGATGCGTCTAATCTGGAACGTAATCTTTATCTGACCGCTCAATTATTGGACATGAATGTTCCTATGGTGGTGGCGGTGAACATGATGGATATCGCCGCTTCCCGCAAGTTGGACATTGATATCGCAGAATTGCAACGGCAATTAGGATGTCCGGTCATTCCTGTGACGGCCAGTCAGAAGAAGGGAATTAATGACCTGCGACTGATGTGTCAAACTGCATTGGAAAACCCCACCACACCGCAGATAACCATCCCGTACGATGAACCATTACGACTAGCTGCGCAGGAAATTGCACTAACACTGCATGGTGTTGCTGATATCTCCAATGCCTATTGGTTGGCTATCCAGTTGATGGAGGGAGACGTGACAGTACGCAATCGCGTACCTGAGCCGTTGTTGACTAAGGCTGATGAGATTATTGCCGCATTGGTTGCGGATTATGAGGATGAACTGGACATTTTCTTGGCCGACGCACGTTATCGGTTTGTCTCTACTATAGCGAATGCTGTTATTACCCGGAGTGGTGAAGTTTCAGCAACGATGACGGATAAAATTGATCGCATTGTTCTCCACCGTTTTTTCGGGATTCCGATCTTTCTGGCTGTAATGTATCTGATGTTTGTCTTTACCATCAATGTCGGCAGCGCATTCATTGATTTCTTCGATAAGCTGTTTGGTACGATTTTTGTCGATGGATTTGGTGAGCTGTTGCTGAATATGCATGTGCCTGAGTGGCTGAAAACGTTGTTGGCTGATGGCATTGGTGGTGGTATTCAAACGGTTTCCACTTTTATCCCGGTTATTGGTTGTCTGTATCTGTTCCTTTCTTATCTGGAAGATTCTGGTTACATGGCGCGCGCAGCGTTTGTGATGGATCGCTTCATGCGCAGCATGGGGTTGCCAGGCAAGGCATTTGTCCCGTTGATTGTGGGGTTCGGGTGCAATGTACCGGCGATAATGGCAACCAGAACGATGGAGAGACACAGTGACCGTTTGGTTACGGTAATGATGTCGCCTTTTATGTCCTGTGGTGCGAGATTGCCGGTTTATGTGTTATTTGCGACGGCCTTATTTACCCGTGGTGGTCAAAATTTGGTGTTTGGCTTGTACCTGATTGGTATTGTCGCCGCTATAGCAACGGGGTTCATACTAAAAAATACGGCGTTAAAAGGGGATGCAGCCGCATTTGTGATGGAGATTCCTCCTTATCATTTACCGGGATTGCACAGTGTGTTGATTCGGACCTGGGAGCGGCTTAAAGGGTTTGTATTGCGAGCCGGGAAGCTGATTGTAATGGTTGTCATGATCCTGAGCTTCTTCAATTCTATGGGTGTTGATGGATCATTTGGCAATCAGAATACACAAAAATCTGTGCTCTCGGCTATTGGGCAGAAGATTGTACCGGTGTTTAAACCCATGGGTATCAAAGATGATAACTGGCCGGCTGCTGTCGGCGTATTTACGGGCATCTTTGCTAAAGAGGCGGTGGTAGGGACGCTGGACTCGCTTTATGGTGCTATGGCGGCTCATCAGGAAGGCAGAACGCAAGAAGAAAAAAAACCATTCAGTTTAGTGGATGGTGTATCAGAAGCGCTGGCGACTATTCCCGAGAACTTCAGCAAGCTTGGCAATGCGCTGCTTAATCCTTTGGGTATTGAGATCGGGGATTTAAGTGATACCGCGACAGTTGCGGCGAAGAATGAATTTTCGGTTACTTCACTAACCGTAATTTCGCAACTGTTTGATGGCAAATTGGGCGCATTCAGTTACCTATTGATGGTGTTGTTGTATGTGCCTTGTGTCGCCGCAGTTTCTGCCGTCTGGCGTGAGGTCGGTACCGCATGGACGTTATTTTGCATAGCCTGGACGATTGAACTGGGGTATGGCACGGCTGTCATTGTTTACCAAACTGGCCGATTTGCCCTGCATCCACAATATTCCATGTTGGCCATAGCGGGAGTGCTGGTGGTATTTACTACCACAATTATGCTGTTACGTCGTAAAGGTGTTCCGAGACAGCGTGTAATGGTAGATGAATTGAAATAAAAGTTTTGTGACTGCGGGAAATATTGTTCCCGCCGGGAACGTTAAGGAGAAAAGAATGACCTTAATTGAATTGCGTGACTTTGTGCGTGAAAAACAAAAGGTTTCTCTACGTGACATCAGCATGACATTTCACGCCGAGCCGGGTGTTGTCGAAGGGATGCTGGATGTATGGGTTCAGAAGGGCAAAATACGTTGTCATCGCACAGTGGATAACAGTAAATGTGGTAGTTGCTGTTCTTGTGATAAAGGTATTAGCCAATATTATGAATGGCTGGGATCTGTATAGATCCATTCTCACCTTTGAATATTATTATGGGCAGGCAACGCCTGCCTTTTTTTATCTGAATACACACCTTTCATATTTTTCCAGTTTGTTACCGAAGCGTTGCGTTTCCGAGCAAAGTTTTTTATGTGCTTTATGTCTTCGTCATGGCATGCCAGCATACTGGCGCGACTCGGTTAGTGATAGTTAAGTCGTGAAACAAAACAAAAACTGACCTGACGCAATATCTGCTCCAATTGCTCTCTTCATAATGAAATTCAAGCTCCGGGGGGCAAAGATGGATAAATTACTCGATCGTTTTCTAAATTACGTTTCTTTCGATACGCAATCCAAAGCCGGTGTCCGGCAGGTTCCGAGTACTGAAGGCCAGCTTAAGCTTGCTCACGCACTACGGCAGGAACTGCTTGAACTGGGATTTGAACAGGTCTCATTAAGTAAGCATGGTTGTGTTATGGCGACACTGCCTACAAATGTGGCCTGGGATGTGCCGAACATCGGCTTTATTGCCCACATGGATACATCGCCGGATTACAGCGGGAAAAACGTCAATCCGCAGATTGTCGAAAGCTATCGTGGGGGGGATATCGCACTGGGTATCGGTGATGAGGTGTTATCACCGGTGATGTTCCCGGTTCTACACCATTTGCTTGGATATACGCTGATCACCACCGATGGTAAAACCCTGTTGGGTGCAGATGATAAAGCCGGGATTGCAGAAATTGTGACATCAATGGTTCGGCTTCAGAAGCGGCAGGTACCTCATGGTGAGATTCGTATTGCATTCACGCCAGATGAGGAAGTAGGGAAAGGCCCGCATTTTTTTGATGTCGATGCGTTCAATGCCCAGTGGGCCTATACCGTAGATGGTGGTGGTGTCGGTGAGCTAGAGTGCGAAAACTTCAATGGCGCATCCGTGATGGTAAAAATTGTTGGTAACAATGTTCATCCTGGTAGTGCCAAAGGTGTCATGGTTAACGCGCTAACGTTGGCGACACGCTATCATCAGGAAGTCCCTGCAATGGAAGTTCCAGAGCATACTGACGGTTATCAGGGGTTCTATCATCTTCATAGTGCTAAGGGAACGGTTGAGCGTGCAGAACTGCATTACATCATTCGTGATTTTGAGCGTGACGGTTTTGAAAAACGCAAAAAGACAATGATCGAGATTGCAGAAAAGGTCGGAAAAGGTCTACATCCAGAGTGTTATATTGAAGTGACTATTACTGATAGTTACTACAACATGCGTGAGCAAATTGAACAACATCCACATGTCGTTGCGCTGGCACAACAAGCTATGCGGGATTGTAATATTGAACCGATATTGAATCCAATCCGTGGTGGTACCGATGGGGCTCAGTTGTCATTTCAAGGGGTGCCTTGTCCGAATCTATTTACTGGCGGCTATAACTATCACGGTAAGCATGAATTCATCACATTAGAAGGGATGGAAAGTGCAGTATCTGTCATCATGCGTATCGCAGAATTAACCGCGTTGCAGGCCCGTACCTTACACACTGCCGGTAATCCAGTTTCTGCAAAAGTATAAAAGGGAATGCTGTCGAAACACCATCCCCGGTTGATAAGTGTGCGGCGTTAATCCTGTTATCCCTGGAAAGCGCAGGGATCTCTTCGGCTGTAGATATCGAACGAACTGACAGTACTCTGTGTCAACAAGAGGGCAGTAGTATTTCTCTGCCCATTTTTCGTGTTAATCAGCAAAGTACCAATAACCATTGTTTATCAGTACGGTAAGCTGAGCGAGAAATGACGGATCGTCTAATGCATCGTTGAGCATAACCATGTCGATGACAGAATACTGGGCAAGGGCTGAAAGCGCATCCTGATGTGGACTTCGAAACTCTTCTCCGTTCACAAAGCAGCTTTCTCCCAGCCACAAGACCCGTAACCCTCCCAGACGACGCAGTGAATCTCCTTGCTGCATGAGATCATAAATTTCTCCGGCCTGATAAGGCGGCTCAGGTGGTGCCAGATCCAGTTCATGACGGGATTGGGAAATAAATTCACCAAACCATTGCTGAAACGAGTCTTTTTGTTGCACCAGATCCAGCATCATCTGCTGCAGAACATCCAATTCCTGTGGAAGGATAGTTGCAGGGTGTTCACGTGTTTGGATGTCAGGGTCGCTATAACGATAGTTGCCTAATTCATGAGCCAATACGTAATCGGCAAAACCGCTCATCAGCTCGCGAGCATTGGGTGCGCGAAAACCCACTGAATAGTTTAGCGAGTTTTCCAGTGAATAGCCTTCATGTGGGAAGCCGGGCGGAATGTACAGAATATCGCCTGGCAAGGTTTCTTCATCAATAATGGCGTCAAACGGTCCAACCTGAAGCAGATCAGGATGAGGACAATGCTGTTTCATTGGCATTTTGTCTCCGACCCGCCAGCGGCGACGACCAGTGCCTTGAATGATAAACACATCATATTGATCGATATGCGGACCAACACCGCCGCCGGGCACGGCAAAAGATATCATTAAATCGTCAATACGCCAGTCAGGCAGTTTACGGAATGGGGACATTAACGCAGAGGACGGTTCATGCCAGTGATCGACGGCCTGAACCAGCAAAGACCAATTGGTTTCCCCCAGATGGTCGTAGCTTTCAAACGGGCCGTGGCTCACATCCCAACGGCCGTCTTGATGACTGACCAGGCGACTGTCTATTTCATTTTCGAGTGCCAAACCAGCCAGTTCGTCAGGGGTAATCGGATCCAGGAACGGAGAGAATCCACCTTTGATAATGACCGGGCATTTTTGCCAGTAGCGTGCTAAAAAATCTTGCCAGTCGAGATTAAGTTGATAGTCCATGACATATTTCCAGTAATGGGAGCTGGCAACAATTATAGCGGAAGCCGGATGTACTGTCTTTTATCCCTCATTCTGATTAAGGTGCTGATAGCCAAAAATGGCTTCTATGCGTGCTCCACCCAACGTGCTGTCGCTGATGAGAATATCACCCTGATATTGCTCAATAATCTCTATTGCCACCGCCAAACCGATACCTTGACCAGGACGAAGTGTATCGGCTCGTTGTCCGCGTTGGAAAATCAATTCCCGTTTGCTATGAAGAACACCGGGGCCATCATCTTCAACAATCAGATGTAATTTCTGTTCGGAATATTGTGCGCTGATCTCCACAAATTCCAGGCAGTATTTACAGGCGTTATCCAGAATATTGCCCATTATTTCCATGAAATCATTTTTTTCTCCGATAAACGTCAGTTCCGGGGAAATATCTAGCGTGAGTACAACACCTTTACGTTGATAAACTTTATTGAGCGCGGAGCACAAGCTATCCAGTAGGGCGGGGACGGAATGAACTTCCCGGCCTATCACCAGATGCTCAGTACGCATACTGGCGCGGTGCAGATAGTAGCCAATCTGTTGTGAGATGCGGCTGATTTGCGCCAGCATAATCGGTTCTGCCTGCTCAATAGTAATATCCTTGCCGGTGCGTAATGTTCTTAATGTGGTCTGTAATACCGCCAGCGGGGTTTTCAGACTATGAGTCAAATCGGTTAACGTGGTGCGGTATTTGTGATAGCGCCGACGTTCATTATTTAGCAATGTATTGAGGTTACGTACCAGACTATGCAACTCTCGAGGTGGGCTCTCATCTAACTGATCGCGGGTGCCGTTTTCTAACTCGCCAATTTGGTGAACCAGATGTTTGATGGGGCGCAGACTCCAGTGTGCGGCTAGCCATAACAACGGTAGCACCAGCAAGAGATGGGCGATAAGAACGTAGCTGAACCATTCCCATACGACATCAGTCTGCTGCAACTCTTGTGGAATTTTGTCAACAACGACAATGGTGAGTGACGGTAGGCGTTCAGATGCCGGATAAATGTTAACGGCGACAGTGTGTGTTAGTAGCGCATCATCCTCGGAATTGTACGCCCGTAACTTGTTCATGATCTGTGCGTTGCCGGATAATACGACGCTGCTGGTACGAGGGTCTGCATCTAACTCATGATAGCCGGTCCGCTGTAACCACTCGGGTTTGATCAGCGCCTCCAGCTCTGGCACAGCATGCTCTCGCCACAATAATTTCCCTTGTTTATCGTAGATAAATACCAATGTTGGATAGTGAATATCCAGCTCCGTGGGGATAGTGATAGTAAGTTGGTGATCCCGCCATTGCGCCAGGCTATAAAACAGGTTGCTTTCGCCACGCAATAGGCGAAAAGATGTTTGATCAAAGCTGATGCTGTACCCCATGATAGCGACACCGCCGTAAGAAAGGGTGAGTGCCAGTACGACCGCTGCAGTGGCGATCAAGAAGCGAAAGCGTAGTGAGAGTGGTTTTTTTTTGCTCATATCAGCCATGGTGCATACTGATATCGAAGCGATAGCCCTGACTCCTGACCGTCGTGATGACGTCATGGGAATTTACGGCCTGTAATTTTTTGCGCAGTCGACCCATGAGTACATCGATGGTGTGGCTTTCACGCAGTTCGGCATCGGGATAGAGTTGTAACATTAGCGATTCTTTGCTGACGACTTTTCCACAGTTACGAATTAACGTTTCGATAATGGTGTATTCAAAAGCTGTTAATTTTACGTTGATGCCACGAACCAGTAATTCCCGGCGAGACAGATCGATCTCAAACGGGGGAATGCTGATAATTTGTGATGCCAGGCCACAGTTACGACGCATTAACGCCTGCATGCGAGCAACTACTTCTTCCATGTGAAATGGCTTGGTGACATAGTCGTCGGCCCCGGCTTCCAGAACGGCGACTTTCTCCTGCCAGCTTTCACGGGCGGTTAACACCAGAATTGGCAGTTTGATCTGCTGTGCCCGCCAACGTCGGATCAAACTGGTGCCATCTTCAACTGGTAACCCTAGATCGATAACGGCAATGTCTGGTGCGTGCTCATGGAGAAAATAATCGGCTTCTTTGGCATCAGCGGCCGCATCCACCTGATGTCCCATCTCATTCATCTGGACACTCAGGTGATGGCGTAACAGGGCATTATCTTCAACAATAAGAATACGCATAGTTTTTTCTCTGAGTGAACCTGAAGGAAGATGTTTCGATTATAGCAGCGAGCCAATATCACACAGTTGGCAATAATGACGGATAAGATTATGCATAACTGCCATAAACGGCAGGTAAACAAACGGAAGTAGAAATAGTGGCAGGCAGAGTTTCGCCTGCCAAGTAGGGAATAACTTATTTCAGTTCATCAACCATTTTCAACGCGCGACCAATATAATTAGCGGGTGTTAATGTTTTCAGGCGGGCTTTTTCTGTTTCAGGTAGCTCCAGTCCATCAATAAAGGCCTTTATGCCCTCAGCGTCGACACGTTTACCGCGCGTAAGCTCTTTCAGCTTTTCGTAGGGTTTCTCGATACCATAACGACGCATTACCGTTTGAATCGGCTCAGCCAGCACTTCCCAGTTATGATCCAATTCCTCGGCCAGATGAGCACAGTTTACTTCCAGTTTACTGATGCCTTTAAGCGTAGCCTGATAAGCGATTACGGCATAGCCCACACCGACGCCGAGATTACGAAGTACAGTTGAATCTGTTAGGTCACGCTGCCAGCGTGAAACCGGTAGTTTGCTGGACAGATGTCCTAATACGGCGTTAGATAGTCCCAGATTGCCTTCGGAATTTTCAAAGTCGATAGGATTCACTTTATGTGGCATTGTGGAGGAGCCAATTTCACCCGCAATGGTTTTCTGCTTGAAGTGATTAAGGGCAATGTAACCCCAAACATCACGGTCAAAATCAAGCAGAATGGTATTGAAGCGTGCCATGCAATCGAACAGTTCGGCAATGTAATCATGCGGTTCGATTTGTGTGGTATACGGGTTCCAGGTGATACCCAGTGACGTCACAAAACTTTCGCTGAATTGATGCCAGTCAATATCAGGATAGGCGACCATATGTGCATTATAATTGCCGACGGCACCATTAATTTTCCCCATTATTTCAACCTGTTGTAATTGCTGCAACTGGCGTTCCATTCGATAGGCTGTGTTGGCAAATTCCTTCCCAATGGTAGACGGTGTTGCAGGCTGTCCATGGGTACGGGACAACAGCGGAATATCACGATACTGATGGGCTAACTGTTTGATGGCATCAGTGATATTGCGCCAGAAAGGCAGGATGATCTCGCGGCGTGCGGTACCCAGCATCAGTGCGTGGGAAAGATTGTTGATGTCTTCAGAGGTGCAAGCGAAATGAACAAATTCGCTGACCGCATGCAGGGCAGGTACGGTAGCCACTTTTTCTTTTAGAAAATACTCTACAGCTTTGACATCGTGATTGGTGGTACGCTCAATGGTTTTGATACGAGCAGCATCTTCTTCACTGAATTCGCTGATAATTCTATCAAGGAAAGCGTTTGCGTCAGCGTCAAATGCAGGAACTTCCTGGATTTCTGCACAGGCCGCCAGTTTTTGCAGCCAACGTACTTCAACCTGCACACGAAACTTCAGTAAACCATATTCACTGAAAATAGTGCGCAACATGCTGACTTTATCGCCGTAGCGTCCGTCAATAGGGGAAACGGCGGTCAGTGAGGATAATTCCATTGCAAGCAACTCCTGAGATTGGGTTTAACAAAAAATAAAATGTATTGTTGTAATAGTATCGCATGCTGGTGGCCGAACCGGAATAAGCGACCACCACTCTTATGGTGTAATCTCCATCATTCCGAGGAGATCATCAGGCATAAGAGTGTGACAGTATCTGTTGGGCGTGTTTTACCAGTGCGTTGCGAGCAAACATTAATTGTAGACGCCCACCACCGACCTGCTGCCACAGGACTGCTGAGCGGATACCAGCCAGCAAGATGGCTCTGACTTTAGCTTGAATCTGATTGTTTTTTAATATATCAACTGAACCTGTAACCTGAATACGCGGACCTAATTTGCTGATAACGTCCACATAAATACCAGCCAGAACATTGATGATAGTATCGGAAAGCAAATCATAGTGTTCTGTCTGTCGGCCCAACTGATTGATACGACTACTCAGTTCTTTGAATGCTGAACGATTTTTATCGAGGCGTCGTTCAAGTGCTATGAGGCTGAATGTATAGCGGGACAGCTCAGTATTAAGATCTCCACGGGTGCTATTCAGTATACTTAACAAGGTTTTCAACCCTGTTGTCAGGTTACTTTCTTCATTGCCGAAAACGTCCAGTGTAGTGGCAGGGTTCACGATCAATATGCTGTTAAGCGAGGTTCTCAGTGTGTCGCTACTACAGTTGCCCTGATGTGCCAGTTGTTGAACCAGACAGGCAGATTGGCAGATACCGCCTAATGCCAGCGTAATGTCGTGATAATTTTTAGCCACAATTGCTCCTGTCATTGTTCTTTATAATAGCCTGCATGGGTGCCTTGCTGGATGGCACCCGGAGAAAGTGTTGAGCAATCTTTTCATCAGTAGTGATAGTTGAATTGATGCTGGACTTCCACATTTGTACTGGTGTGCAATGCTGAATTCAGTAGAT
This sequence comes from Prodigiosinella aquatilis, assembly GCA_030388725.1. Taxonomy (NCBI): domain Bacteria; kingdom Pseudomonadati; phylum Pseudomonadota; class Gammaproteobacteria; order Enterobacterales; family Pectobacteriaceae; genus Prodigiosinella; species Prodigiosinella aquatilis. The sequence continues at coordinate 2,177,923 of CP128857.1, forward strand.
CATGCCATAAAACACTAGTTGAACACAGCCTCTGGTAGGGCCAGATAGAGAGAAATATACAGATGCAGTTTCTCCAATCGTTGGTTATGTATGGCAATACAAGAAGATAATGTGCATATCTTTGTTTCGTTTGACTACTATGTAATCGATTAACCGTCTATATATAGTCTGAATGGAATTGGTTTCCTACGTTATTATCTCTTTTTATGCAGAAAGTAATATGGGTTGTCATTTAATGAAGACTCATTTTCTGCATGAAGTGTTATATGGAATAAATAATTATTGTTGGTATCTATCAGTAATTATTATAAATAAAACTGTATTTTGTTTTTTCTATTCATATTTTTTATTTTTAACTGTCGTCATTCATTTTTTTTCATATGAATAGTTATTTAAATAGACGTTATGATGCATGTGAAATCAATATCAAAAGTTTGAGCAGATTCAAATTAATGATCAAAGATTTTCCCCAGCGTGCCGATAATAAAATAGAACTTTATTTCTTAGCCGGATGCAAAACTCTCCATAGGGCGAGTTCCAGCGGAAAAGCCAATGATTACCTCAATTTCATTGAGGTTAATACGTAACGCGTTTTATCAGGGGTCGAATTATGAGATTTATTCGAGATATAAAAATAAGAACTATGATGGTTTTGATTCTTATCCTATTTTGTATTTTATGGGGAGGTGTGTCAGCATTTGCGCTTTACTCACTGGATCAATTGACTGAAGAGTTACAGTTGACGAATGTTCAGCAAGGAAATGGCGATATTATAAATGATGCTAATGCTCATTATTATCGTGTTCAAAACCAGCTTTACAGTGCGTTAGACGCAAGAATCAAGGACAATTCTTCACTAGCGGATATCCAGCTCATGATGGCTGGAAAAGAGATGGATAAATTAAAAGAAGGGCTTGATCAATTTAAATCTATTGATCATGTCAACATTGATCCTAAGATCATTGGTTTAATCTACAACAGCTCCTATAAACTTTTTACCGAAGGTGTCACGCCGTTAGCGGATGCCATCAAAGCGAATCGGATTGATGATGCCAAAAAACTGACTCAAATTTTTCCTTCACTGCGTAATAATTTTACAGTAGCCATCGAGCAATACAACAAGGCTATATTCCAGCTAAAAGCTGAAGCTCAGGAACGCATTTCTGTATGGGTGAGCCGATGCCAGCAAATGTTGATTGCTGCGCTGATCGTCGGTTTTATCATTGTACTGCTCACCGACCGCTATCTGGCAACCTATGTTATCAAACCACTTGAGCTAATTAAAAAGCATCTGCAAGTTCTGGCTGTCGGTAATTTGTATACCAGAATGGTAAATACCGGGAGAAACTGTGTCGGTCAGCTCGTTCCTTATGTGCAGCAAATGCAGGATAACTGGGTAAAAACTGTTTCGGAAATCCGTGGTAGCTCTGAAGCTATTTATCGTGGAACCAGTGAAATTTCTTCCGGTAATACCGACTTGTCTTCACGTACCGAGGAACAGGCCTCTGCGCTTGAAGAAACTGCGAGCAGCATGGAGCAACTCAGTGCTGCGGTGAAACAAAACGCTGACAATGCCAGTCAGGCAAGCGTGCTGGCACAGAATGCGTCGAAAACGGCACACGAAGGCGGTGATATCGTTGGCGAAGTGATTAAAACTATGGGGGCAATTAGTAGCAGTTCTCAGAAAATTGCCGATATCATTAACGTTATCAACAGTATCGCTTTCCAGACCAATATTCTGGCGTTGAATGCAGCAGTGGAGGCTGCGCGAGCTGGAGAACAGGGGCGGGGATTTGCTGTAGTTGCCAGTGAGGTGCGGAGTCTGGCACAGCGTAGTGCGCAGGCGGCCAAAGAGATAGAAGGACTTATCGGGGAATCTGTCAATAATGTGAACATGGGGTCAACGCAAGTCACTCGTGCGGGTGATGCAATGGATAACATCGTTAAAGCCGTAACCAGCGTGACCGATATTATGGGTGAGATTGCATCCGCCTCCAATGAGCAAAGTAAGGGTATTTCCCAGGTAGGCCAGGCGATTGTAGAGATGGATAGTGTTACTCAGCAGAACGCCTCATTGGTTGAACAGTCAACGGCTGCTTCAGCATCACTTGAAGAACAGGCACGACGTTTGACGGAAATCGTTTCTATTTTTCAGATGTCGGAGTCAGATGAACGTTCACCAGAGAGAGGAAGCAGCAGATCACAACCGATAGCGCTCCCTGGCGCAGCGTCAGCGAAAAAAATGGTATCTAATGATAACAACTGGGAAAAGTTCTGATTGTTGTCGAATACGTTAATGCAATAAGTAAAGAGGCGCCATCCGGCACCTTCAGATCATTGTCAAACTTATGTGCGGTGTCAGAACGGTGATAATGGGAGAGAAGAGTAAAGCATCCGCGTCAAGGATGGCGCGGCTTGAGCTTGCAAATAGGTACTTGCAGTGTCTTTTTTACGATCTTCCTATCATCGCCGCGATGTGCGCTTTGTTATCAAGCTCAAGGACACCATCTGGCATCCTTTACCATGAGAAAAGAGTAACACGGTTAATTGTAAGCGGGCTGACGCTCTTCGATAATGCCTCCACCAAGACAGATTTCATCCTGATAGAAAACGGCAGATTGTCCTGGTGTGACGGCAGCGACTGGCTTGCCAAAGCGAACCTGAATCCGGTCACCGTCGATGGGGATAACCGTGCATGGAATATCAGCCTGTCGATAACGGGTTTTGACCACACAGTGCAGTTCATGGGTGAGTGGATTGCGGTCAACCCAATGCAATTGTTGGGCGATAAGACCATCAGACATCAATCTTGGATGTTCATGGCCCTGAGCGACGTACAGAATATTATTCACGACGTCTTTATCTACGACATACCACGGATCGTCACCGCCTTCTTTCACGCCACCGATACCCAGGCCTTTGCGCTGTCCCAATGTGTGATACATCAACCCTTGATGTTCACCCATCGTTTTCCCATCATCAACCGAGATAATGGCACCTGGTTGAGCTGGTAGATAGCGAGCCAGAAATTCGCGGAATTTACGCTCGCCAATAAAACAGATGCCAGTGGAATCTTTCTTTTTAGCCGTCGCTAAATCCAATTGTTCGGCAATTTTTCTGACCTGCGGTTTTTCCAGTTCACCGACCGGAAACAGGCTTTGCGCCAATTGTTGATGACTGAGTGTATAAAGAAAATAACTTTGGTCTTTATTGCCATCCAGACCACGCAACAGGCGGCTTTTACCATTAATATCCTGACGCCGGACATAGTGCCCAGTGGCAATAAAATCGGCGCCCAGATCTTCGGCGGCAAATTCAAGGAAGGCTTTAAACTTGATCTCCTTGTTGCACAGAATATCGGGGTTCGGCGTGCGTCCCGCTTTATATTCCGCCAAGAAGTGTTCAAAAACGTTATCCCAGTATTCTGCGGCGAAATTTACTGTGTGCAATTCGATACCCAGCTTGTCGCAAACGGCTTGTGCATCGGCCAGATCAGTAGCGGCAGAACAGTATTCAGTGTCGTCATCTTCCTCCCAGTTCTTCATGAACAGGCCCTCGACCTGATATCCCTGTTGTTGAAGCAGGTGAGCGGAAACGGAAGAATCGACACCGCCGGACATACCGACAATTACTTTTTTCTGGCTGTTATCTGACATGAGAGTCTCACAAACTGAAAAATATATAATGCGTTAAGGCAAAAAACGGGTGATGCATTTTAGCATGTTGACTATTGGGCTGCACCGCCTTCTGCCACTTTAGTATGGCCAGTTAAAGGCTTCCAGCAATGCGAGTGGGTAACGCAGACCACGTTGATAACAACGGATGCTTTCGGCGACTAGCGGGGAGCGTAACTGATCTGAATGGATGATTTCTTCTGCGGTCAGCCAGTGGCAACAGTCAATATCACTGTCTTGTGGCATGGTCGCAACACGTTCAGGCAGATCGATAGTAAAGCAGAACCGCAAAAAAGGCGTATGGTCTGGGGCGATCCATTGGTGCAGTTGCAGAAAAGCCTGTGGCATGGCTCGTATGCCAGTTTCTTCACACAACTCACGGCTGGCCGCCTGAATCAATGTCTCATCGGCTTCAAGGTGCCCGGCTGGCTGATTCCAGAGCCGTTTATGGTTAATAATTTCTTCCACTATCAAAAAATGACTTTCCGCCTGGACAACGCAGGCGACAGTAACGTGGGGTTTAAACATTATCTACCTCTTTCCATGCCCCAGGGAGTAGTCCCTCCAGGGTATGATTCGACATACTGTAACGTATCAGCCGCAGTGTAGGAAAACCTATGTGGGCCGTCATCCGGCGTACTTGTCTATTACGGCCTTCGTACAAAGTAACTTTTAGCCAACACACCGGGATAGATTTCCGATCGCGAATAGGGGGCATTCTGGGCCATAACCATTCTGGTTCAGGAACTATCTCGACGTCTGCTGGCAGCGTACGTCCGTCTTTTAATGCCAGACCAGCTTTAAACTGCGCGAGTGCAGTGTTATCAGGGATACCTTCAACCTGTGCATAATAGATTTTAGGTGTTCGTTTTCCGGGCTGTGTCAGGCGGGCCTGAAGAACACCATCGTTGGTCAGGATCATCAGCCCTTCGCTATCGCGGTCCAAACGCCCTGCCGCATAGATGTCACTGAATGGTATATAGTCCTTCAGTGTTGTTCGTCCGGCCTCATCTGTGAACTGTGATAGTACATCGAAAGGTTTATTAAACAGCACAATACGACGCAGCTGGGATGCAGGTGTGTCTTTTTTGAATGACCGTGAGCTGAAACGTTTAAGCTTGTGATTTCTAACAGAGAATTTATTCATCTTCTTACTGGTTGCGAATGACAAAAACATTATACTCGAAATGGTTTGCGATTGGCGTGAGCTGAATATTCAAGTAGTATCGGCATACATCTTACAACTCATTAACAAAATTGCGCTCGAAGGAGAGGTTAATGGAAAGCAAAGTAGTTGTACCGGCAGAAGGTCAGAAAATCACAGTTGATAGTCAGGGTAAATTGGTGGTTCCTGATAACCCGGTTATTCCGTTCATCGAAGGGGACGGTATTGGTGTCGATGTTACGCCTGCCATGATTCATGTTGTTAATGCTGCAGTAAAAAAAGCTTATCAGGGAAAACGCGCTATTTCCTGGATGGAAATCTATACCGGTGAAAAATCAACACAAGTTTACGGTAAAGATGTCTGGTTACCAGAAGAGACGCTGGATTTGATTCGTGAATATCGTGTAGCGATTAAAGGCCCTCTGACGACACCAGTCGGTGGCGGTATTCGCTCTTTAAACGTAGCGCTACGCCAGCAACTGGATCTTTATATTTGTCTGCGCCCGGTTCGTTATTACGAGGGGACACCAAGCCCGGTAAAACATCCGGAACTGACTGACATGGTGATCTTTCGTGAAAACGCAGAAGATATCTATGCAGGCATTGAGTGGAAAGCAGGTACTGCTGAAGCAGATAAAGTGATTACATTCCTGCGTGAAGAGATGGGCGTTACTAAAATCCGCTTCCCACAGCAGTGTGGCATTGGTGTGAAGCCGTGCTCTGAAGAAGGGACCAAACGCCTGGTACGCGCAGCGATTGAATATGCCATCACGAATGACCGCGATTCCCTCACGCTGGTGCATAAAGGCAATATCATGAAGTTTACTGAAGGGGCCTTTAAAGATTGGGGATATCAGCTTGCTCGCGAAGAGTTTGGCGGTGAACTGATTGATGGTGGGCCATGGGTAAAAATCAAGAATCCGAAAACGGGTAAAGATATTGTTGTTAAAGATGTTATTGCCGATGCGTTCCTGCAACAAATTTTACTGCGTCCGGCTGAATATGATGTAATCGCTTGTATGAACCTGAATGGTGACTACATTTCAGATGCCTTGGCCGCGCAGGTTGGTGGTATCGGTATTGCCCCGGGCGCCAACATTGGTGATGAGTGTGCACTATTTGAAGCTACTCATGGCACTGCACCAAAATATGCAGGTCAGGATAAAGTCAACCCTGGTTCTATTATCTTGTCTGCAGAGATGATGTTACGCCATATGGAATGGTTTGAAGCTGCTGACCTGATTGTTCAAGGTATGGAAGGGGCGATTAAAAATAAAACTGTAACTTACGATTTTGAACGTCTGATGGATGGTGCGACATTGCGTAAATGCAGTGAGTTTGCGCAAGATATTATTGACAATATGTAAGAAATTATATTTTGAACCTCACGACACTTGAGTTTCGTGAGGTTCTTTATTACAACTTATAGGTTTTGAATCAGCATTTACGTCCATCTAATGAGATTTTTCCCTCTTATTTGTGCTGATCGAGTCCATGTTTCTCATGTTAGGAAGTGTTCTCTCTGAGTATGTAACGCCGTGTTTTTCCCCAATTAATATTGAATAGTGTCCACGTTCACCAGTAGCGTGAAGATTAATGACAACGAGCTGTTTTTTCACCACAATGTTCTTAATTTAGCTGTCGTGGTGAGTCTGCTATTTCGCTGATGAGTATTAGATGTACTATTATCTATGTACAGAAATGATAATTTTTAATCCTTTATTTTCTACAAATCTTGGCATTTCCCGTTGTAACATAAAGTAATTTACTTAGGTAACTTAATGTATTTATTCATTGATTACTGATCTCAAGGGTGTAAGAACAGCGCAAAATTTTTTATCATAATGCTTTCTCAATGCCTGCATTTTGCTATTGTGTTAAACACTGTTTGGCAATCGTATTGAGTGATGTAACCATTTCAACAGGGTAAACAGGCAAAAAAAGATAGTAGACAATTATCGTATTATCACTAATCAACAGATCGGTGGTTTTCTCCATCGATAATCTGTTTTTGTGCGATCAAAAAGAAACGGCACTAAGTTCTATGGCAACTAGCTACAAATTTTGACAGCTGAAACAATGGATAATGTAAGGGGAACCCCATGAGTCGAGCCCCAGTAAATAAAGATGAACAAAACCGACTTGCGGCGTTGAGTGAGTATGGTATCAATTGTCCTTTGTCTGATTCTGGTTTTAATAATCTGACTAACCTGGCGGCAAATGTTTTTAATGTTCCTATCGTATTAGTTTCTCTTCTGGAAGGAGGGCGTCAACTCATTGCGGTCGGCACAGGGGTTTCAACTTGTGAGACGCCACGTGAAATTTCATTTTGTACCCATACGATCCTCAGAAAAAGGATTATGGTTATTTCTGATGCTCGCAAAGATTCCCGTTTTAAAAATAGTCCTTTAGTGATCGGAAAACCCCACATCAGGTTCTATGCTGGGATTCCGCTGCGAACGCCCACTGGTTATGCTATTGGTGCGCTTAGCATTATCGACCAGAAACCGCGAACATCGTTCAGCGCAAGAGATGCTCATAACTTGCAGGATTTGGCTGCATTAGTTATGGATAAGTTGGAAACGCGGCGGCTTCGATTGGCCAGGAAGGATAATCAGATACGTTTTGAACATATTGCAAAAACATCACCAGACACCGTTTTGTGTGTTGATGAGAAAGGGATTATCACCTTCTGGAATGAATCGGCTGAAAAAATGCTGGAATATACCAGAGAACAGATAGTTGGCCAGCACATCAGCACAGTGGTACCTGATATGTTTGTGGTTCAGCTTCATCATCTTTCTATGGACAGCACGGCGCAGCTCAAAGGCAGTGGCATTAAACGTGAAGCCCGGACCATGAGCGGTGCGCTACTTTCGATCGAAATTTCCGTGTCTAGGTGGAAAGAGAATAATACTGTCAGTTACTGCGCCATTTTGCGAGATGTGATGGAGCGCCGGCGTTATGAAGAACGGTTATTTCTTCAAGCTCATCGTGATCCGCTCACAGGGCTTGCCAACCGGACGTTACTGACATCGACTTTAGAGCAAGTAGTAAAGGTCGGTTCCTCCGTGTGCGTGATGATAATCGATCTGGATGGTTTTAAATATATTAACGATAGTTTAGGCCACCCCAGTGGGGATGAAATTCTTATCAGTGTAGCAAAAAAGTTGCAGGCCAGTGTCCGTAGCGATGATCTTGTAGCGCGCATGGGCGGAGATGAATTTGCTTTGCTGCTGCCTCGACTTGATGATCCCCGACTGGCAGCAAATATTGCTGAACGGATTATCTATGATATTTCTCAGGCTATTATTATCGAGGATAAGCAGATCAATACCAGTGCCAGCATTGGCTTGGTAATGCACCCGTCCAACGGAGTATCGGTGCAGGATCTGTTAACCAGTGCTGATTTGGCGTTATACCAGGCTAAGGCAGAGGGGCGTAACTGTTACCGTTTCTTCACTCGTGAGTTAAGGGAAGTTTTTCAAGCCAAGCATGCTTTCCAACTGGAATTTATTCGTGCATATGAACAGAGTGAATTTGAGGTATTTTATCAACCGCAGGTCAGCCTGATTGATAATCGGATTGTTGGCGCTGAGGCACTGCTACGCTGGCGACATCCTTATAAAGGATTACTGAGTCCTGCTGCTTTCATTGCAGCATTGGAACGAGGTCCATGGGCCGAGCGTATTGGTGACTGGGTTTTACAAACAGCTTGCTGGCAGGCTGCAGATTGGCGCAATGCCGGTGCCAAAGATTTTCGCATCAGTGTTAATCTGTTTGCCGCTCAATTCCGTTCTGGAATGCTGGCACAAAAGATAAAGTCGGTATTGTCCCTCACTGGACTACCCCCGGACGCTCTGGAGCTTGAAATCACTGAAAATATCATTCTTCGGCATGATGAGAATATGTTGCGGCTTTTAAACGAGCTTCGTGACAAAGGCGTTGGTATCGCATTTGATGATTACGGTACCGGATATGCCTCGTTAAGTATGTTGAAGAATTATCCGGTAACTCGGCTCAAAATTGACCAGACTTTTGTTCTTGCCATGTGTGATTCTCCCCCTGATGCGGCAATCGTTCGCGCTATTCTTTACCTTGGCAAAAGTTTTGGTCTGAATGTTATTGCTGAAGGCGTTGAAACGCAGGAACAGTATGAGCGATTAAGAAATAAAGGGTGTGAACAGGCTCAGGGATATCTGTTTGGGCGTCCTATACCTGCTGTTGAGTTTGAGGAATTACTTGGATTAGGTAAGGAATCTGACATAGTGTAATTGAGGACCACAGCGAAAAGGCACTGTCTTAAAATCAACCATTTTTGGTAGAGTGATGATTTTTAATCAGTTGCCTTTTTGCTTAATGAAGGGGCGCTTTTTGAGCAACCCAATTAAAAAATAACCAGAACATACTTGCAAATAATGTTTATATCCGCATTAAAAATCATATCGCTCCTTACTACTATCCCGGCATTTATTGATTCTTTTTTGGCTTCCATATGGTTTTGTACAAAGTGGCAGTACGTGTATTGCATGGGAAAGATAAATGTATTTGTGCCTAAAAAATTCCTCCTTTTTACCTGATGTGGTAGAGGAGAATGTAAAGTTATGTGTATTTAGTAACTGAAACGTTAAGAATGCTTGAAAACATTACGGCAGACCATACGATATCAATGTTTCAGACACCATTCTGGTGTTGTTTTTATTGAGTGAGGGAATCAGAACCATATGATGCGTATTGCGCTTTTCCTTATCACCAACCTGGCGGTGATGTTGGTATTCGGGTTAGTGCTCAGCCTGACAGGAATTCAGTCCAGCAGTGTACAAGGATTAGTGATCATGTCCGGACTGTTTGGTTTTGGCGGTGCTTTTGTTTCACTGTTGATGTCGAAATGGATGGCATTGCGTTCGGTCGGCGGTGAAGTGATTGAACAACCACGTAATGAAACAGAACGCTGGCTGCTTACCACCGTTAGAGAACTATCACAGCAAGTAGGCATTACTATGCCGCAGGTTGCTGTTTACCATTCTCCTGATATCAATGCTTTTGCAACGGGTGCTCGTCGTGATGCTTCTTTGGTCGCTGTCAGCAGTGGCCTGTTGCAGAATATGAGCCGTGATGAGGCTCAAGCTGTTATCGCCCATGAAATCAGTCATGTTGCCAATGGGGATATGGTTACCATGACGTTGATTCAGGGAGTAGTTAACACCTTTGTTATCTTTATCTCACGGCTTCTTGCCCAAGTGGTTTCTGGTTTCCTTTCAGGTAACAGAGATGATGGTGAGGAGGGCAGTGGTGGAAATCCACTGGTTTATTTTGCGGTCGCGACGGTCTTGGAACTGCTGTTTGGCATTTTGGCCAGTATTATCACGATGTGGTTTTCTCGTTATCGTGAGTTTCACGCCGATGCAGGTTCAGCCACGTTAGTAGGTCGGGAAAAAATGATTGCTGCTTTACAGCGTCTGAAAACCAGTTACGAGCCACAGGAAGAGAGCAGTATGATGGCGTTTTGTATTAATGGTAAGTCTAAATCATTTAGTGAACTGTTTATGTCTCATCCGCCACTGGATAAGCGCATCGAAGCACTTCGTAATGGCTCATACCTGAAATAACTAGCGTCTCTGGTTTGTCGATAAAGGCTCCGAAAGGGGCCTTTTTTTGAAGAACAAGGGCCATGACAACACTATCTATTTTCTAGTCCTGGATAAAATAATCTTGCCTCAACTCAAACAGTGAGTGAAAACATCTGAAATATTTCATAAAATAAAACCATGATCACAGAAAAATGAAACGTCGTTTCTACAATATCAATATTACAGATGAACTGTTTGAGCTACGTTGCAACACAGTTCTCAGACGACATCAGATTCTTCATGATAAGCCCTAAGGATTTACAGATGGCTAAAGGTAATAAGCTTCCTTTCACGTTTCATACCTACCAGGATCCAGCAACTGGTACTGACGTTGTACGTCTCACTCCTCCCGATGTCATCTGTCACCGCAATTATTTTTATCAGAAATGTTTCAGTAATGATGGAAGTAACTTGTTGTTTGGTGGCGCTTTTGACGGTTCGTGGAACTATTATTTACTGGATCTTAAAAAACAACAGGCAACACAGCTAACAGAAGGGACGGGTGATAATACGTTCGGAGGATTTCTATCGCCGAAAGATGATGCACTCTATTACGTAAAAAAAACACGTAACTTGATGCGCGTGGATTTGGAAACACTAGAAGAAACAACCATTTATCAGGTTCCGGATGATTGGGTTGGATACGGTACTTGGGTGGCTAATTCTGATTGTAGTAAGATGGTGGGGATTGAAATTAAAAAAGAGGACTGGAAACCACTTACTGATTGGAAAAAGTTTCAGGAGTTTTATTTCACTAATCCATGTTGCCGCTTGATTTGTGTAGACTTACAGACGGGTGAGGCCAAAACCATTCTTAAAGAAAACCAATGGCTTGGACATCCAATCTATCGTCCTGGCGATGATAATACCGTTGCCTTCTGCCATGAGGGACCGCATGATCTGGTCGATTCCCGTATGTGGTTCATTAATGAAGACGGTAGCAACATGCGGAAGGTAAAAGAGCATGCGCCGGGTGAAAGTTGTACTCATGAATTCTGGGTTCCAGATGGTTCCGCCCTTGTTTATGTCTCTTATATGAAAGGCAGTACGAATCGTTTTATTTGTAGTATTGACCCTGTAACATTAGAAAACCGGCAATTGATGGAAATGCCAGCCTGCTCACATTTGATGAGTAACTATGACGGTACGTTAATGGTGGGTGATGGCTCCAATGCGCCAGTAGATGTGAAGGATGATGGTGGTTATAAGATTGAAAATGATCCTTTTTTGTATGTATTTAATATGAAAACGGGTAAACAACATCGGGTCGCTCAACATAACACCTCCTGGGACGTTCTGGAGGGAGACCGCCAGGTAACACATCCGCATCCATCTTTTACACCGGATAATAAACAAATTTTGTTTACATCTGATATGGATGGTATGCCAGCGTTATATCTGGCGAAAGTGCCAGACTCTGTCTGGCAATAATGCTTCAAGAAACCACGTGCAATCAGGCGTGGTTTCTAACTTTTTGATGTTGGGTAAATATCAGGGAGGCAACGCTTATAACCAACAACTTATTGATAGTGTCGATTATAGATGATTGTTCCATTGCCATACTCAAAGTGTTCCCTTTATACTAAAACCATTGTTCTATTTTTTTAAAAACAAAAAAAACTGAGTAGGGTAACCACCAAAATGGCTATTGCAGATTTAGATAAACAACCCGATTCCGTGTCGTCTGTCTTGAAGGTTTTTGGTATCTTGCAGGCGTTAGGCGAAGAGCGTGAAATTGGTATCACTGAGCTTTCACAGCGTGTCATGATGTCTAAAAGTACAGTTTATCGTTTCCTACAAACGATGAAGTCTTTAGGCTATGTTGCTCAGGAAGGTGAGTCGGAAAAATACTCACTTACGTTAAAATTGTTTGAACTAGGAGCGAAGGCACTACAAAATGTCGATTTGATCCGCAGTGCTGATATTCAGATGAGGGAACTTTCCGCACTCACGCGGGAAACTATTCATTTGGGAGCGTTGGATGAAGACAGTATCGTCTATATCCATAAAATCGACTCTATGTATAACTTGCGGATGTATTCGCGTATTGGCCGCCGTAATCCATTACACAGTACTGCAATTGGTAAGGTTTTACTGGCTTGGCGTGACCGTGAGGAAGTAAAAGAAATCCTGAAACTGGTAGAGTTCAAACGCAGTACACCGCGTACACTTTGCAGTGCTGAGGAGCTGTTACCTCAGCTTGACCTGGTCCACAGCCAAGGGTATGGCGAGGATAATGAAGAACAGGAAGAAGGGTTGCGTTGTATTGCTGTTCCTGTCTTTGACCGTTTTGGCGTGGTTATCGCGGGTTTGAGCGTATCGTTCCCCACTATCCGCTTTTCTGAAGACAATAAGCAAGAGTATGTAGCGATGCTGCATACCGCCGCTCGCAATATTTCTGAACAGATGGGGTATCACGATTACCCATTCTGAATCTGGGTTTGACTTAGATTAGCCTGTCTTGGTGACAGGCTTTTTACTGCCATTAAAAACGATCATATATCGCAGCATATCTATCTGTAATTGTATGGACAGCATAATTCGGGGTCGAATTTACCCGAGACTCGGTGCTACAGTACTCGCTTTAATCAGCCGATGTTAATAGGGTTCGACATGAGTGAAGTAGCTTCAAGCTCGTTAGGAGGTATTTTTGTTGTTTTGGTCATGTTGTTGATTATGTTCATCTGGTTTTTTATTAATCGGATCAGTGTTCGAGCTAATGAACAAATTAGATTGCTACAGGAAATCGTGGAACAACAGAAGCTGCAATCTGATCTGTTGCAGACATTGGTGAAGGCTGTAGGCAGAGATCAAGGCAATACTCCGTCGGATTCAGAGTATCATGCTGATGAAGATATTTATTTCAAAGATGTGATCCCGGAACGTTGATATGGGACGCTGGGGGTGGGCTATAGAGCATTACTATCCCTAATTTTCATACAAACCCAGCGAAAAGTAGAACGATGACATGTCAGTTAGAACATACAAGCGCTTGCTTAAGTAGAATCCCGAGAACTGGCATTCTGACCTGATTGATTAGAGGATGTATCGTATGGGTTGCTCTTGTATTTGATGATGAATGAAATGGAGTCTGTTAGAGATAAGCATGAATAATTGCCTGTTATGGCAGTATATTTGCCCATAGTGGGTGGAATGCGTCTCTGCATAATGCTACTCTACGCCGTCGAGTTACGGGGTGAGTTTACTGGTTGTTTCAAACCAATTAGACGAGCCATAGTAATCTCCTGGATTAACCGTTTGGGACATATTTAACAATTGTGGGTTAAATAAAGTTCTCACTCACTGAAATAAAACACAATTATCTTTTGTATGTGATCTTGCGTGTGGGTCACCACTGCAAATAAGGGAATTATCATGCCTGTTATTACACTTCCTGATGGTAGTCAACGCCATTACGACCGCGCAGTTTCTCCTCTTGATGTTGCCATGGATATTGGTCCAGGTCTGGCTAAAGCTTGTATTGCCGGCCGAGTAAATGGCGAATTGATCGATGCAACCGATCCGATGGAATCGGATGTCGAACTGGCGATCATCACCGCTAAAGATGACGCCGGTCTAGAGATTATCCGTCACTCCTGTGCACATTTGTTAGGCCATGCTATTAAACAATTATGGCCAGACACCAAAATGGCGATCGGTCCGGTGATTGATCATGGTTTTTACTATGATATCGATTTGGATCACATGCTGACTCAGGAAGATATTGACCTGCTTGAAAAGCGTATGCACGAGCTGGCCAGCAAAGATTACGATGTCATCAAGAAAAAAGTGAGCTGGCAGGAAGCGCGCGATACATTTATGACCCGCGGAGAAGTCTATAAGGTCGCTATCCTTGATGAAAATATCAGCCATGACGACCATCCTGGTCTGTATCATCATGAAGAATATATCGATATGTGCCGTGGTCCGCATGTACCGAATATGCGGTTTTGTCACCATTTCAAATTACAGAAAACGTCAGGTGCTTACTGGCGGGGTGACAGCAAAAATAAAATGTTGCAACGCATTTATGGCACAGCATGGGCGGATAAAAAGCAGTTAAGTGCTTATTTGCAACGTATGGAAGAAGCCGCCAAGCGTGATCACCGTAAAATCGGTAAACAGCTTGATTTGTACCATATGCAGGAAGAAGCGCCAGGTATGGTATTCTGGCATAACGATGGCTGGACAATTTTCCGTGAGCTTGAAGTCTTTGTTCGTATGAAGCTCAAAGAGTACCAGTATCAGGAAGTAAAAGGCCCATTTATGATGGATCGTGTTCTGTGGGAAAAAACAGGGCATTGGGAAAATTATGCAGAACACATGTTTACGACGTCTTCTGAGAACCGTGAATATTGCATTAAACCGATGAACTGCCCGGGGCATGTGCAAATTTTTAATCAGGGTCTCAAATCTTATCGTGATTTGCCATTGCGTATGGCCGAATTTGGTAGTTGTCACCGTAATGAACCATCAGGTTCGCTGCATGGGTTAATGCGGGTTCGCGGTTTCACGCAGGATGATGCACATATTTTTTGTACTGAGGATCAGGTTCGTAGTGAAGTAAATAGCTGTATAAAAATGGTTTATGACATGTACAGCACTTTTGGTTTCGATAAGATTGTAGTGAAACTTTCTACTCGTCCTGAGAAACGTATTGGTACCGATGAGATGTGGACCCGTGCTGAGGATGACTTAGCCGCAGCGTTGGCGGAAAATAGTATTCCGTTTGAGTTCCAGCCGGGAGAGGGGGCGTTTTACGGTCCAAAGATCGAATTCACTCTGCATGATTGTTTGGATCGTGCCTGGCAGTGTGGTACGGTGCAGCTCGACTTTTCATTACCTGGCCGTTTGAATGCTTCTTATGTCGGAGAAAGTAATGAACGTCAGGTACCAGTAATGATTCACCGGGCTATACTGGGATCTATGGAGCGATTTATCGGTATTCTTACAGAGGAATACGCAGGCTTTTTCCCAACATGGTTAGCTCCGGTACAGGTGGTGATTATGAATATCACCGACAATCAGTCTGATTATGTCAGCGAATTAACCAGAAAACTGCAGGAAGCAGGAATTCGCGTCAAAGCAGACTTGAGAAATGAGAAGATAGGCTTTAAAATCCGCGAGCACACTTTGCGGCGTGTTCCTTATATGCTTGTCTGCGGCGACAAAGAAGTTGAAGCAGGTAAAGTTGCAGTCCGTACTCGTCGTGGTAAGGATTTGGGGAGCCTGGATGTCCGTGAAGTGATCAGTAAGCTGCAGGAAGAGATTCGCAGCCGTAGTCTTCATCAATTGGAGGAATAAAGTATTAAAGGCGGAAAACGAGTTCAACCGGCGCGTCCTAATCGCATCAACAGAGAAATTCGCGCACACGAGGTACGTCTAACGGGTATTGATGGCGAACAGCTTGGTATTGTCAGCCTGAATGAAGCGTTAGAAAAAGCCGAGGAAGCAGGTGTCGATTTAGTAGAAATCAGTCCGAACGCCGAGCCGCCGGTTTGCCGAATCATGGATTACGGCAAGTTCCTCTATGAGAAGAGTAAGGCCACTAAAGAGCAGAAGAAGAAGCAAAAAGTTATTCAGGTCAAGGAAATCAAATTCCGACCTGGTACCGATGATGGCGACTATCAGGTCAAACTACGCAACCTGATTCGCTTTCTGGAAGATGGTGATAAAGCCAAAATAACACTACGTTTTCGTGGACGTGAAATGGCACACCAACAGATTGGTATCGAAATGCTTAATCGCGTTCGTGACGATCTGAGTGAACTGGCAGTTGTTGAGTCCTTCCCGACGAAGATCGAGGGCCGCCAGATGATTATGGTGCTTGCACCGAAGAAGAAACAGTAAGGCATTCAAGTAACATATCCGCGCTACTTTTATGTGGCGCGCTTTGTTCGCCTTATCTGGTTCGTTGTTAATTAACAATGCGAAGTGGAAATAATAATGCCAAAGATTAAAACAGTACGTGGCGCCGCTAAACGCTTCAAAAAAACCGCTAACGGTGGTTTTAAGCGTAAGCATGCTAACCTGCGTCATATTCTGACCAAAAAGGCGACTAAACGTAAACGTCATCTGCGTCCGAAAGGTCTGGTCTCCAAAGGAGATTTGGGCTTGGTCGTTGCGTGCCTACCTTACGCATAAGTAACTTTTTTTAATTCAGAATAAGACATTAGGAGAGAGCATATGGCTCGCGTAAAACGTGGTGTAGTTGCCCGTGCACGTCACAAGAAAGTATTGAAACAAGCGAAAGGTTACTATGGTGCCCGTTCGCGTGTTTATCGTGTTGCCTTCCAGGCAGTAATCAAAGCTGGTCAGTATGCTTACCGTGACCGTCGTCAGCGTAAACGTCAGTTCCGTCAGCTGTGGATTGCACGTATCAATGCAGCAGCCCGTCAGAATGGTTTGTCTTACAGTAAGTTTATCAATGGCTTGAAAAAAGCCTCTGTTGAAATTGATCGTAAGATTTTGGCTGATATCGCCGTATTTGACAAAATTGCCTTTAGTGCATTAGTCGAAAAAGCGAAATTAGCACTGGTGTAAACCAGCTAAAAGAGGGAGCTTGTCTCCCTCTTTTCCGTTTTGTGATAAATCGTGTTGATGAATGGATTTATATTTTCCGTCTTTCGAAAACGAAGAAAATGTGTTTATATTCTCAACGAGTTAGACGATAACAAGGTAACGCAAGTATGCAAACTGCTATTTTCCGTTTCTTTTTTTTCTTTAGCGCCTGAATCCCAGGGGCTTTGCGCGTAAGAAAAGAAACAAAAAGTAGCGCTTAAGCCTCCTCTGTGGAGGCTTTTTTATTTGATCCCGGAAATGTATTTAATGGCAGGATCATCGTTGTTACATGCGCACTGATAACCATACTTTTCCAATTATGATCATTGGACATACAGGCAGAAGAAGAGGAATGCAATGCCACATCTCGCAGAGCTGGTTGCCAAAGCCAGAACAGCCATAGAAGAGACTCAAGATATCACTACACTGGAAAATGTGCGTGTTGAATATCTGGGTAAAAAAGGTCACTTAACCCTTCAGATGACCTCGCTGCGCGAGCTGCCTGCTGAAGAACGTCCCGCCGCAGGTGCGGTAATCAATCAGGCAAAGCAGGATGTTCAGGAAGCGCTGAATACCCGCAAACAAGCACTGGAATCAGCAGAAATGAATGCTCGCCTGGCCGCAGAAACAATAGATGTTTCTCTGCCAGGGAGAACCATGGAAAACGGGGGGCTACATCCGATAACCCGAACCATTGACCGGATTGAAACTTTTTTCGGCGAACTGGGATTTTCAGTGGCATCAGGTCCGGAAATTGAAGATGACTATCATAACTTTGATGCGTTGAATATTCCTGGTCATCATCCTGCACGCGCCGATCATGACACATTCTGGTTTGATGCCGGGCGCTTGTTGCGTACACAAACTTCAGGTGTGCAAATTCGTACAATGGAAAAACAGCAGCCGCCGATTCGCATTATTGCGCCAGGCCGCGTTTATCGTAACGACTATGATCAAACGCACACGCCGATGTTCCATCAGATGGAAGGGTTGATTATTGACGAAAATATCAACTTTACCAATCTGAAAGGGACGCTGCATGATTTTCTGCGCAACTTCTTTGAGGAAGATTTACAGGTCCGTTTTCGTCCTTCCTATTTCCCCTTTACAGAGCCTTCAGCTGAAGTGGATGTAATGGGTAAAAATGGTAAATGGCTTGAAGTTTTAGGATGCGGCATGGTGCATCCGAATGTGCTACGTAATGTGGGGGTCGATCCAGAAGTTTACTCCGGTTTTGCATTCGGCATGGGTATGGAACGCCTGACTATGTTGCGTTATGGCGTCACCGACTTACGTGCATTCTTTGAAAACGATTTACGCTTCCTCAAACAGTTTAAATAAGGCGGATACATCATCATGAAATTCAGTGAACTCTGGTTACGCGAATGGGTTAATCCAGCAATCAGCAGCGATGCCTTATCTGAACAAATTACTATGGCGGGTCTTGAAGTCGATGGCGTTGAAGCTGTTGCTGGCGCCTTCCATGGTGTTGTTGTAGGGGAAGTGATGGAGTGCGCACAGCATCCTAATGCGGATAAGTTGCGTGTAACAAAGGTTAATATCGGAGGCGAGCGCCTGCTGGATATCGTTTGTGGCGCACCGAATTGTCGTCAGGGCCTGAAAGTTGCAGTTGCAACCGTGGGTGCTGTTCTTCCTGGCGATTTTAAAATCAAAGCGGCAAAATTGCGTGGTGAACCTTCGGAAGGGATGTTGTGTTCATTTTCGGAGTTGGCTATTACCGATGATCACACTGGTATCATTGAGTTACCACTGGATGCCCCAGTAGGTAGCGATATCCGTGACTATTTAGCGCTCAATGACCACACTATCGAAATCAGTGTGACACCGAACCGTGCGGATTGCCTGGGTATCCTGGGGGTCGCACGTGATGTGGCCGTATTGAATGCGTTGGTATTGACTGAACCGGAAATTGTACCGGTTGATGTCGTTATTCAGGATACGTTTCCGATTAGCGTTGAAGCGACTCAAGCTTGTCCGCGTTATCTGGGCCGGGTAGTGAAGGGCATTAATATTAAGGCGATAACACCGCTGTGGATGAGTGAAAAACTGCGGCGCTGCGGTATTCGTTCTATCGATCCGGTGGTGGATGTTACCAACTATGTTTTGTTGGAACTGGGACAACCCATGCATGCCTTCGATCTGAGCCGTTTGGAAGATGGTATTGTCGTGCGTATGGCCAAAGACGGTGAAGTTCTGCGCCTGCTGGATGGTAGTGATGCCACATTGAACAGTGACACACTGGTGATTGCGGACCACCAAAAGGCTCTGGCCATAGGTGGAATTTTCGGTGGGGAACACTCGGGTGTAAATGAAGACACACAGGATGTGTTGCTGGAGTGTGCTTACTTCAATCCACTGTCTATTACTGGTCGTGCTCGTCGTTATGGTCTGCACACGGATGCGTCCCATCGCTATGAGCGCGGTGTTGACCCGGCCTTGCAGCATAAAGCTATCGAACGTGCTACCCGTTTACTTTTGGATATCTGTGGCGGCAATGCCGGGCCGGTCATTGATGTTACTAGCGAAAAAGACTTACCTGTTCGAGCCACCATTGAACTGCGCCGAGAAAAGCTGGATCGGTTGATTGGTCATCATATTGCCGATGAAAAAGTCAGCACTATCCTGAGCCATCTGGGCTGTCAGGTAACGAAAACCAATGCCGGATGGCAGGCGGTAGCACCAAGTTGGCGTTTCGATATGGAAATCGAAGAGGATCTGGTGGAAGAAGTCGCGCGCATATATGGCTATGATAATATTCCCAATGTGGCGACGCTGGCACCACTGACAATGACTCAGCATCGTGAAGCGGATTTGTCGCTCAAACGAGTGAAAACCATGCTGGTTGACCGTGGATTCCAAGAAGCAATTACTTACAGTTTTGTTGATCCCAAAATTCAGTCTCTGGTTCATCCAGGTGAAGAGGCTTTGATTCTGCCTAGTCCGATTTCGGTTGAAATGTCCGCGATGAGGCTCTCACTGTGGAGCGGTTTACTGGAAGCGATAGTCTATAATCAGAACCGTCAGCAAAGCCGTCTACGTCTGTTTGAAAGCGGTTTACGTTTTGTTCCGGATCAAAGTGCAGACCTGGGCATTCGTCAGGATATGATGTTGGCAGGTGTGATTACTGGAACGCGGTATGATGAGCACTGGGATCTGGCCCGTCAGGCTGTTGACTTCTATGATTTGAAAGGTGATCTGGAAGCTATTCTGGCATTGACAGGTAAGCAGTCAGCCATTGAATTTCGCTCCGAGGCGAACCCGGCATTACATCCAGGGCAAAGTGCTGCAATTTATTTAGGTGAAGAACATATTGGTTTTATTGGTGTCATTCATCCTGAGCTGGAACGTAAACTGGATCTGAATGGACTTACTGTAGTGTTTGAAGTCCGCTGGGATCGGCTTGCAGACCGCGTGGTGCCTGATGCGAAGGACATTTCCCGCTTCCCGTCTAATCGTCGCGACATCGCTGTGGTCGTCTCTGAAAACGTGCTCGCAGGCGATGTTTTAACCGAATGCAAGAAAGTTGGCGCAAATCAGTTAGTTGGCGTAAACTTATTTGACGTGTACCGAGGAAAGGGCGTAGCGGAAGGGTATAAGAGCCTGGCTATTAGCCTGATATTGCAGGATACCTCTCGTACACTGGCAGAAGAGGAAATTGCCGCTACGGTTGCGCAATGTGTGGCGGCATTAAAACAGCGATTCCAAGCATCCTTGAGGGATTGAACCTATGGCGCTTACAAAAGCTGAAATGTCAGAATACCTGTTTGAAAAGCTTGGGCTGAGCAAACGGGATGCCAAAGAGCTAGTCGAGCTGTTTTTTGAAGAAGTTCGTCGCGCTTTGGAAAATGGCGAGCAAGTCAAGTTGTCTGGTTTTGGTAATTTTGATTTGCGAGACAAGAACCAACGACCGGGACGTAACCCAAAAACTGGCGAAGATATTCCGATTACGGCGCGTCGTGTGGTCACGTTCCGTCCGGGGCAGAAATTGAAAAGTCGGGTAGAAAACGCTTCACCCAAAGAATGAAGAGTTAAACCAAAGGCCGCGTAAGCGGCCTTTTTTTAGTGAGCGCTGAACTTTAGGTATCGTTAGAGGTTTTCTTTGTTTTGGATACAAGGTGAGGGGGCACTGGGCGATAGTCATCCATTAAATGACGGATAGTCAGAATAGGGTGATACAACAGCATTCGTGGCCCTGACCCGCGCATTATTGTTTTGATTTCTTCGCGTTTTGCTGGTTGATAGCAATGGATGGGGCATTGTTTGCAGGCCGGTTTCTCTTCCTTAAAGTAACATCTTTCCAGACGATTCACCGCATATTGGAATAGATGAACATAACGGTCGGCATCGTTTTCTGGTGCTGGATGCATTTTTTCATACAGATCAATCATCAAGCTGACAGTATGGATTTCTCGTTGGATTCGTTTCCCCGGCATAATATTATTTCTCCCATGTCCTGCTGCACAGCGCTTGAGTTTATAGATATATTTTATATGCAATTTATAAATGATGAAATAGTGGTTCACACCACAAGAATAAAGATGGAATGCACATTGACAACCAAGGGGCGAAAAAACACGTTTATGAGGAACGTGTTGCCAGCCAGGACAGCAGTGATCCTACCGTGATCATGAAAACTCCCTGCCAGAACGAAAAGGTGGGGATAATATTCAGCCATAATGCACTCAGTAATGCAGATAGCATTGGCGTAAAGTAAGATGCGGTGGCCAGCAATGTGAGATTACCCCGCTGTATGCCGATGTCCCACGCCATATACGATAATGCTGTAGAGCCTGCGATAAACAACAATTCCAACACCGTGGTCAGAGAAAAGGAAAGCACGGGTTCTTCGCTGAACAGATATTGACGCCACAACACCGCTGATACCGCAACAAAGAACAGTGAAATACCGCTTTTACCACCACCAAAACGGCGAGAAACATTGCAATACAGTGCCCAGACAATGGCGGCGGCAAAGGCCAATCCGTAAGCTACGGGGTTGGCAATAATGTTGCGCCACATGAGTGATAGTGACCAGACACCATCGCCTTTCATGATCCATACGATACCGGCTAATGACAGCGCAATACCTGGCCACAGGAAAAAGCGACTTTTCTGTTGGTTAATAACGATGGCGAACAGAATAGTCAGACAAGGCCAGAGATAATTAACCATTCCCAATTCCATAGCCTGCATACGATTAGTTGCAAAGCCGATAGCCAGAGAAAAAAAGATCTCATAGCAGACAAACAGAGCTCCACCTAGCAGTAAATAGATTTTGGATTGACTTCTAATGGGAGGAAAACCATTGAACAGAATAAGGCATAGTGCGCTGGAGGAGTAAATCATTGCGGCTCCGCCAAGAGGGCCCAGCGATTCTGTCAACCTTCGAATTAGTCCAACAGACGTACTCCAAAGCAGTATGGCACTTAATCCAACCAGCGTAGCGCGTTGTGACGTTATTTCCATGATGAGGGCTTAAGATGGGGTCCAATGAAAAGCGGATGTCATAATGGCATCCGCATAACGTATTGAGTTATGTCAATTAACGCCAGAAGTTGTCAAAAACGGTAATTGGTGGACGACGTTTGTGTTCGGTCTTGCTGTACCAGTTTTCGATGATTGCTGCATCTTTTGGATCAATCTGTTTGCCCTCCAGATAATCATCAATTTTGTCATAAGTGACGCCAAGCGCCACTTCGTCAGGCAGGGCCGGCCGGTTATCTTCCAAATCTGCTGTGGGGGTCTTGGTATAGAGATGGGACGGGCAGCCAAGCAGTTTTAACAACGCTTTTCCCTGGCGTTTATTCAAACGGAAGATTGGATTGATATCCGTACCTCCATCACCGTATTTGGTGAAGAAACCCGTTACGGCTTCAGCTGCATGATCCGTTCCCACCACCAGACCTGCGTTCATGCCAGCAATACTGTACTGGGCTTTCATCCGTTCACGTGCTTTTTCATTACCTTTCACGAAATCGGACAGTTCAATACCTAACTCACGCAAGGTCGCTTCACTGGCCTCTATGGCTGGCTTTATGTTTACTTTCAACACTCGGTCTGGTTGGATAAATGCAAGGGCGTCCTGGCAGTCATGTTCATCGGCCTGTACACCGAATGGCAAACGAACCGCGATGAACTGGTAATCGTCTTTTCCGGTTTCATTGCGCAATTCGCTAATGGCGGTTTGGCATAGTTTGCCAGTGAGGGTCGAATCCTGGCCGCCACTAATTCCTAATACCAAACTTTTGATAAATGGGTGTGCTTTAAGATAATCTTTTAAAAAATCAACACTCACACGGATTTCCTGCGCTGGATCGATGGTACTTTTCACACTTAGCGCCTGGATGATTTCCTGCTGTAATGACATACAACCCCCTCCTGAACTTATTGATACGCCAGAATAATTATTCTCATTGCTAAAGATTAACGTTAACTGGCACAGAGTAAAAGAACAAGTCATGTGCGGAGAGTTTTACACGAGATTAGTGCTATTGGTGCCAACTTTTATCTTATCAAAAGCAACGTTTCAGTTTGAGAAGTCACACATTGTCATCTAGTCTTAAGTCCAATGGATATAAAAATAGGGTACCACAATGAAAAATAGTCGACTCATCATGTGTATTGCCGCAGGTGCGGTGATGCTTTCCGGATGTACAGCGTATAACCGGGTTGAAAACTATTTAACAAAACCCGTGGTAAGGGATGTGAATAAAGGTATGACCAGACAGCAAGTGAACCAAATTGCCGGTTCTCCCTCGACGACCGTTACAATGGTCAATGCCAGGGGAACGTGTGATACCTATATCCTGGGAACGCACGATGGCAAGGTTCAGCATTATTTCGTTAGCTTTGATGAAACGGGCCACGTTATGAACAAGGGTTTCCAAAGCTGCCAGGAGTACGATACGAATCCACAGCATTAATTCAGGTTGAGTATAATTATACCGGAGGAGAGTAACTGCCTCCGGTTTTTTTTTGTGAAAATGGTCAGATATTAATATTGCGTCAGTCTTGTATGTTATGGAAATTGAACCTGTTTTTATACATGCCTGCATTATGGAATGAGTAATTGATGAACACGGTGCTGGAAAAGCTTAATTGGCAGCGTGTCGTTCCAGTCATCGAGCGGTTGTTGGGGGTGATAGATTGAAAAAGCAATCAATCCAATGCAGAGGATACGCTCCAGTTGATTACCTTTTTGACTGTTCAGGATAGGCAAACGAAAGCGCCAGCGACATGGCCATAGCAGCGGAACTCCTGCGGTAGTTAGCATATCGCCAGCGATATGGCTAAGATAACCAACGATCATAGCGTGATAGGCGTCAGTGGGTATTAGCCAGTCAGTGGGTAACTGGGTATGGATAAAATAGAGCCCGAGCATGATTGCCAGCAGACTGTGGGTAAAACCGCGGTGACCAAATGCCCGGGCGATAGGAACTGAAATCCACTTTAACCGTTGCCCCAACACTGATTTAGGATGATCGATATCTGGCAACAAGGCCGTCAGTAACGCACCAGGAATAATATGCCACCAGTCTCCTGCGGCCAGCGCGGGCGATAGTTCTATTTTTTTAGCCAAGATAGCGCTGGCAATAGAGAAGAGAAGGTGTCCTTCCGCAGTCATGAAACGTCTCGAAAACTGTTATTTTATACAGTATAGGAGATCGTGATGAGTGACGAAAGCAGTGACAGCGTAACTATTTATTTTTATTGGTGACATTAATCCTATCATTGGTAAATATTCATCAATAAAGATTATTTCCCCGCATGATCATTTTCTTTTTTTATGTCTGGCAATGATTTAATCCAGTTATCCAGCAATTGCGGCCAGGTTGCGACGGGTAATCCTTGGGTCCCACGGATACCAAAACCATGTTTACCCTGCGTAAACAGATGCATTTCAACCGGGATATGATGCGCCCGTAATGCCGAAAACATAACCAGACTATTATCAACGGCAACTGAAGGATCATCTACCGCATGGACCAAAAATGTTGGGGGTGTTTGATCGGTAACCTGTGTTTCGGCAGAATAGCGATTAATCTGTGCATTGGTAGGATGATGACCTATCAGTGCAATTCTGGAGCCATTGTGGGCAATAGCTGTTTGCATGGAAATGACAGGGTACATCAACACCATAAAATCAGGTCGGGCACTTAGTTTGTCAATAGCATCCTGGGCGGGATAAACAGCCTGATCGAATCGTGTACCAAGACTGGCAGCAACATGGCCACCAGCAGAAAAACCCATAATGCCAATGTGTTGTGGATTGATATGCCATTTGACAGCGTTGGCGCGTAAGGTACGAATAGCTCGCTGTGCATCAGCTAACGGAGCATCTGCACCTTCTTTGTGACCTTCACCAGGCATTCGGTAGGTCATCACAAACAGTGTATAGCCTTGTTGATTAAAGAAAGGGGCTAATACGCTGCCTTCTTTATCCAGAACAACTCGTTGGTAGGCGCCGCCTGGTGTGATGAGTAGCGCGATTCCATTAGGTTTACTCGCTGGATAGACAGTAATTTCCGGGCTACGAACGCCTATGGCGGCTCGATCGGGTAACGCCGGGTTTTTGCTTCTTTCCACGACCTGTGGCTGTGCGTGTGAGGCCGTTGCCCCAGGAGCTTCCCCTTGTGGCCAGACGGGGAAAGTCGACTGAGAGTAACTGAATCCATTAACTGACATCATAATGGTTCCGGCAATGAATAAACGGAGAATCATGATATACCTTTTGGTTTGTAATAGTTGCAATAGTGAAAAGAGTCAGTTTAGGTATACTGTTTTTTCAGCAAAAACAGTAAAAAAAAACGGACATTTATCGGAGAAAATGTCCGCTATAAAATGATGACTAAACAAATAACGTTCATTCGTAAAGAGGGTAGTTAGACACAGGAATATAAAACTTAATTAATGATAGCGTTGTTAAAATAAATTCACAAGAAATGGTTATAAATATATAGTTTAAAACCAATCCCGTTATGAATTTAATTTATCCGAGAATATAAACCGCCTTCTATAACAAGCAAGGCAGTCTGCCGTTACATATTAGAATGTGTAGACTACACCTACACGATAACGGGTTTGACGATGATCGCTGGTGCCATTATCTGCGAGGTTAGATAAAGAAATATAAGGCTTCCAGTTTTTATCCCATTTGTAAGACAATTTAACCTGATGATCGGCATTGTAGCTATGGTTGTCATAGCTCTTTGCTCCGGCATGGTTAATTTTCTTGAAGTCATATTCATAAGAAATATTATAGTCTTTAAGGAACGTATAGCCGACATTGGCGGTAATATTATAACCATTCTCAGCCGTATTACTTGAACTACCAATATTACCACTAATACGTTTGTAATAAGGGCGATAACGCAGTGTGGCAGTCCAGTCATCGGCAAATTTTACTCCACCGCGAAGATAAGGACGATAAGTACGGTATGTGGACCCGGAGACTAAGCTAAAGCCACTTTCCAGAGAAAAAGTTTGATTGAATTTATAGAGATAGCTTGCAATCACTTCAGTTTCATTGCTAACTTGCTCATTAAATGGCTTATTCGGAGTGCTGTCTGCACTGGATTGTTTCCATGATACTTCTGAAGATAATCCAAAACCATTGGCGAAGCGGTTTGATATTAATAAGCGATCCCGTTGGTCACCTTTCGCAGTATCTCGCCATTCATGTCGGTAATCAATTGATACAGCTAGTGCATTTATACTAATTAATGAAGTTACAGCCAGAGCGAGTAGTTTTAATTTCATTTTTAATTTTCCCTATTAATTAAGGAGTGAAGCAAAAAATTGAAAGACGCAATATTTCGTTTTAAAGCAGGTTCTATTTTAAGGACATATTAAATCTATTTTGTGATCAAGATCGGTTTGGTTATTAAAAATTGAAACTTGGTTTCATTTTGTGATGGTGATCAATTGGAATATATAATCTGTTTCAGTTTTAATAAAATAACCCTGCCATGGGTATGGCAGGGTTATTAATATAAAAATAACTTCTATTATTATCTCATGGCACGTTTCAGAATACGGTCACCTTGACGCTGGAAATATTTTGCTGTTTCTTCCACCGACTTCTGACCATAGTCAATATACTGAATGGCATCACCGAATAGTACTACGATTTGCGGATCATCAAAATAAGGTGATGTCTTCATTGCATGTGGTAAAGACAGTGCCATAGTCAGGCCAGCTACAGATGGATCGCTATCTTTAATTACGCCATCAGCACGTAATTGCGCGACGGCTGATTTGCTCAATGGGACACCACGCTCCAGGCCCATGGCCTGTACACCTTCTTTACTGTTCAGTAAAAAGTTGATTAACATCGCGGCTTCTTTCGGATGCTTGGTAGATTTACCGATAGAAAACATCTGTGCGGGTTTAAAGAACAGACCTGCGTCTTTGGCACCTGGTAACATGGGATAGTCTCCCAGTACCAGCTTGGCAGGCGCTTTCAAGTTATCAGAGTACTTGGTAATGGTAGAGTTCCACATATAAGTGCCTGCCCATTCACCTGCAATCCACGGTTTCATTTCATACATATTGCTCTTGCCGAACGAGGCATAGTATTTCGATGATGGCATAACATGGGAATCGACCATTTTTTTATACATCTGGAAGAACTCAACCCATTGTGCATCGGTATAAGCGAATTTCTTCGCCTTTTCGTCCACGGCAGGGATGTTGTATTTCTGTACCATGTAAGAACGTAGCAACGCCAACGAGTCCTGATGTTCCAGAACGACGGGATAGTATTGATCTCCCAGTTTCTCCTTGAATACTTTACCGGCGTTCAGCAATTCATCCCAGGTTTTCGGATAGGATAGCCCGGCTTTTTTCCAGGTTTCGTCGTTATAGTAGAACATCCGGGCCGTGACGGAGATGGGAATGCCGTTCAATTTTCCGTCAATAGTCGTCGCTTGCAGCTCTTTGGGGCTGAACTGTGATAGATCCAGCGGGCCATTCACTTTGTTCAAATCATAGAAACCATCACCATTTTTGGAAAAAATAGGCAACCAGTTCCAGTTGGTCTGCATGACATCGGGTTCAGTATTACCGGCAATCTGTGTGGTAAGACGTGAGAGATGTCCATCCCAACCAGTATATTCTGCCTTAACGTCAATGTTTGGGTACTGTTTATGGAATGCATCAATGGCTTTTAGTGTAGCTTGGTGACGTCCGTTACCGCCCCACCATGACACACGCAGATTAACCTGATCTGCTGCAAAAGATTGATGTGCCAACAGTGCCAGAGATGAGGCGATTAATGTGCGTAGGATCACTTTTTTCATCGATTACTACTCCTGTTATAGAGAGATATTTTGTTCTGTTTTTGCATCAAAGATATGGCATTTATCCATATCAAACTGGAAGAATACCTGGCGATGCAGGCCATTCTTGATAATCAGCCTGGCTTCGTCGGAAGGCATCCGGCTGGTTAATTCAAAGCCATCAACTTTTATGTACATAAAGAATTCATGGCCCATATTTTCTACGCGGACCAATTCACCCTGAGAGTGGCTGGTTTCGAACGGGGTTTCTGAAACAGTGACATATTCGGGACGTATGCCGAAACAGATCTCTTTGCCTACATAATCTTGAACTTTGCTCTGTTGTGACTGGTTGAGTAGCAGGGGGTAGTGACCGACTTTCAACCCGATCTGACCATCGTGCTCAAGTAGCTGTCCGGGTTTGATGTTCATTTCCGGCGCACCAATAAACCCGGCCACAAACATATTTTTCGGGTAGTGATACAAGTTATCTGGCGTATCCACTTGCATGATGTGGCCCAGCTTCATGACGCAGATACGATCACCCATTGTCATGGCTTCGGTCTGGTCATGAGTTACATAGACGGTGGTGGCTGGTTTACCGCTTTTCTTCAACTCTTTATGCAAATCCGAGATACGGATACGCATCGAGGCACGCAGTTTGGCATCCAAATTTGATAAGGGCTCATCAAACAGAAATACATCCGGTTTTTTTACAATAGCGCGACCGACAGCGACACGCTGCGCTTGACCACCGGAGAGCTGACGCGGTAGCCGGTCCATCAAGTCTTCCAACTCCAGAATTTTAGCCGCTTCGTTAACATGATCTTCAATCTGGCTTTTGGGCATTTTGCTCAACTTCAGACCAAACGCCAGGTTCTCGCGTACCGTCATGTGTGGGTAGAGGGCATAGTTCTGGAACACCATTGCGATGCCACGTGCTTTGGGTACCAGATTATTGACGATGCGTTCACCGATACGAACTTCACCGCCACTGATGGTTTCCAGGCCAGCCAACATGCGCAGGGTTGTGGATTTAGCACAGCCAGACGGACCAACGATAACCATGAATTCCCCGTCTTTGATCGTTAGGTCGATACCGTGTACTGCTTTGAAACCGTTGGAATAGACTTTTTCCAGTTTGTTGAAAACAACTTCAGCCATGATAGATCCTCAATTAACCTTTAATTCCACTGCTGGTAACGCCCTGAACGAAGTAGCGCTGAGCCATGAAGAAAATGATGATGGATGGCAGGATTGAAATACTTGCCATTGCCAGAATTTCGTTCCACGGTGCGCCTTCTGTAACGTCAATAGACATCTTAAGAGCCAACGCAATCGGGTATTTATCAACGCTGTAAACGTAAATCAGTGGGCCGATAAAGTCGTTCATGGACCACATGAACTGGAATAGTGCTACCGAGATAATGGCCGGCTTCAGAATTGGCACTACCACATACCACAACACCTGGAAGGAGTTGCAACCGTCAATCTGAGCGGCTTCTTCCATGTCACGTGGAACACCACGCAGGAACTGAATCAGCATGAACACAAAGAATCCTTGTGTTGCGAATGCCAGCGGTAGATACAATGGCAGGTAGCTGTTCAGCATGCCCATTTCACGGAACATGATGTACTGAGGGATCAACAACACGGTACTGGGCAGCAACATGGTGGTAATCAGTGTGGCAAACCAGAAGTTTTTCCACGGGATCTCGAAGCGGGCAAAACCATACGCCACGATGGTGGAGGAAATAATGGTCAGGATGACTTTCGGAATCACATACTCGAACGTGTTGATCATGTAGTGACCGAAGTTGTATTCCGTCCCCGTTTTCCAACCGTTAATAAAACCATCCCACGTGATGTGCGTTGGCCATAAGCTGAGCGTGGTGAAAATTTCACGGTTTGGCTTAAAAGACGCTGAAAACATCCAGACCAATGGGTAGAGCATCAACAGGCCAACAAACAACAGAATCACATAACGAATGCCTGCATTGAGTTTCTCTTTACGCAGTGTGCGGCGCACTTCTTCTGCTGCAATATCCTGTGCAGACATTTGTGAATGCATATCAGCCATTTTTCCCTCCCTTATCGGCGGAGTAGAACACCCAGTATTTAGATGATTTGAAGGAAATTGCCGCAAACACGGCTACAACCAGGAACAAAACCCAGGCAAGTGCTGCGCCGTACCCCATATCGAAATATTTGAATGCCGTATCGTAAATATAAAGTGAGAACAGATAGGTATAGTGGGTAGGCCCACCGCCGGTAATGACATAAGGCGCGGTAAATTCCTGAAATGCTTGTGTGGTTTGCATGATGAAGTTGAAAAAAATAACCGGTGTAATCAATGGTACGGTGACTTTCATGAACATCTGCCACTTGGAAGCCCCATCGATCATCGCGGCTTCATATTGTGACTGAGGAACATTTTGTAGTGCGGCAAGGAAGATCACCATGGCGGAACCAAATTGCCAGACACGTAATAGGGTCACAGAAAACAGTGCCAGAGAAGGTTCGCCAAGCCAGTTGATGGCATGGAAACCCAGTACGCCAAGGAAACTGTTTAACAGTCCATCAATAGCAAACAGTGCTCGCCACAATACGGCAATGGCTACGCTGCTGCCCAGAATGGAGGGAACATAGTAAGCAGTACGGAAGAAACCAATACCTCGTAATTTAAAGTTAAGAACAAACGCGATTAACAACGCGAATATCAGTTTCAAAGGAATGGTCAAAAATACATAGGCAAATGTAACACCCATGGATTTCCAGAAGAGATCGTCTTCCAAAAACATCCGGTGGTAATTTTCCAGACCGGTGAATGTTGGTGGACTCATCAGGTCATACTCGGAAAAACTGAGTATGAAAGAAGAAATAAAGGGGAAAGCGGTAAAAACTATCAACCCTATTATATAAGGAGAGATATAGGCTAACCCCAGCATTCTGTTTTCATTCATAATGCTTACCTACTTAGTAATTGTGAACCAGTAAAAATAAAATTAATGTGTTAATAATTCAGGATAAATAAACTCTATGTCATAGATGACCCTATTTTCCCCATTAATGCGAAAGTCTCCGTGTACATATCCCCCCTGTGTCAATATGGGCGGGCATTTGTTCAGCTTGTTTTTACAGGCGGCAACCAGCGCCAGCAAAATTAAAGGGAAGGGGTCATCCAGACGAACATAACGATGCTTTTCTGAACGGGTTAACAGACCATGATGAAAATGACGTGCAAATAATATTTCTGCCAGTGCCCAGGCATGATCAGCCCATTTT
Source organism: Prodigiosinella aquatilis (assembly GCA_030388725.1). NCBI lineage: Bacteria > Pseudomonadati > Pseudomonadota > Gammaproteobacteria > Enterobacterales > Pectobacteriaceae > Prodigiosinella > Prodigiosinella aquatilis. The sequence continues at coordinate 2,209,538 of CP128857.1, forward strand.
TTTGATTGCTGATATTCAGCCAGTTCTATCATGGCAAGCAGTAGAAATGGGGTTGCAACTGTACTTAATCCGTCTTTTCCCAGACGCTCCAGCATGGTGGTGATCAGTGTGTACAATTCCACATCACCACTCAGTCGGTAAGCACGCACCAGTGGCAATAAGTAATCACCTTCTAGTGGAAAGGGCTTAAGTTCTGTCCCTGCTTTTCCGTAGTAACCATCGCGTTTGAAACGATAACCGGTCATGTCCTGACCGTCATTCCACATGGGGCGCAACGTATTGCTGGCAGCGTCGTAAGCATATTGGTAATAGTTTTTCAGCCCGGAAATCACCCATTCCAGCATGTCACTGTCAGGGTGCTGATGCAGGATATCCAGCATCGCCAGTGGGCTGTCGATCAACAATGGACGCATATCTCGGAATAACACATTCGCTTCACGGGCAATGGTGCCGAATTCCGGGCCAAACTGGCGTTGGGCGCGATCGCCGAACCAGGACTGTGTCTGATTATCGTCGTCAGGAATCGGCTGGCGTTGCAAGGGCGAGCTGAATTGGTACACCGGCATTCCGGTTTCCGGATTGCGCGCCAATACATATTGACGATAGAGATGTTTTCCCCATAAGGCCGCTTGTTTATCCCCGCTAAATTGTGCATAGGCAAAGGCAGCATAAATCAGGTCAGTACCGGCATTGACAAAAGTAAGCCCTTTCGTCAGCGGTAATTCAGGCCATTTTGCAGGGTCTACCACATCGTGGTGCGTGTGCATAAAAACGTGTGGATCGCGTGGCTTGGCATAATCACCATGACGACCTAAATCCAGTGAGTTCCAATCCTCGACGTGTGCGTTCCAGAAGCCCTGTAGAAAATGAAGTGTTTTTTCGGCATTAATACGGTGCAAGAACGGGTAATAGGGTAAATGGTGTTTTAATTCATGCACCAGAGATTTTGATTCTGGTCCCTCGCTTTTCAACGAGTCCAGATTAATAAAGCGATGTCCACCCCAATAGAAAAGACCACTATTTTCGTCAACAAAGTGAGAAAAGAAGAATTCACATTGGGAAATAGCCGTTTTCTGATATTTCTCTATTTCTGTGACGATACTCATGGAATCTAACAAACGAAGCCAATTTTGCTGACTGGCAAAATTAGAAATGGGAGCATCGTGCCCATCAGGAAATTTCCAGACAACTGGCGCTCTCGTTTGTACATCGAAGCCATCAGCCAATAACGGTGTCGGATTAATGTGGCTGTGACCATATTGCTGTATTTTTTCAATATGGCTGTTCAGCGCAGCGAGCCATAAATCGAGCTGTATTTCTTTGCTGGTGTCTAAGTGACTAAAAATACTCATGGAGCACCTTCTCATGGAACTGTTAGACGGTTCCTTATAAATAGAAACGCTGTTTCGATTGATTATATTGCGCTACCCGCCCATCCGTCATGCACACAATATCGAAAGTGTGATCAAAGTCGGAACGTTGTTTTGAAAATTTTTTTAAAGGTTTGGGAAGCGTGAGAGAAATCGAAATTTATAAGTAAGATATTGATAGATAAATAAAAGGCACAATTCAGGATTGTGCCTTGCATCACATTAAAGATCCAAAGAAACTTAACGCGACAACCAGCCACCATCAACAGCAATGGTATAGCCATTAATGTAGTCAGAGGCGCTGGAAGCCAGGAATACTGATGGCCCCATCAAATCCTGCGGTAGACCCCAACGACCAGCCGGGATACGATCCAGAATTTCTTTGCTACGTTCTTCATCGGCACGCAATTGTTGGGTGTTATTGGTTGCCATATAACCAGGGGCGATAGCATTGACGTTAATATTGTGTTTTGCCCATTCGTTGGCCATCAGGCGGGTGATCCCCATAACGGCACTTTTGGATGCAGTGTAAGACGGTACACGAATCCCACCCTGAAAGGACAGCATAGACGCAATATTAATGATCTTACCGCCGTGACCCTGCTTGATGAACTGTCGGGCAACGGTCTGAGACATAAAGAATACGCTCTTGATGTTCAGATTCATCACGTCATCCCAGTTTTTCTCACTGAAATCAATCGCATCTTCACGACGAATGATACCAGCATTGTTGACCAGGATATCTACCTGGCCGAATTCAGCAACCGCTTTTTCAACCAGTGCTGCATGGCCGGCAATGTTGCTCATATCCGCAGTCAGACTCAGGAAACGGCGCCCCAGGGAAGTGACTTTTTCAATGGTATCTTTGGGGTCAACAATGTTGACGCCGACGATATCACAACCAGCCTGTGCCAGGCCGATAGCCATACCTTGTCCCAGTCCTGTATCACAGCCTGTGATAAGTGCAACTTTACCTTGCAAATTGAAGGAATCTAAAATCATAGCCTTAATCTCTCTGTAAACGACAATACTTCGTCGTGCGCTGTTACTGTAGGGGAATATCAGTAATTCCGGTTAATAGCGATTAGCGTAATTCGCTAACTTTGACGTGATCCATATCTCCAAAAACTTGATTCTCGCCAACCATGCCCCAAATGAAGGTGTAGCGTTTGGTGCCAACACCGGAATGAATTGACCAGCTCGGTGAAATCACCGCCTGCTCGTTATGAACCAGAATGTGACGGGTTTCCTGCGGTTGCCCCATCATATGGAATACGGCTGTTTCCTCATCCATATCAAAATAGAAGTAGACTTCCATGCGACGCTCATGTGTATGGCACGGCATGGTATTCCAGAGATTGCCCTCTGCCAGTTTGGTCAGGCCCATGGTGAGCTGACACGTCGGTAAAACGTCAGGAACGATATACTTGTTGATAGTGAGGCGATTGCTGCTGGCGTCTTCACCGAGTGTTTGCGGCGATGCCTCTGACTGTGTGATTTTGCGTGTCGGATAGATAGTATGTGCCGGCGCACTGTTATAATAAAACTTGGCAGGATGCTTGGTCGATATACTCTGGAACCGAATATCACTGGCCCCTTTGCCGATATATAGCGCTTCTTCGTTGCCGATGTCATAGCGTTCGCCATCAACCACGATAGCGCCAGCACCGCCAATATTCATGATGCCTAATTCACGGCGTTCCAGAAAATAATTGACACCCAATTGCTTGCCAACTTCATCACCGATGGTGATGACAGCATGTACCGGCATAACACCGCCGACGATAATGCGGTCAATATGGCTGTATGTCATGGTGTAGGCATCAGCTTCAAAGATTCTCTCAATCAGAAATTCACGGCGCAGGCTAGCTGTATCGAGTTGTCTGGCATGGTCGCAGTGAATGCTTTGACGAACTTGCATTAATGAGCCTCGTTTTTCAGACAGGATAAAGAATGGGTATTAAGCCCTGAGTGAAAGCGCCAAGCGGCACAAGTGTCATTGCGTGGCAGTGACAACGGCACCTGTGCCTGTGTTGCCCGGTACTTTCTTGTTTATAGTGCGATGATAGTGTGGTTGGGATGTTAATTCAATAAAAATGAAATAATGTTTTATTTATTTCTTGAGGATCGTCATGGTTTTGCTTATTTTATATTTCATCTTGTACCGATGTTACTAGAATGTCGGTATTTACAATTATTCCATTCCTGTAAATCAGTAACAGGTGGACAAGAGATACGATGAATAAGGAGGTAGAAAGCATGAGACGGTACTTTATTGACGATGAAACACCTTGGGAAGAGTTGGGTGATGGCATCAAACGCAAAATCATCAGCTGGAGCGATGATCTGATGATGGTTTGCGTACATTTTGCTAAAGGTGCAATAGGCACGCCTCACAAACATGATATCCACGATCAGATTGCTTATGTGGCAGCGGGTAGTTTTGAAGTGATGATTGAAGGTGAAAAGCGAATTCTGAAAACCGGTGATGCTTATATGGCCGTGAAAAATGAAATGCACGGCGTTATCTCGTTGGAAGAGGGCAGTGTGTTGATCGACACATTTTCTCCCAAACGCGCAGATTTCCTCTGACAGCGTGCCTGCATCGGTCAGAATGTGACCGATGCTTCTTTTTGTCATCACATCACATCATTCACCTGTAACTGTTGCAGGGATGTGAGTTTCTTATCTGCCAGTACCCAGCGTGGATCATGTTGTAATTCTTTGGCGGGAACCACGATTGAGCGCATCCGTGCTGCTTTGGTGGCAAGCATCCCGTTGATGGAATCTTCCAGCGTGGCACACTGCAAAGGATGAACTCCGAGATCCCGTGCCGTCTGTAGATAAATTTCTGGATGCGGTTTGCTGTAAGGCAAGTGTTCTGCTGATACAAGTACGTCAAAATAATGTTCCAGGTTAAACATATGTAGTACTTGCAGCAACATTCGATCGGGAGATGCCGACGCAAGTCCGATTTTCAGGTTTTGCCGGCGACACAGTTGTAAGGCATGTTCAACACCAGGAAGGAGCGGGCGACGTTCGGCCACTAACGCTAGTGCACGATCGATGATACGGGAGACAACTTCTTCGCGCTCCGGACCGGACCAGGGAGCTAGTTGATACCAGAGATCAACTACCATATCAATACGTAGCCCCAGTGTGTCGCTCATGGTTTCCTTTAACGTAGTATCGATGCCCAGTGATGCAATCACTTCCAGTTCAGCCATTTCCCATAGTGGTTCCGAGTCAATCAGTAATCCGTCCATATCAAAAATCACAGCGTTAATCGGGTAAACAAAGGTCATCACCAAGCTCCTTGGGGAAAGAAACGCTAAAAGCCAACATAATATGACATCATTATACGTTAACATATTGCTAATAAAGGAGATGCAGAAAGAAATATTGACTGTATGTAAACGTGAAGTACCCTGCTAACGGGTTTTTATGTGTCTACACTGTTTGTTATCGGATTGGCGACATTTTTATACTGCGTCACTCACAAGGGGAACTCATGACGTATCAACAGGCTGGCCGTGTTGCCGTGGTTAAACGTATCGCGGGATGGATTGTTTTTATTCCGGCTATGCTTTCGACACTGATTTCACTGGCAAATCTTATTCATGCCTTTACAGAGAGGAAACAAGGAATTAATGGGGTGATGCAGGACTTTTTGCATTTGGTCGTGGAAGTTCTACATTTTAATACACCTTTTCTGGATATTTTTTGGTATAACTCACCGGTTCCTGATTTCAACCACTTACAGGCTATTTCTACCATAATGTTCTGGTTAATCTATATGCTCATGTTTGTTGGTTTGGCGATGCAAGTATCTGGTGCTCGGTTGTCCCGGCAGGTGATTCATATACGTGAAGGATTGGAAGATCAACTTATCCTGGAGAAAGTAAAAGGAGTCGACGGTAAAACAAAAACGCAGTTGGAATCGCTGATAATGCTGCCCCGACATACGATTTTGGTTCAGTATTTCCCCCTGTATGTATTGCCGGTCATCGTGGCCGTCATTGGCTATATGGTATTGAAACTGCTAGGGCTGGCGGTCTGAGCGTTTATTACGGAGCGGATAAATGTCAGCTCCGTAATCAGTCAGTCCGCCGAGTAGAGTTGCTGTTCGATAGCCTGTTGAGCGGCAACAATATGTCTGCCACCAAATAAATTGGCACGATTAAGCAGATAATAAATCTGATAAAGAGGTTGTCGTTCCACAAACCCCTTATCCAGTGGCCAGATGCTTTGATAACCATCGTATATTTGTGGCGGTAAGGCGGGATAAAGTGGCAACATGGCCAGATCGCATTCTCTGTCTCCCCAGTAACAGGCTGGATCAAACAGATAGGCTCCTTGAGGGCTGGCGGCACAGTTTGCGGGCCATAAATCACCGTGTAGCAATGAAGGTTGCGGCTGGTGGCCAGCGAGACGTTCCTCGACCTGAGCAATCAGTGTATTTATCTCACCGAAATGCATACCTTTTTCCTCGGCTAGTTGCAATTGCCAGCCAATGCGTTGTTCTGAAAAAAATGTTGACCAGCGTCGTTGCCAACTATTGGGCTGAGTTGTTGTTGATAGATCATTGTCAAAATCGAGACCAAACTGGGGTTGATCGCTCCACTGGTGCAAGTGCGCCAGTTGTTCCCCCAGACACCAGGCGCTGTGGGCATCTAATGGTTTGATGGTCAGATATTCCAGCAACAAAAAGCTGTCATCGCGAAAGTGACCTACGCCATAAACTTTGGGTACATTTACGGTTTTGCTGCGAGCCAGTAGCTCAAGCTGTTCGGCCTCCGCCATGAATTTTGGCAGCATTTCCCGCACATCACATTTTACAAAAATCGTATACTCACCATAGCGCAGGTACCACGCAGGGTGAGTCTCACCTCCGGGTAGCTCCCGACGTTCCAGCATTTCGCCAGGTCCCAGCCGTTCTTCCAGTAATTGGCTAATTATCTGCCACATGGGGTCATCTCCTGTCGATGTTTCCGATATATCATTACGTTAGCGATTTATGCAGTACAAAAACTGAATCTGACGCACACCCGAGACTTTACGTGTTTATTAACGGGATAGCTGAGCGAAAAGTCGTGATGCTGTGAATACACTATCGTCGATAATCCGCTGTTGTCACTGTGAACCACAATAATAATCATCAGAGATCGGTTAGCAACTGCGGAGTATGACAGTGCATTTTGACGTGATGACCGACGGTTCATAGGCATCCCTTAGCTGCTCTTCTAATAGATGGAAACGACATTGCTCGAATGAGGAAACCAACAGGGAGCATGAAAGTATAAGCAATGAAACAGAAAATATAGCCAGCACCGAATTTTTATTTTATTGATAATCCTGATGTTGTGGCTTACAGCCGCGGCTGATCAAACTGTATTCACTTTAAGGTGTCAATGTGACGCTAAGTTAACCGGGCATATTGTGTGTTAATTCCTTCTGTTTGCTGCCAAGCATATAAACCTGACTGATTAGAAATAATAGTGTTATCACCATTAAAAAAGTTCACTATCGAGATTACTGAATAGCTATTCGAACGGTTTAGGGAAAGTGTTGATGCAAGGTTGAACTATTTATTTTAGCAAACAATTTTATCATGCAAGTAGTGATGACAATAAAAAAAGAGGCTTTATATCACCTTTGTTTCATTATTATTGCCTTGACAAGCAATCACATGAGGTAACTGTAACAAACCACTCTGGCACGTGATCGCATGGGAAAGATTTTCTTATCATTTTCAACGAATAAGTAACACCACTTACACAGTCGTTAGTGGGCGTGAACACAATTCCCTGTACTGAATTTGTACACTCTACACAGTATGGTAATAATGTTTTGTTATGTTCAACGTGTCAGCTCAATTAATTAAGCGTATCGACTTGCGTAATCACGATATTATGCACATAATCAAATCATTGGGCGTGCCGTCTGATGATGTATTTCTGTGTTCAATATAGCAACTTGATGCGAATTGATATATTAGTAAAACATTAAAAGACCTAATTTGTGCGGCATGTCCATCACTGGCAAAAAATGGCTTGCCAATGATTACAGAGTGTGTAATAACGCATCTGGGTAAAACGAGGTACAGTTCTGTATATGAATGGCATTTTCAGTAAAGAAGTTATGAGTACAAACGTTAGCGTTGAATACCACTTCTCTGCCGATCCTTATTTTAGTGCCTCAAGCAGTAACGACTCTGATTTGTATGTATGACGCCTCTGTGCGGTTTAAACTATTAAAGGAAATTTTGAAATGGCAAAGATTAAAGGTCAGGTTAAGTGGTTCAACGAGTCTAAAGGCTTTGGTTTTATCACTCCGGCTGATGGCAGCAAAGATGTGTTCGTTCACTTCTCTGCAATTCAAGGTAACGGCTTCAAAACACTGGCAGAAGGCCAGAATGTAGAGTTTGAAATTCAGGATGGTCAGAAAGGTCCGTCTGCCGTTAACGTTACTGCGCTGTAATTTTCAGCCTGCGTAGCAAAACCCGCCTTGGTGCGGGTTTTTTGCTTTTCTGGTTTCCAACAGTTAATGAAAAAGAAAAAGGATGGGAATGTTTTTAGCACCATACCAATGTCCATTGTGCCATCAGCCTTTGAACCTGGAATCACAACGCTGGTCATGTGGACATCATCACTTTGATTGTGCCAAAGAAGGGTATGTGAATTTATTACCGGTACAGTTCAAACGCTCAAAACAGCCAGGTGATAGTGCTGAAATGATGCGGGCCCGACGCGTATTTCTTGATGCGGGGCATTATCAGCCATTGCGAGATTATCTAACGGGTCATCTTGATTCTCACTTGTCTCCGTCTGCGACAACTGTTCTGGATATCGGTTGTGGGGAAGGGTACTACACAGCGGCGCTAGCCGATTGTCTGTCGCAACATAATGCTATACAGGTATATGGGCTGGATGTCTCTAAAGTGGCTATTCAGCGAGCCGCTAAACGTTACCGGCAGGTGTGTTTTTGCGTAGCATCCAGCCAGCGTTTACCATTTAATCCTGAATCAATGGATGCCGTGCTGAAGATTTATGCACCTTGCAATGACGAAGAGCTAAAGAGGGTGGTAAAACCTGGCGGTATTGTTATCACGGTATCGCCAGGCCCTAGACATCTTTATCAATTGAAGGCCCAGGTATATCAGGATGTGATGCTGCATCCGATCAGAAAAGAAATATTGTCTGGTTTCAATCAAATTGATGAGCATAGCGTGCAATACCAAATGGTGCTCACCGGGCAAGAAAGTGCCGCATTATTACAGATGACACCATTCGCATGGCGGGCGGTGCCAGATGTGGGACAGCAATTAAAAGAACGAGAAAGTTTCGCGTGTGAAACCGATTTTATTATTCGTACTCATCAGCGTCAGATTGAATGAAAAACAGCGAATGTTGTTTTACCCGCAGACAAAAACTGCTGCGGATAAAATATCAGGCTAAATTGATCAAATGTTCATAAAGAATATTACAGCCAATGCCTATCAGCACCAGACCACCAATAATCTCTGCTTTCTTGCCAAGAATAGGCCCGACGTGACGACCAATTAACATGCCGAACGTTACCATAATCATGGTCGCACACCCAATCGCCATTGCGGTATGAAAAATATTAACCTGTAGGAAAGCAAGTCCCACGCCTATTGCCAGTGCATCCAGGCTGGTTGCTATCGCAGTGCAAATTAAAACCAACAGGCTGTGTTTACTGATCTTTTCGCACTGACAGGTGTTCTTGTTTTTTATGCCTCCCATAATCATACGCCCGCCAAGTATTAACAGCAGACTAAACGCTATCCAATGATCCCATTCGGCGATAAAACGGCTGGCATAAAACCCCAGTGCCCAACCGATAAGCGGCGTTATGGCTTCTATGATGCCAAAAATTAAACCGGTGCGGATAGCTTCACTAAAGCGAGGTTTGTGCAGTGTGGCACCTTTACCGATGGAAGCAGCGAAAGCATCCATAGACATGCCAAAAGCAAGAATAAGCGTTGCAGATAAATTCATAGTTCATAGCCTCGGCTGGACGGTTATCCATATCCACGTCATTCACCCCCAACCATAACGGTGAATTCCGTGTCTATGGTCTCGCCTGCCAGCTTGGCCGTTCGCACCACGTTTTCAGAAAACGAGTATGTTGACACGAACATTCCTGATAGGTTCTTCAGGAATCGGCTACTCCCCAATGACTGCGCAACACTAACATATTATTCAGGCAGGAAACAACAGCAAATATGGTAGGGTTTAATAACGAAAAGTGATAATAATTTTCATTTCTGGTGTAAATGGAATGGTTGGTTAAAATAGCAACAAAATAATGTGGTTAAAATAACATCATATTCTTTGTGGAATATTTATTGATTGATGCGAACAAATAGAATATTTAATAACTTATTGATTTTCAATCATAAAATTATAAATTTTTTCTAAGTCGTCCAACTGTTGAACATTAATTAGTAGGCGCCGTTGTTCAAGCTCTATTACCAGAATGCCATCTTCAGATAAATTTATATTTTTAATACGGCGATACGCAATAAAGATATTGGCATAGAAAAAACCTTGTGATTTGAACAATAATTTTGGATGTCGAATATAAGCGATATATATTGCCACTAACGCCAGAAAAGAAAGTAAAAAGGTTGTCAGTGGTGTTCCCTGCGTGGTGATGTTTTTATAAATAAGAATAGCGATAAGACCGATAAAAATAAATGTATCTAAACGATTGCTGCGACGAAGATAGACACAGAGTTGGGTAGTACCTTGAAGACGAGCCATGATGAATTCATCATAGATAGCGTAAAGCAGGGCAATGATAATAGAAATTATCAAGGCAATATCGGTAACTGACATGTATGGCTCCGTGAAGCGTGCCGGGGGTTTCCCCCCGGACGTATAAATTACAGCCCCAACAGGCCGATCCAATAACCAAAAATACCAATGGCAAAGAAGCCAATAATCAGCCACAACGCATTAATCTTACGCCGTAGCAGCCACATGCATCCAAAGGTCAGTAATAATGGCACCAGACCGGGCATTAACTGGTCCAGAACGGACTGTATTGTAGTAACGGTTGTTTGTCCATTTGCGTTGGTTATTCGTGAAACCACCAGTGGTATATTCACGTGTGTCCACTTATTAACCAGCGCCCCCATGACGAAAAGACCGAGAATCGATGAGCCTTCTGTCAGTTTTTGCAGCAATCCACCACCCATATCACCAACAATGGCGACGCCTTTCTGGTAGCCATATGCTACGCCATAGTAACGGACCAGCAAACGCACCAGGTTAAATAATACGAAGAACAGAATCGGGCCAAGCAGACTACCGCTCATTGCAATACCGGCCCCGAGGGCAGCAAAAACCGGACGAGCGGTTCCCCAGAATATCGGATCGCCGACACCAGCCAGAGGCCCCATCAACCCGACTTTCAGACCGTTGATGGCAGCATCATCAATTGGTGCACCGTTAGCACGTTCTTCTTCCATCGCCATCGTTACCCCAAGAATCGGGGCGGCGACAAACGGTTGAGTATTGAAGAACTCCAGATGGCGTCTGATAGCCTGTTTCCGTTCCTCAGAGTTTTCCGGGTAGAGGCGACGGATCACCGGCACCATGGAAAAGCAGAAACCCAACGCCTGCATACGTTCAAAGTTCCACGACCCCTGAAACAGGTTGGAGCGAATAAATACCGCGCGGATATCGCTGGCCGTGAGTTTTTTATCATGTGTTGAATCAACCATTTCTCTCACTCCTGTTAGTCCAGTTCGTTATCAAGGTCGTTTTTGCTATATGCATCAGCAGAGGAGACTTGCATCTTGTTGTATTTCGGGTTGAGCTGGATATATAACACCGCCATTACCACGCCAATGACACCCAGCGCGACCAGGTTGAAGTTGGTGAAAGCCGCAGTAACAAAGCCCAGATAATAGAATGGCATCAGATAGCCTGCACGCATCATATTGATGACCATGGCGTAACCGACGACAACGATCATCCCCCCGGCGATAGTCAACCCATTGGTAATCACCTCTGGGATAGACGAGAGTGCGGAGTGAACCACTTCCGTACCCACTGAAACGGCGACAATCACTGCCGGGATGGCAATACGCATGGCTTGTAGCAGCAGAGCAGAAACGTGAATCCAACTGATAGCGGAGAGATTACCGCGTTCCGCCGCGCTATCTGCGGCATGTTGGAAAGCAACGGTAATAGTACGAACAATAATGGTGAGCACCTGGCCTGCGGCGGCCAGAGGAATAGCTAAGGCAATCCCGGCCCCAATGCTTTGACCACCAGCAATAACCAAAATGGTGGAAATGATAGAAGCTAGTGCGGCATCAGGCGCAACAGCTGCACCGATGTTCATCCAACCCAACGCGATCATTTCCAACGTACCGCCGATAATAACCCCTGTTTTTACATCACCTAATACAAAGCCGATTAACGTACAGGCGACCAACGGGCGGTGGAACTGGAATTCGTCAAGAATAGATCCCATGCCCGAGACACAAGCTACGATAAATATCAGCACAATTTGAAGTGTGGTGATCTCCATTGTACTTCTCCTGTGAGAATAGATTTCTGAGTAATTAAACCGTTATAAACCCTATTTTGTTGCTGCGTTAACTCGCCATCTTGTTAATTAAATCCATCATCTTGAGTCTGCTATCGGTTGAGACTTTTCGGACTTCCAGCTCGATACCACGTTCATTAAGTTTCTTGAAGGCCTCAATGTCTTTCTCATCAATAGAAACGGCATTATTCACCTGGATTTTCCCCTGATGATAAGCCATACCACCAATGTTGACCGAAGTGATCTCGACACCGTTTTCCACCAGTTTAAGTACGTCAGTTGGGTTGGTGAAAAGTAGCATGACGCGGTCTGCGGCATATTTGGGATTGTTATAGACACGAATCGCTTTATCAACATCAACCACGTGAGCCGTGACCCCCGGTGGGGCGACTTGTGTCAGCAGCGTTCTACGAACGGTATCCGCTGCCACTTCATCACTGATAACGATAATGCGTTTAACGTTGGTTTCCTTTGTCCAGCGGGTGGCAACCTGCCCATGAATCAGACGGTCATCAATACGGGCCAGACCGATTTTCATATGTCCACCAGCACCTGCCACGGGAACAGCCTTTGTTGTTGGTGATATTGCTTTGGGTGCCGACGGTTCTTCCGTATCGGCGGTTTTCAGTGCTTTTACCCCAGCACGGCCTGCTTCCACTGCAATGGCAACCAGTTCAGCGAATCCAGGGTTATCATCACGGGCCATGAAAGTTTCCACCAGCATAGGAATATTTACCCCGGCAATAACTTCATGATTTTCTTTATCAGTAACGATACGGCTGGCTGCGTTAAACGGGCTCCCTCCCCAGGTATCAACCAAAAAAAGTACGCCTTGAGATGTATCCAGTTCAGATAATTTGACCTGGTATTTCTCAATTAATATTTCAGCATTTTCTCCGGGCACGAAATCCATCCAGGCAACGTTGTTCTGTTCGCCGAGAATCATTTCAGCTGTTTTTAACAGCGGACCGGCAGTGGCTCCGTGAGTGCACAACATAATCGCAATACTCACTTGCTACCTCCTCATTAGTCACTATCTCGTAGAGTGTGTAATGTGTCAGATAATGCGGATAAATCATCGGGATGAATTTTTATCCGCAGTGATATCAGTATGGTCGTAAGAAACTTTCTTGCTTATTTTTTTGATACAAAAATATATGTATGGCATCGCACTATTCATGAATCGATTCAGGTTGTTCCTTGTTCAATGGTTTACCTCAAACAGTGAGTCGATTGATCCGGGAATCGGACTGAGCTCGCTATCTCCATGCGTATATGATGTGTTGTAACGGTTGAATGTTAGTGCAATCAACCTGTTTGTATATATACCCATCATCTTTCAAGTTGCCGCTTGTCGTCTGCCTCCAGTAGCTCGATTGCTGTCTTCCTGCATCCTGAAATTTATGAAGCATATTATATGCCTACCGAAACAGACGCGAGCATGCATTAGCGGGATTTATTTTACGGAGTGAAAAAATAAATTATGTGATATCGCTCCATAATTAGAGGAACGATGAGTGATCTGTTATGCAAATATGGAATAACTCACTGAGATGTTACAAATTTACGCCCAAAAACAGTGATTGAGAAAATCTTTGTGAAAAGGATAAACAACCTGATAAAGTTGATATCCCTAATATTTCAGAGGAGTTTCGGGCGGACGCCCATCCCATGGACTGTCACCGACGATTTTTTCTCTTTATGTCAGCCTTTGCTGGCGTTTTTCCTTTTCCTTCAATCAGCTGTTTTGGTCATCCTTGGCATTTTGCTGATTCCGTTTTCTTATTAATTTTCCCTATTGCAGTGACATCGTTGTCATTTGCTCGTTCATTTCCTGGAGTCTGACATGGAATTTTTGCTGGATCCTTCAATCTGGGCAGGCTTACTGACGTTGGTGGTACTCGAAATTGTCTTGGGTATCGATAATCTGGTTTTCGTCGCCATACTGGCAGATAAACTTCCGCCAAAACAACGTGATAAAGCGCGCATTATCGGTTTATTACTGGCGTTGCTGATGCGACTTGGATTGCTCTCGTTGATTTCATGGATGGTGACGCTAACCCGGATATTATTTCATGTAGGTAATTTCAGTTTCTCCGGCCGCGATTTGATTCTGCTCGTCGGGGGGGTATTTTTATTGTTTAAAGCCACGATGGAGCTGCACGAGCGGTTAGAAAATCGACCACCCGATGTAAATGATGGACGAACCCATGCCAGCTTTTGGGTGGTTGTGGCGCAGATAGTGATTCTGGATGCGGTTTTTTCATTGGATGCTGTGATTACCGCAGTAGGTATGGTTAATCACCTTGGTATCATGATGACGGCGGTGGTGATTGCCATGGGCATGATGCTATTGGCTTCCAAACCATTGACTCGTTTTGTAAATGCTCATCAGACGGTGGTGGTTCTGTGCCTGAGTTTCCTGCTGATGATTGGTTTGAGTCTGGTGGCTGAAGGTTTTGGTTTCCATATTCCTAAAGGCTATCTGTATGCGGCGATCGGTTTCTCCATTCTTATTGAGATGTTTAATCAGATAGCCCGTCATAACTTTATCAAGCATCAATCACATCGTCCGATGCGTGAGCGTACAGCTGAAGCCATTTTGCGCTTGATGGGCGCTCGCAAAGCCATGATTGAGCATGATGAGGCTCAGCCACTGCTGAAGTCCGAAGAGACATTCGCTGAGGAAGAGCGTTACATGATTAGTGGTGTGTTGACACTGGCTTCCCGAACATTACGTAGTGTCATGACACCACGCACGGATATTTCCTGGGTAAACTGCGAGCGTTCGGTTGAGGCAATCCGCATACAATTGCTAGATACGCCGCACAGTTTGTTTCCGGTGTGCCGGGGTGAGTTGGATGAACTGGTTGGGGTAGTGCGCGCCAAAGATTTGCTGGTTGCTTTGGAAGAACATGCGGATGTCGAAAATTTTGCTGCCGCCAACCCACCAATTGTTGTACCGGAGACGCTTGACGTCATTAATTTGTTGCCGGTATTGCGCCGGGCAAAGGGCAGTTTAGTCATGGTAAGCAACGAATTTGGCGTTATACAAGGGCTGGTGACACCATTGGACGTGCTTGAAGCGATTGCCGGTGAATTTCCTGATGAAGACGAAACACTGGATATTGTGGCAGATGGCAATGGCTGGCTGGTGAAAGGGGGAACGGCGCTACACGCATTGCAGCAGGTACTCAACAGCAGCGAGCTGGTGGACCCGAAAGAAGATTACACCTCGTTGGCAGGGTTGCTGCTGGCGCACAGTGATGAATTTCCGAAAGTGGGGGATATTGTTGAGCTGCATCGACTGCGTTTCCAGGTTATAGCGGCGACAGACTATCGAGTTGAGCTGGTCCGGGTTGAACGTATTTCAGACCCGGTTCGGGAAGACGCGCGTTAATTGCCAGATAGTGGATAGAAGAACGTGTTACCAGCACTGTAATGCTGATCATTTGGACGTGATATTAAGGGAGCATACGGATGCCGTTACCTGATGGATGCTGCTCCGTATGCCATACCTGGTTTTAGCCTTAATGGGCGAGTATGGCGACTACCCGTGTCAGATTTGATCAATTGAACGATGAAATGATGTGCTAACGACGGGTGTCGAAAATGGTAGTTAGTCGCACTGTACCTTGATTGCCAGACCACCTCGCGAGGTTTCTCGATATTTGGCGTTCATGTCTTTACCTGTTTCGTACATGGTTTCTATCACTTTATCCAGCGAAACGCGTGGTTCGGTGGTACGACGCATTGCCATACGAGTGGCATTAATGGCTTTTACTGAAGCGATTGCATTGCGTTCAATGCAGGGAACCTGTACCTGACCGGCAACCGGATCGCAGGTTAACCCCAGATTGTGTTCCATCCCGATTTCCGCAGCGACGCACACTTGTTCTGGACTGGCACCCAGCAATTCTGCCAGTCCGGCCGCTGCCATTGAGCAGGCTACCCCGACTTCTCCCTGACAACCCACTTCTGCGCCGGAAATCGAGGCGTTCATTTTGTAGAGTGTACCGATGGCACCGGCTGCCAGGAAATAACGCAGATAGATTCCCGGACCTACTGGTTCAATAAAATGATCATAATAAGCCAGTACGGCGGGGACGATACCGCAAGCACCGTTGGTGGGGGCGGTGACGACACGTCCGCCTGCAGCGTTTTCTTCATTGACTGCCAGCGCAAACATATTAACCCAATCCACTACATTCATCGGGTCGTTAGACAGTTTGTCAGAAGAGACTAACATACGGCGTAATGCCGCGGCTCGACGGGGAACCCGTAACGGACCAGGTAGTACGCCTTCAGTATTTATGCCACGATCAATACAGGCACGCATGGTTTGCCAGATGGCAGCAAAATAGTCGTCAATTTCCTGACGGCTATGCAGTGCCAGTTCATTACGCATCATCATGCCGGAGATGGATAAACCGCCTTGTTTGCAGTGGGCCAGTATCTCCAGTGCATAGCGATAAGGGTGTGGTACGCTAATGGTGCTCTCAATGGTTTTACCGAAGTTGGCTTCATCCACAATAAAACCGCCACCAATGGAATAGTAGGTTTTGCTGAAGAGGGTTTTGTTACCGGCAAAAGCAGTGATAGTCATTCCATTTTCGTGCAAGGGTAAATTTTCACTGCGGAAAACCATCCCACCTTCACGGGGAAAATCGACCTCATGCTCGGCGGATAACAGCAGTCGTTCGCGCTGCTCTACATCGCGGATGAAAGCGGGAATCGCATCAATATCCACTGTATCTGGCATATTCCCCGCCAGACCAAGGATAATTGCAATATCGGTGTGGTGCCCTTTGCCAGTTAATGAAAGGGAACCATAGACGTCAATTGATACGCGAGTGGTGGCGACCAATAGCGATGCCTGTTTTAATTCATCGACAAATTGCTTACCGGCTTTCATCGGTCCAACCGTATGAGAGCTAGAGGGGCCAATACCGATTTTGAACATGTCGAATACGCTTATCACACTGAAACTCCTTTAAAAGCGCAGGATGCTGCCGATGGCTAGAATAAAGCTCGATGGATCGCCGCTATTGTAGAGAGGAGTATACTGACATGTTCTTTTTTTCGCATGAAATAAACTTATGCCATCTTGCAATAGAACTTATAGTACATCTGTTTTGTTTAGGGGAAAAAGGTGGGTTAGGTTGCAATTAGCATGCAGGGCAAAATAAATACCACTAATAGATTAAGCTGTTATTGAAATGCTATGAACATAAGAGCGCAATCGTCAATTATCCGCGCAATAAAGCGCAAGATCTCTACTGGCTGATTAGGATACCTGTAATGCAAGCTGACAGATGATCGTGGCAGTCAGTCCCCAAACAAACTGTTGCTGATACCATGATAGATAAATCCGATGACGCTGTTGATTTCGTTCAATGTCCAATGAATGGTAACGGGCCAGAGAAAATGCTTCGTAGAGCGGTATTTCAAATAGCTCGGCAACCTCATCTTCGCTGGGATGAAACGGTGTATCTGCTGGTAATAAGCCAATGACGGGCGTGACCTGATAGCCACTGCTGCTGTCCAGTGCGGGCAACGTGCCTAGTATCTGAACCGCGTTGGGTGATATTGCAACTTCTTCCTGAGCCTCGCGTAATGCGGTTTCGATCAGAGAGCTATCTCCCGGATCGGCAGCACCGCCGGGAAAGGCGACCTGTCCGGCATGTTTCCGCAACCAGGGTGCACGGCGGGTAAGCAGTAATGTGGGTTCGGCACGACGAATAATTGGCACCAGTACCGCTGCATGGCGATGATTACGGGCAGGGGTCAGCAAAGGTGCGCTTTGCAATTGAAAACGGGTGATGAACCGTTCCAGACTAAACGGCTGTTGCAATGGGTAAGGGTGTAACAAGTTGTGTTCCATTATTGAATGTGTCACGAATCAATGCCTGTTTTGTCCGGAATAGTTTGTTCTAGTAACGGCAAAATCCGTCCAACTTTGTCAAACGTTTCCTGATATTCCGATTGCTCCTGACTGTCGGCGACAATGCCGCCACCTGCCCAGCAGTAAATCGTGTGTTGAGCGGTGACCAGGGTACGGATAGTAATATTGGTATCCATTGTGCCACAGACGCTCAAATAACCAATACTGCCACAATATGCAGTACGTCGCTGTGGCTCCAGTTCTTCTATAATCTCCATCGCTCGGACTTTTGGTGCGCCGGTAATAGAACCACCGGGAAAACAGGCTCGAAGCAGATCCGTGGCGTGTTGGTGGTCCGGTAGTGTGGCTTCAATGGTGCTGACGAGATGATGTACTGCCGGGAATGGCTCAATGATGAACAATTCAGGGACGCTGACAGTACCAGGAACAGCCACCCGGCCAATGTCGTTGCGCAGCAGATCGACAATCATAAGATTCTCTGCTCGGTCTTTGTCTGATGATGCCAGCCGCTCAGCTTGTTTGGCATCCTCTTTCGCATCAGCTAATCGCGGCAATGTCCCTTTGATTGGGCGCGTTTGGATCTGGTTATCATGCAACCACAAAAAACGTTCGGGCGAGGTGCTGATGATCGTGTTTTCCGGTAGCCGGAGAAAGGCGGAAAACGGTGCGCGATTACTGGCTGAAAGACGCAGAAATGCCTGCCACTCATCGCCGTCGTAATGTGCGTGGAAACGTTGTGTCAGATTGACCTGATAACAATCACCAGCGTGCAGATAATCCTGAATACGGCGGAATTTTTCACCGTACTGCTGCCGGGACATATTGGCTTGCCAGGGACTACTGAGCCTGAAATCACGGGAGTGAACCGCGGCAGGCAGCGCATTAAGCCAGGTTAGTCGGGCATCGGGATTGCCATGTACCACCAGTGTCAAGGTTTGCTTATGGTGGTCGGCAATCAATGCCCAGTCATAGAGCCCTACAGCCATATCCGGTACATCGATATCCTGAAGGGCAATACTGGGGATTCGCTCTACCCGGCGTCCTAAGTCATAACCAAACAATCCCAGTGCACCGCCCTGAAAGGGGAAATCAGGATGGGAGTCCGCGTGAAGGCCGAGTGTGTCCATCTGCTGTTTTAGCAGACTGAATGGGTCTTGTTCAGAAATATGACAGTGACCATCTGCATCAATTTCGGTGCCGTTTCCACGGGTCTGCAAGGTGACTAATGGATCGGCGACAAGTATGTCGAACCGGTTATGCACGTGTTCAGCGAAGCCGGAATGCAACAGCATCGACCAGGGACGGTGTGATAATGCAGCGAAAAGCGTTAATAAAGCATCAGGCTGGTATGGAAGTGCATGGTAGACTATCGGGGTTCGCATAGGTTCTCGGTTCTTATCATGCTGATGGCCGGAGTATGTGGTTAATGTAGATTAATGGCCAATTTCAGGCATGTAAGCGTACCATAAATTGTAGGCATACGGCGCAGCCGTACAACGTATCATGATGAAAACCGTTTCAGGAGAATAACAATGTACGCAGGTACCCCGGCGTTGACGCATGAACAGCAACAGCAGGCAGTGGAGGAAATTCACGCGCTTATGGCTGAAGGTTTAAGTAGTGGTGAAGCAATCGCCCTGGTTGCTGCGGCGCTACGTCAGAACCATCAGGGGGATAACGTTTCCGCCATGTTTGATGACGAAGATGATGAGAATGCGGACCAGGAATAACACCGCATTCTCTGTCAGTCAGATCGCCGCAATAGCTTTGATTTCGATCTTAAATCGCGGGTTCATCAGTTTTGCCTGTACGGTGCAGCGAACCGGGGCACTGCCGGAAACAACCCAGGCATCCCAGGCGACATTCATGGCCGCAAAGTCCCCTGCATCAGCCAGAAAAATGGTGACATCCAACAGACGGCTTTTATCCGTTCCTGCCTGTTGTAAAACACTATCCAGTGCAGCCAGCGCGTTTTCAGTCTGCGCCTGTGCATCTTCATCCAGATTTTCCGGCACGCTGGTATAGTACAACGTGTGATTGTAAATGACAGCATCCGACCAGCGTTGTTCTGGATTGATGTGGGTGATTGACATCATTGGTGACCTCGTATTCAGCCATGACAATAAAGTGCATGAGACTACCATATTCTTTCACCACTGCATTCTTTAGCGGTTGATTAAAGTGGTGCCCTGAGGACAGGCTTGACATAATCAGCCTCCAATATCCGTTCTGGAACATCAGAAATCAAGAGAGGCAGAGTGGCATCAGTAAGCGATGATTTTGCAACCGATGGTGTGTTGGCACTGGCCATCAGCGGATTTAAACCGCGTGAGCCACAGCGGCAAATGGCAGCAGCGGTAGAAAAGGCCATCGCACAACAACAACCATTGGTGGTGGAAGCGGGAACCGGCACCGGTAAGACGTATGCTTATCTGGCCCCGGCATTGCGTGCCGGCAAGAAAGTCATTATCTCCACCGGTTCAAAAGCATTGCAAGATCAGCTTTATAGTCGCGATTTGCCTACCGTGGCACAGGCTCTGAATTATCAGGGATCGTTGGCTTTGCTGAAGGGCCGCGCTAATTATCTGTGTACCGAGCGGCTTGAACAGCAATCGCTGGCGGGGGGGGATCTGCCGGTGGAAACCCTGAGAGAGCTGGTATGGCTACGGCGGTGGTCATCAGAAACGTTGGATGGCGACATCGGTAACTGTGGTGAAGTGGCCGAAGACAGTCAGGTCTGGCCGTTGGTCACCAGTACCAACGATAATTGCCTGGGAAGCGATTGTCCTCACTATAAAGACTGTTTTGTCGTCAAGGCACGTCGGCGTGCGATGGACGCGGATGTTGTCGTGGTAAATCATCATCTATATCTGGCTGATATGGTGGTAAAAGAGAGTGGCTTCGCCGAACTGATTCCAGATAGCGATGTGGTTATTTTTGATGAAGCACATCAGATTCCGGATATCGCCAGCCAATATTTTGGTCAGCAGCTTTCCAGTCGCCAACTGATGGACCTGGCGAAAGACATGATTATTGCCTACCGCACCGAAGTCCGTGATGCCGCACAGTTGCAGAAAAGTGCTGATCGGTTAACGCAAAGTACACAGGATTTTCGTCTGGCGCTGGGTGATCCCGGTTTTCGGGGTAACTTACGTGACATTGTCACAGACACATCTCTTCAACGCTCGCTGACACTGCTTGATGATGCGCTTGAGCTTTGCTATGACGTGGCAAAACTATCCCTGGGACGTTCGGCGTTGCTTGATGCCGCTTTCGATCGCGCAACACTGTTTCGTAGTCGTCTGAAACGGCTGTTGGATGTTCATCAACCAGGCTATAGTTACTGGTATGAATGCAATTCCCGCCATTTTGTATTGGCACTGACACCCTTGTCGGTGGCGGATCGCTTCCGTGATGTGATGAAGGAAAAACCCGTCAGTTGGATATTTACCTCTGCCACCCTGTCAGTGAATGATCAGCTTGCGCATTTTACGTCACGTCTTGGTCTGGATAATGCCACTACCTTGTTATTACCTAGCCCTTTTGACTACACGCGGCAGACATTACTGTGTGTCCCGCGTTACCTGCCGGAAACTAACCGCCCTGGTGCGGCAAAACAGCTCGCCCGCATATTGTGTCCGTTAATTGAGGCGAATCAGGGGCGCTGTTTTATGTTGTGTACTTCGCATCAGATGATGCGCGATCTGGCGGCTGAGTTTCGTGCATCATTGACGCTACCCGTGTTATTACAGGGAGAAACCAGTAAACCACAGTTGTTGTCTCAGTTTATCTCCGCTGGCAATGCGTTACTGGTGGCAACCAGCAGTTTCTGGGAAGGCGTGGATGTGCGTGGGGATGCGCTATCCTGTGTGATTATCGATAAGCTTCCTTTTACCTCACCAGATGACCCATTGCTGAAAGCACGAATGGAAGATTGTCGTGTGCATGGCGGTGATCCTTTTGGTGAAATACAACTGCCAGATGCAGTGATCACACTGAAGCAAGGTGTGGGACGCCTGATCCGCGATGTTGATGACCGAGGCGTGTTGGTCATCTGCGATAGCCGTTTGGTGATGCGTCCTTATGGCGAGGTTTTTCTCAATAGCCTGCCACCGGCACCTCGCACGCGGGATATCGCTCAGGCAATTGATTTCCTGACGATGAAACCGTGACGGTAATCCACTTGGCGCTGTGCTATCATGCGCGCCGTTAAGATTTTTTCTCCCTGCCTGAGGTCGGCATGTCTACGCGAATTTTAGCGCTTGATACCGCAACAGAAGCCTGTTCTGTTGCACTATGGAATGATGGTGAAATCCATTCGTTATTTGAAGTTTGTCCCCGCGAACATACCCAGCGTATATTGCCGATGGTGCAACAAATCCTGACCGAATCCAGTCTGTCGCTCTGCGACCTGGACGTGCTGGCTTTCGGACAAGGGCCGGGAAGTTTTACTGGTGTTCGCATTGGTATTGGTATTGCGCAAGGGCTGGCCTTGGGCGCAAATTTGCCGATGATTGGCATTTCTACGCTGGCGACAATGGCGCAGGGTGCATTCCGGCTTACCGGTGCTACCCAGGTTCTGGCCGCTATTGATGCCAGAATGAGCGAAGTGTATTGGGCAGAGTATCGCCACGATGCTAACGGTGCATGGTTAGGTGGTGATACGGAAGCGGTGTTGACACCGCAACAGGTACAGATGCAGACGGCAACACTTGAAGGCAACTGGGCCACAGCAGGTACTGGTTGGCAAACTTATCCGGATTTAGTGCGTCATCCGGTTATTTCATTACAGGATAGTGGCGTGCTGTTGCCACATGCTGAAGATATGTTGCCACTGGCTATCCAGCAGTGGCAGGCGGGGCTGTCAGTGAGTGTCGAAATGGCTCAGCCATGCTATTTACGCAATGAAGTCACATGGAAGAAGTTACCGGGCCGGTAGTAAACCGCAACTTAAGGAATGACTTATAGTCTAACTATCAGGTTATGAAAAAAGTGCGTGCTATGGCAATCAATCACTCTAATTGTGTGGTGTTCAGATCATGTATTCATCACTACGTTTCAAAATGTATGGTGTACTGCTGGTGACCAGCGGATTGTTAACTGGCTGTGTGACGGTGCCGGAAGCGATTAGGGGAACCTCTCCGACACCGCAGACTGATTTGGTTCGAGTAATGAATGCTCCCTCGTTGTACGTCGGCCAAGAGTCACGTTTCGGTGGACGAGTGGTTGGTATTCGTAATGAGGCGGATAGAACTCGCTTGGAAATCAGCAGTATGCCGCTAGATGATGGTGCTCGTCCGCGCCTGGGCGCACTCTCCGATGGGCGTTTTATTGCTTATGTAAAAGGTTTCCTCGAACCGGTGGATTTTAAAAACCAACTGGTGACAGTTGTCGGACCTATTACCGGGACAGAACAAGGCACAATTGGTCATAGGCCTTATCGTTATGTCGTAATTGATGTCCAGGGTTATAAGCGTTGGCGTGTGGTTCAACAGGTGGTTCTACCACCGCGTGCTTATGATCGGTGGTGGGGACAGCGATATCCATATGGTTGGGGACCGGGTTGGGGCGATAGTATGGAATACGGACCTGCCCAGATTGAGTCAGTAGTGACAGAATAACAATGGCGTAATGTTATTTGTTGTAGTAGAGGCGACTTCGGTCGCCTTATTTTTTTGCATTGATTGTAAGATGTTGAAATAAGTGATCGGCCTCTCAACCTGGACATTGTTTATTTTCCAATGAGCAAGTCGCGTTAAAATAATGTTAAAAGCCACTCAAGACTGGGACTGAGCATGCCACTAAGAAAAAATCTCGGGAGTGCCGTCTTGGAAAAAATTTGGTTAGCCCGTTACCCGGTCGATGTGCCGGCTGAAATTGATCCGGATCGTTATTCATCCCTGATTGAGTTGTTTGAAAATGCGGTGACACGCTATTCCGATCAACCTGCGTTTATTAATATGGGGGAGGTGATGACCTTCCGCAAGTTAGAAGAGCGCAGTCGAGCGTTTGCCGCCTATTTGCAAAACCAGCTGAAACTGCAGAAAGGTGATCGCATTGCACTGATGATGCCTAATTTATTGCAATATCCGGTGGCGTTATTCGGTGTTTTGCGTGCTGGTATGGTTGTGGTAAATATCAACCCGCTCTATACCCCTCGCGAGTTGGAGTATCAGCTTAAAGACAGCGGCGCCAGCGCTATTGTGATTGTTTCCAATTTTGCGCATACACTGGAAAAAGTGGTTTATAACACGCAAGTTAAGCACGTTATTTTGACTCGTATGGGAGATCAGCTTTCTACGGTCAAGGGGACACTGGTTAACTTTGTGGTGAAATATATCAAGCGACTGGTACCGAAATATCACCTACCGGGTGCCATCTCATTCCGTCTCGCTTTACAGCAGGGGCGCCGGCTACAGTATGTAAAGCCGGATATTACTAACGATGATCTGGCTTTTTTGCAGTACACCGGTGGTACGACCGGTATACCCAAAGGAGCGATGCTGACGCACCGCAATATGCAGGCTAATCTGATGCAGGCGAAGGCGGCCTACAGTCCGCTATTGCAAGAGGGACATGAACTGGTTGTCACCGCATTGCCGATGTATCACATTTATGCCCTGACAGTGAACTGCCTGCTGTTTGTTGAAATGGGGGGCCAGAATCTGCTGATTACCAATCCTCGAGACATCCCGGAAACGGTGAAAGAGTTCAGCCGATACTCTATTACCGCGATGACGGGTGTCAATACGCTATTCAACGCGCTGTTGAATAATCGTGAATTTCAACAACTGGATTTATCCACACTGCGTCTGTCGGTGGGCGGTGGGGCATCAGTACAGAAAACGGTGGCTGAGCGTTGGGAAAAGCTGACCGGACATCACATACTGGAAGGCTATGGACTGACAGAAAGCTCACCACTGGTAACGGGTAATCCTTATGATCTGAAACATTACAATGGCAGTATCGGTTTACCGGTGTCCTCTACCGATGTTCGCATTGTAGATGAAGATGGCAACGATGTTGAACCGGGTGAACCTGGTGAGTTATGGGTACGTGGGCCACAAGTGATGCGGGGTTATTGGCAACAGCCTGCAGCAACTGAGGATATATTGAAAGAGGGTTGGCTGCTCACCGGTGATATTGTGACCGCAGATGAACAGGGTTTTTTGCGAATTGTCGATCGCAAAAAAGACATGATTCTGGTGTCTGGTTTTAATGTTTATCCGAATGAAATTGAGGAAGTGGTCAGCCAACATCCAAAAGTGTCTGAAGTTGCCGCTATTGGCGTGCCCAGTGAGTTTTCCGGTGAGGCGGTAAAAGTTTTTGTGGTCCGCCGGGATCTCTCTCTGACGGAAGATGAACTGATTACGCACTGTCGTCGAAACCTTACGGGTTACAAAGTCCCCAGACTTTTTGAGTTTCGGGATGAATTACCGAAGTCTATGGTCGGTAAGATCCTGCGCCGGGAATTACGTAGTGATCAATCAGTCACCTGAATGATTCCTGTTATTGCGAAAAAGGTATATTGAACAGGCCTGACTGAATCAGCAGAACACGTTATGATAGCGTTATCAGTCACAGCCAGTGTTTCTAAGCAAGGGTGATACCCATTCCTTCGTATTGTGCCCATTATTGGGCAGTCTGGCTCACTATTCTGAACGCCGGTTTGACCGGCTTTATTTTTATTGTCACAACCATTTGTTGGACACAACCAAGAGAACGATGTTTTGAATTATCAGTTAATCACTACCGATGCCGGGTTACAGCAGGTTTGTATGCAGGCGCGCCGTGTCACTCATGTGGCGCTGGACACCGAATTTGTCCGCACCCGCACTTATTATCCGCAATTGGGATTGATTCAATTGTATGACGGTGATGCGCTTTCGCTTATTGATCCGCTGGTTATCAGTGATTGGACGCCGTTTAAGGCGCTGTTACAGGATGTGCAGGTAGTGAAATTCCTGCATGCGGGCAGTGAAGATCTTGAAGTGTTCCTCAATGCGTTCGGTATGACTCCCACACCTTTTATTGATACCCAGATTCTGGCGGCTTTCCTTGGCCGTCCGCTTTCTTGTGGTTTTGCAACGCTGGTAGAGGAGTATATGCAGGTTACATTGGATAAAAGCGAGTCACGCACGGATTGGATCGCTCGCCCACTAAGTGAGAAACAGTGTGACTATGCCGCCGCCGATGTGTTTTATCTGTTACCGATGGCCTTGAGACTGGTGGAGGAAGCTAAAGCAGCGGGCTGGTTAGAGGCGGCACTGGATGAATGCAAGCTGCTTTGTCAGCGTCGTCAAGAGGTTGTCGATCCAGCTCTGGCGTATCGAGATATCAATAATGCCTGGCAGTTGCGAGGGTGCCATCTGGCTTGTTTGCAGCGATTGGCCGATTGGCGGTTACGTAAAGCCAGAGAGCGTGATAGTGCGGTTAATTTTATTGTCAGAGAAGAACACCTCTGGCAGGTTGCTCGTTTCCTGCCAAATTCATTGGGTGAGATGGATTCACTGGGATTAAGCGGTCCGGAAATCCGCTATCATGGTAAAACCTTGCTAATGCTGGTGGAGGAGAGCCGTAATTTGGCCGAGGCGGATTATCCACCACCAGTAATCAATCTGATCGAATATCCTGGTTATAAAAAAGTCTTTAAAGAGATCAAGTCGCTAATTCAAAGCTGTAGTGAGCATAGTGGTTTATCTGCTGAATTGCTGGCCTCTCGCCGGCAAATTAATCGTCTGTTGAATTGGCACTGGAAATTAACACATCAGGAAAGCAAACCCGAGCTGCTTGCTGGTTGGCGTAATGAATTATTGGGTGACGCATTGCGAGAAATTTTGGCGAACTATTAATTTTTTGCCAGCGTGGGTGATATTTTATCCCATCACGAATATTCTCTGCTGCTGTCCAGTTATGGTAATTCAGAGAGAATAATTAGTCTGGCTTATTAATAGTAATGAAATTGTTCACAGAAAGGGTAAAATAAAAACAAGCAGTAACGCTAGATAAATATAGAATCCCCTGCAATTTCTGCAGGGGATAATTAGAACGGAGGGATCATTTAGGTGTTTCTTCAGGTTCTGGCAATGTCACATTCAGTTCAAGCACCGATATATCATCGCCTTTCTGTTCTAGCTGAACTGTCACCATTTCGGGATCTATCTGTACATATTTACAGATGACCTCTAAAATATCCCGCTTTAATTGCGGCAAATAATGGGGCTCACTGTCCCCCCGACGTCGTTCCGCGACAATAATTTGCAGCCGTTCCTTGGCAATATTTGCTGTCGTTTTTTTTCGGGACAGAAAAAAATCAAGTAGGGCCATTATTTATCCCCCAAAAAGTCGTTTAAGGAAACCTTTCTTCTCTTCCTCAATGAAGCGATAAGGCCGTTCTTCTCCTAACAAACGATCCACCGTATCAGCATACGCTTTCCCGGCATCGGAGTCCCCATCCAGAATGATGGGTTCACCCTGGTTTGACGCCCGGAGCACTGACTGGTCTTCCGGAATAACACCAAGCACGGGAATGCGCAGAATTTCCAGTACGTCTTCCATACTGAGCATATCACCACGATTAACGCGGCCTGGATTATAACGGGTCAGCAGCAGATGTTCTTTAATCGGTTCTTCGGAGCGTTCAGAACGACGTGATTTGGAAGAGAGGATACCCAGAATGCGATCGGAGTCGCGTACTGAAGAAACCTCCGGATTGGTGGTGATAACGGCTTCATCAGCGAAATAAAGCGCCATCAGCGCTCCAGTCTCAATACCGGCTGGCGAGTCGCAGATGATAAACTCGAACTCCATTTCGGCCAGGGTGTTAAGTACGTTTTCCACGCCATCGCGGGTTAACGCCTCTTTATCTCTGGTCTGGGAAGCGGGCAGAATGTACAGATTCTCGGTGCGTTTATCCTTGATCAATGCCTGGTTTAGAGTGGCATCACCTTGAATGACATTCACAAAATCGTAAACCACCCGGCGTTCACATCCCATAATCAGGTCAAGGTTACGAAGACCGATGTCAAAATCAATGACAACCGTCTTCTTCCCTTTTTGGGCTAAACCGGTAGCAATGGCCGCACTTGAAGTGGTCTTGCCAACGCCCCCTTTACCCGATGTAACAACAATGATGCGTGCCATAAATGATTCCTTGTCAAGGGCTTAATCTAGAGGTTTGATGTTTAGAACGTTATCCAGCAGGTTGAGATTTAACCGTGCAGCCTGTCCTAAATAGGATTCCGGTATCTGGTCACTGAGCCAGTATCGACCGGCGATGGATACCAGTTCAGCAGACAGATGCGTGCAAAAAATCTGGCTTTGAACATCGCCAGATACGCCTGCCAGGGCACGGCCCCGCATCATGCCATAAATATGTATGTTGCCGTCGGCGATCACTTCGGCGCCGGCGCTAACGCTGCTGGTGATGATAAGATCGCAGTTGCGAGCATAAATCTGTTGACCGGAACGCACCGGGGTGTTCACCACCTTGGTTTTGATTGTCGCCGTCACTGGTGCAACAGGCTCCGTCACCCGATGTTTGCCTTTCCCTTCGCTTAACAGCGGCAAACCGGCTTGTTCGATCGCCGTTTTCAACTGTATATCTTTACACCCGCTGACTCCGACAACACGTAACCCGGTGGACGAAATGGCTTGCTGCAGTTTTGTCCAGTCTGCGTCTGCAGTCAGCATCGAAATATTAATTACGACCGGCGCATTTTTAAAAAATGCGGGAGCCTGCTCGATCTTTTCTTGCAGTGCTTGATAAACCACCTCGGGTTGTTGATCATACAAATGAACAACCGATAAGGTAAAGCTACTGCCTTTTAGCTCAATTGGCGTTTGTGACATCTATCCTGACTCAGTTTCAGCATCTTTAAATCCCCGAACTAACATTCGAGGCATGATATTCCAGAGCGCTGCAAGCATGTTATAGTTACATGAATATACAGGCAAGACACCGCTTCCATTAATTAGAGTAAAAAAAATGTTTTGTGTGATCTATCGAAGCGCTAAACGCGACCAAACATATCTGTATGTCGAAAAAAAAGACGATTTTTCCCGTGTGCCGGAAACGTTAATGAAAAGTTTCGGTGAACCTCATTTGGTAATGTTATTACCGCTGAATGGCAGTAAAAAACTGGCTTCAGCCGATATAGAGAAAGTAAAGCAGTGTTTGAATGAGCAGGGATTTTATCTGCAGTTACCGCCAGTGGCAGAGAATTTATTAAATGCTCATCAGGTAAATGTAAAAGGTGATACCTGAATTATTTTAGGATAATACCTGAGAATGTAGACATAATTAGTGACTTAATTTCATTAAGTTTGTAGTCAGAATAAGTCAGGGGAAAGAGTAATATCGTTCTTTTATCTGTTTCATACTGATTTATATACAGGTGTGTCAGGCTGAAGATGCAGGATGCTATTTTACATTTTCTGTATCATATGGCGTGCTTTGTGCTCAAATATCTGGCCGGTTCCTCCCGCAGAATGTAGTGCAAACCCTTTTCAGCATATGACAGTTTTTGTACTATCATGGTTTGAGTTATTGCCTTTAATATTGCTATTGGTATCAAAGTGATGGTGTCAATGACGCAATGGTTCACTAAAATAGACAGGTCAGGAGAAGAAGCATGTATCAGCATAGAGACTGGCAGGGCGCGTTGTTGGATGTCCCGGTCAACAAGGTAGTGTGCGTGGGCAGCAACTATTCGGATCATATCCGGGAGATGGGGAGTGCAACCCCCGTTGAGCCAGTACTGTTCATTAAGCCGGAAACGGCTTTGTGCGATATGTGTCAACCTGTGGCTATTCCCAAGCATTTGGGTTCTGTACATCATGAAGTGGAGCTGGCGGTGTTGATCGGTACACCACTAAAACAGGCGGATGAAGAGCTTGTGGCGCGCTCGATTGCTGGCTATGGAGTGGCATTGGATTTGACCTTGCGTGATTTGCAGGCAAATTTCAAAAAGGCGGGGCAACCGTGGGAAAAGGCCAAAGGTTTTGATGGTTCTTGTCCTATTTCTGGCTTTATTCCCGTGTCGGAATTTGGTGACCCACAGCAGACTGAATTAGGGCTTAGTATTAACGGTGAGATGCGTCAGCAAGGGAATACACGTGACATGATCACGCCGATCCTGCCTTTGATCGCTTACATGAGCCGTTTTTTCACACTACGTGCCGGAGATATCATACTGACAGGGACACATCAGGGCGTGGGACCACTTCAATCCGGGGATATACTGACCATTACCTTAAACGAGAATACCCTGAATACCCGCGTTATATGAGCAGGATGTTGCCTGCTGTGACAACGGGTGGGGGTTTCCCTTGTTTAGCATCAATAAAACCGTTATATAGTGCTTCCCGTTTGTCACCATGGATACCTCAATGATGCAATTACCTTTTTGGGAACAAAAAACGCTGGCTGAAATGTCTGATGAGGAGTGGGAAGCTCTTTGTGACGGCTGTGGGCGTTGTTGCTTGCATAAGCTTATTGATGAGGATACCGAAGAGGTTTATTTCACCAATGTGGCATGTAATCAATTGAATATCAAAAGTTGCCAGTGTCGCAATTATTCACGTCGTTTTGAATATGAACCGGATTGCATCAAACTGACGCGAGAGAATTTAGTCACGTTCAATTGGCTACCGGAAACGTGCGCTTATCGTCTGGTCCATGAAGGGAAAAGCCTGCCACATTGGCATCCACTGATTGTTGGCTCAAAGGCGGCGATGCACCAGGCACAAATATCGGTACGCTATATTGCCGTACGGGAAAACGACGTGGTGGACTGGCAAGACCATATCCTCAACAAGCCTGATTGGGCACGTTGACTATCTGATTTATATAGTGTTTTTGATTACATAGAATATGCGTGGGGCATGTTTTTTCCCCATCCTATTCAACCCTTGTGTACTAGCAGGATTATGCCGACCAGCACCGCCAACAGGACAATCGATAGCGCAATCGCAATACGCGTGGCTTTCTTGGCCTGAACCTTATCCCACCAGTTCGTCGGTTTGATACCCTGTATCAAAAACGTCGTTACTCCCGCCAGATTCACACAAATCAAGTTCACCAGAAACAGCGAAAGGGCTCCCATGGCCAAGGTAGGATGCCCACCACCAAACAGCAGACCTGAGGTCACTAGTGGCGGCAACATTGCTACCGCCACCATGACGCCAATCAATGCAGTCGATACTCCCGTTGTGAATGCCAATGCGCCTGCGCAGCCGGACGCCAGTGCCAGCACGATGTCGCCCAGACCTACCTGAGTGCGCAACACTAATTCGGACAATGTTGGGTCCACGTCCAAAAGCAAACCGATGAGTACGGACAGTGCCAATGCCGCCACATTCCCTGCCAACGCCGTCAGGAGCCCTTTCCGAAGCAGTGACACATCGCCTAATGTAATGCCGAGCGACAGCGCAATATTTGGACCGAGCAGTGGCGCGATGACCATGGCTCCGATAATAACCGCCACGCTGTTGTGGTACAGGCCGATCGCCGCCACCACCGTGGACAGCGCCACCAGTGCCATATAGACTCGTGACAATTGCGCGCCGTTCTTAATGTCTTCATATAACTCCTCACGGCCGATCCGCTCGGGCGTTTTTTCTTCTGGCGCAGATGGTTCGGGCGCGGCAGTTTCCTCTGGTTCCACCTGGGCGCGTGGCAATGTCGCTTCGACCGGCAGGACCATTACCCGGTAGCCCTCTCTGCCGGTGTATTGTTTCTCCAGTAAATCCAATACCGTTTCACTTTGCACTGCATCCAACAGAATGCGCACCAGCACTTCGTCATCGGTCAACCGGATATGTCGGTGTTCAAGTACCTTGCAATCCTTAAGAAGCTCGCGGACGTCGCCGCTATCCCTCTCCTGCAACACCAATTCGAGCAAGCGTAGCGCCATTGAGTCTCTCCCTTTTGATGCACGACCGAGTCAGGCTGTCACCGTATTGTTATCTGTTTTAGCAATTCCCACACGGGTAACGCTGTGTTACTTCTTCCCGATGGAAATTCCACTCTTATCAGCGTTAATCTCAATGCCAGTCGTTCTCTAGCGCTTCAATTATAAATAATAGCTCGGCTAAGAGCTTACCGCCTCGCCAAGACGTTGCACTCTGATCTGAATCCCGGAAATAAGGTGGCAGGGAACGGTTCAAGGCAAAATAGTAGTCAATCATAAGAGAACAATATGCTAAATGTTCAAATAGAAGTCTCAGATGTGATAACTCAGGATCACCTTGGCCCAATTGAACACGGGTTGAATATCTTTAACGATGAAATGACAAATAGTAGTGACAGGAAACTGCTATCAAGCTCTAGCCAAAGGGGATCTGATCAACGTTTTTTAATGCTATCTATGTTCAATAAACATGATTGGGCATAAATAGTGCCCAATCATGGCGGGGAGTGGATTAACGCCCGAAAAGGTCACGCCGTTTAGGCCGGAAAGGTTGTGCAACCAAGACCAGTACAGCGACCAGCAGATAGGCACCAAAGATCACTATCATCCATTGTGGCATTTCCAGATTCATAAAATGCCATTGACGTTCAGCACAGTCTCCGGTAGCGCTGAAAATAGCAGGTAGCCATTTATCCAGCGGTAGCCAGGATGGAAAACTGACAAAGAAGTCACAGGTGTTAAATGGTGAAGGATGCAATTGAACATCAGTATGCTTTATGGCCAGCCCCAAGCCTTCTGCCGCACTGTATATCCATAATGCAATAGCGGGATAGCGCAGAAGAGTTGATGGAGCAATAGCTCCCACCAGACCGGCACCCATAATGCCAAACAACGCACTACGTTGATAAATGCACAGTACACAGGGTTTCAGTAGCATCACATGCTGGAAGTAAAGCGCGACCAATTCAAGGACAAAGGCCGTTAATGCCATTAGTAGCCAAGTGCCGCGCTTACGGGAGCAACGGTTCAAAAATCGCAACATAACAAAAATTCCATACTAGAAACAATCGAATTGGTAGTGGAAACTCACTGCCATCATGTAAAACTTATCCCATTAGGACGCAATCGTTTACCATATTGAATCAGATCATACTCATGCAACAACGACTGTTTTCTAATGTCAGAAAGATATTTTTCTGGTGCGCCTGGGTGTTGTGATCATTATCAAGTGGCTGTGTCAACAACGCCTGACAGGATAGGCTTTTGCTGCGTAAAATCACGTTGGTTTTCAATACTGCCTGAGGCAGGACCGGTACTAATATTACCAGTCCTGCCCCACACTATATATACAATTTATCTGGATTAATGACCGACTGATAAAGGAATTGTCGGATAGGTAATCCATTGCAATTTCAAAAAGATATCGGTAAGTGGGACCAGTGTATACTCGACGCACAGCAAACCGACCAGTGTCATCGTTATGGCGTAAGGTAGCGCCATCCAAACCATTCGGCCATAAGAGAGACGGATCAAGGGGGCCAATGTAGATGTCAACAGAAACAGAAATGCCGCCTGACCATTTGGTGTTGCCACTGATGGTAGATTGGTCCCGGTATTAATGGCCACGGCCAACAATTCAAACTGTTGCAGAGAAATGCTTCCTTGCTCGTAGGCGTGCCGCGCTTCATTGATATAAACCGAACCCACAAACACGTTATCTGAAATAGATGACAGTAGACCATTGAACAGATAAAACAACGTCATCTGTGAACTGGAAGATGATCGCAAGACAAAATTAATGATAGGGCTAAACAAATGCTGATCAATGATCACTGCCACAATAGTAAAAAAGACTGTCAGCAGGGCGGTAAAAGGTAGCGCATCCTGGAAGGCTTTCCCGATAGCATGTTCTTCCGTGATGCCGCCGAGCGAAGTGGCCAGGATAATCACCGATAGGCCAATTAATCCTACTTCAGCAAAATGAAACGCCAGCGCGATAATCAACCAGATGCCAATGAGAGCCTGTATTACCAGACGAGCACGATCCTGTGACGTACGTTTGGCTGTTGCTTCCCGGTCATAGTCTTGCAGCACATTGCGCACAATGGCGGGCAATGTACTGCCGTACCCAAACAGCTTAAAGCGTTCAACCAGAATACAAATCAGAATGCCGGATAAGAATACTGGCATGGTAACAGGGGTCATCCGCAGAAAGAAACTGACGAAATCCCAACCCGCGCTTTTGGCAATAATCAGGTTTTGCGGTTCGCCCACCATGGTCATCACACCTCCCAATGCTGTGCCAACACCGGCATGCATCAACAGGCTGCGTAGGAAGCTGCGAAACTGTTCTAGTGATTGTTTATGCGCATCTTCTGTCAGGCCGCTATCATCATTGATATCCGTGTACTCACCCTGACTTGAGGCAAATCGATGATAAATATCATAAAAACCAACTGCTACGCTAATAATAACCGCAATCACGGTCAATGCATCCAGAAATGCGGAAAGAAACGCTGCCGCAATACAGAAGGCAAGAGATAACCCAATTTTTGAATGGATATTTAGTAGCAAGCGGGTAAACACAAACAGCAACAGCTGTTTCATAAAGTAGATGCCGGCAACCATAAATACTAACAATAATAAAACTTCAATGTTGCCAGTGACTTCATGCCACACTTGGTCTGGGTTGGTCATGCCAATGAATATCGCTTCCAGTGCCAGTAATCCGCCTGGCTGCAAGGGGTAACATTTTAATGCCATGGCCAGAGTGAAAATAAATTCGATGACGAGCAACCACCCGGCAGCGAAAGTACTGACAAAAAAGAACAGCAATGGGTTTATAACTAGAAACAGCAGTATGGTGAGTTTGTACCAGTCTGGTGATTTACCTAAAAAATTCTTGAGGAGAATACTGTGAACAGGTATGTCCAACATTGTCGTGTTTTTTCCCTTACCGTTAAAATTGTTTAACAATATAAATTGTATTTGAAGAAATTTATATCAGAATGGAAAGTATATCCCTGTTTGTTTGAATGGAATTGTCTTTAATCACAGTTTTTATGTCGAATTTGTCTTTTAAAGTCCTGTATGCTATGTGCTGAAGAGTTCGTTTGGTATGATGATGTTGACTTTCATTGGTAAACATCGCTACGGAATATAAACTTATGGTTATAAAGGCGCAAAGTCCGGCGGGATTCGCGGAAGAGTATATTATTGAAAGTATATGGAATAATCGATTTCCTCCTGGGTCCATTCTGCCGGCAGAAAGGGAGCTTTCCGAACTGATAGGCGTGACACGTACTACGCTGCGTGAAGTATTGCAGCGGTTGTCGCGTGATGGCTGGTTAACAATCCGGCACGGTAAGCCAACAAAAATCAATAACTTTTGGGAAACGTCAGGTCTCAATATTCTTGAGACACTGGCTCGACTGGATCACGACAGCGTTCCACAATTGATCGACAATCTGTTAGCTGTTCGTACCAATATCGCCGGAATTTTTATTCGCACGGCATTGAGGATTAATCCAGCACAAGCCCAGGAAGTTCTTAAGCCAGTTGAATCAGTAAATGATAGCGCTGATGCTGTCGCTGAACTGGATTACGATATTTTCCGTGGGCTGGCATTTGCTTCCGGCAATCCGATATATGGGCTAATTCTGAATGGATTAAAAGGGATGTATTTACGCGTTGGGCGTTACTATTTCTCTAACCCGGATGCGCGTAAGCTGGCGTTGGCATTCTATCGTCGGTTGGATGCCATGTGCCATGATGGGCTTTATGAGCAAGTATTAGAGACAGTTCGTCATTATGGCAAGGAAAGCAGTGTGATTTGGCACAGTATGCAGAGTGCGATCCCACACGATCTGGCGGAAGGTCATCGATAGTCGTCAGAAGGCAATAATAACGGGGGAATCTGCACTGCAGACTCCCCCGTTTATCGTTGTGTACGTTAATATAACGCCAAACTAGCTATAGCGGATTATTCCGAGGCGGACAGCGTTCTAACAGTTCGATATTGCCATCTTCGTTCATTTGCTCCATATAAACGTCAAACCCCCACAGTCGGTATATGTGTTTCATCACTTCATGCGCGCTTTTATCCAGTGGCGCCCGGTTCTGTGGAACGTAGCGCAGTGTCAATGAACGGTTGCCTCGTAAATCCACATTCCAAATCTGAATATTAGGTTCTATATTACTCAGATTGTATTGGGCAGAGAGTTCCTGCCGAATTTTGTGATAGCCTTTTTCATCATGGATTGCCGCAATTTCGAGGTAATTGTTGTTGTCGTCATCCAATACGGTAAACAGACGGAAATCACGCATTATCTTGGGTGACAGGAACTGACTGATGAAACTTTCATCCTTAAAATTCTGCATGGCGAAGTGCAGGGTATCTAACCAGTCCTTGCCAGCAGTATCCGGAAACCAATAGCGATCTTCATCCGTTGGATTCTGGCAGATGCGTTTGATATCCTGGAACATGGCAAAGCCCAATGCATACGGATTAATACCATTGTAGTAAGGGCTATTGTAAGGCGGCTGGTAAATGACATTAGTATGGCTGTGCAGAAATTCCATCATAAAACGATCAGATACCCGCCCCTCATCATAGAGGTGATTAAGGATGGTGTAGTGCCAGAATGTGGCCCAACCTTCGTTCATAACCTGTGTTTGTTTTTGCGGATAATAGTACTGGCTTATTTTCCGCACGATACGAAGTATTTCACGCTGCCATGGTTCAAGTAACGGCGCATTTTTCTCCATAAAGTAAAGCAGATTTTCCTGAGGTTCTGATGGGAAACGACGTGATTTTTCTGGTGAGATTTCCTGCTCTTTGCGTGGAAGCGTCTTCCACAAATCATTGACCTGACTTTGCAGGTAAGCTTCACGGCTTTTTTGACGTGACTTTTCTTCTTCCAGTGAGATCTTTTGTGGGCGTTTGTAGCGGTCAACACCGTAGCTCATCAATGCATGACAAGAATCTAATAGCCGTTCGACTTCATTAACACCATAACGCTCTTCACACTGTGCAATATACTGACGGGCAAATATTAAGTAATCAATGATTGAACTGGCATCGGTCCAACTACGAAACAGATAATTTCCTTTGAAGAAAGAATTGTGTCCATAACAGGCATGGGCTATTACCAACGCTTGCATTGTCATGGTATTTTCTTCCATCAGGTAGGCGATGCAAGGATCAGAGTTGATAACGATTTCATACGCTAGCCCTTGCTGACCATGCTTGTAGCGCTGTTCTGTTTCAATAAATTTCTTACCAAATGACCAGTGCGCATAATTGATGGGCATTCCAATACTGGAATAGGCATCCATCATTTGTTCGGAGGTGATTACTTCGATTTGGTGGGGATAGGTATCCAACCGGTACAGTTTGGCTACCCGATCTATCTCATCCAAATAGATTTGCAATAAATCGAACGTCCAGTCAGGTCCATCATTCAGACGTTGTGGGTTTTGTATCCGATCATCAATCGTTATAGCCATCAGTGCGCCCCTCACAATTGCTGTCATCACATTATCGTGCCGACATGACTAAATCGTAGTTCAATCTGGGAAAAATGATGGTAAATCGGTAGTTTGGCAGAAAAAGCAAGTTAGGATCGGTGCTTAATCATACGTCCAGTCTACTGTCGCTCATAATAGATAAAAACTATATCTGCAATTGATGACAATTATTATCTAAATGCTAAAGTAGTCTTTTATTCCAGTATTAGAGCCTTTACTCAGCAGATTTCGCGGCAAAAAAGCAAAGGGTAGGGAGATAAGTAACGATGAAGGTGGTTATTCTAGGGAGTGGTGTTGTTGGTGTCAGTTCGGCCTGGTATCTAACACAGGCAGGGCACGATGTTACTGTTATTGACCGGCAGCCAGAACCAGCACAGGAAACCAGTGCCGGTAACGCCGGACAGATTTCTCCCGGTTACTCTGCCCCCTGGGCTGCGCCGGGTATACCGATTAAAGCGATCAAATGGTTGTTTCAACGCCATGCACCATTGGCTATTCGTCCCGATTTTTCGACAGAACAATTGCGTTGGATGTGGCAAATGTTGCTCAACTGTGACACTTCGCATTACAAGATTAATAAGGCTCGGATGGTCCGACTGGCGGAATACAGTCGTGATTGCTTGCAGGTATTACGTGAAAAAACAGCTATTCATTATGAAGGCCGGCAGGGCGGGACATTGCAGTTGTTTCGTACCCAGCAGCAATATGAGAACGCTTACCGTGATATCGCGGTGTTGCAGGATGCAGGCGTTCCCTATCAATTGCTGGAGGCATCCGAACTGATAACAGTAGAGCCTGCTTTGGCCGGTGTCAGTCACCGTCTGACTGGGGGATTGCGCTTGCCTCATGACGAAACTGGTGACTGCCAGCTGTTTACCAAACAACTGGCGCAGATGGCGGCGGCGGCAGGCGTAACGTTTCGTTTCGGTCGTACTGTCCAGTACCTGGAAGTCGCGGGGCAGCGGGTTGCCGGCGTGCAATGCGATGGCGAAAAAATCACTGCTGATGCTTATGTCGTGGCATGTGGTTCTTATTCCGCCAATTTACTGCAGCAGTGGTTCAAAATCCCGGTCTATCCTTTGAAAGGTTACTCTTTGACTATTCCGTTAACGGATGAAGCGAGTGCACCGGTTTCTACTGTACTGGATGAAACCTATAAAGTTGCTATTACCCGTTTTG
Source organism: Prodigiosinella aquatilis (assembly GCA_030388725.1). Taxonomy (NCBI): domain Bacteria; kingdom Pseudomonadati; phylum Pseudomonadota; class Gammaproteobacteria; order Enterobacterales; family Pectobacteriaceae; genus Prodigiosinella; species Prodigiosinella aquatilis. The sequence continues at coordinate 2,248,021 of CP128857.1, forward strand.
ATCAACGTATTCGTGTCGGGGGTATGGCAGAGATTTCTGGGTTTGATCTTTCGCTGAATCCTAAGCGGCGTGAAACGCTGGAGATGGTGGTCCGCGATCTATACCCTCATTGCGGATCGATAGAGCAGGCAACGTTTTGGACCGGTCTGCGACCGATGACTCCAGATGGTACTCCGCTGGTTGGGCGTTCGCCGCTGCAAAATCTGTATCTAAATACGGGCCATGGTACATTGGGATGGACCATGGCCTGTGGCTCGGGGCAACTCTTGGCGGATATTATCTCTGAAAAAACACCGGATATTGAATCAGATGACCTATCATTTTTCCGTTATGCTTAATCTTCCCGTGTTGCGTTGACCGGCGATTTTATGCGCTATCTGCAAATAGGTTACATATTGAAATATAAAACAGAAGTCGCTTGGTTGAAGAATGATTAAACTGAGATGAATAATTGAGAGATGGTCAGCCAGCACGATCCAATGCTGGCTGATAACTGATTATTTTTCAACTGTTTGTTTATGGAACAATTCCCGAAACACTGGGTAGATATCAGCCTGATCACGGATATGTTGCATGGCAAAGTTATCAAATTTATCCCGCAGCAGTTCATATTCTCGCCACAAGGTTTGATGAGAACGGCGAGTAATCTCTATGTAGCTATAATACCGTACTATTGGCAGCAGATGGGTAGCCAACAGATCATGGCATAGCGGTGAGTCATCAGCCCAATTGTCGCCATCTGAAGCTTGTGCTGCATAAATGTTCCACTGTGCAGGGTCGTAACGCTCTTTTACTACTTCCTCCATCAATCTCAGTGCGCTGGAGACAATTGTGCCTCCGGTTTCCTGTGAGTAGAAAAATTCCTGCTCGTCGACCTCTTTGGCCTGCGTATGGTGGCGAATATATATCACCTCAACATTTTTATAGGTTCTACTGAGGAACAGGTACAGCAGAATATAAAAGCGCTTGGCAATATCTTTTGTTGCCTGGTCCATTGACCCTGACACATCCATCAGACAGAACATGACGGCCTGGCTCGAAGGTTCGGGTCGCCGCTCATAGTTTTTGTAACGTAGATCAAAGCTGTCAATAAATGGCACTCTGTCAATACGTTGACGTAGCTCGGCAATTTCCTTACGCAGACGTTCTTCTTCCAGTAATTGCACTGGCTCGGTATTTTCCAGTAACGCGAGGTCTTCTTCCCGTTGATGCAGTTCACGGCGTTTCCCAGCAGTCATTGCCATTCGACGGGCGAGGGAGTTTTGCAGTGAACGTACTACGCTGATATTGGCAGGAACACCATTGGCGGTGTAGCCTGCCCGATGTGTTTTATATTCAGTCAACTGTTGGTGCTGGTTTTTTTTCAAGTTTGGTAGTGCCAGATCCTCAAACAACAGGTCAAGATATTCATCTTTTGAAATCTGAAAGACAAATTCATCTTGCCCTTCACCGTCCTGGCTGGCGTCCCCTTGACCAGAACCGCTGCCACCTCCGCTCGGTGGCCGCTCGACCTTGTCATTCTCGACAAAGTGGTCATTGCCTGGATGGACACGATGGCGTACACCTCCCTGGCCTTGATGGAACGTCGGCTCGCTGATATCTGCATTAGGAATCGAGATGGATTCCCCGTTATCTATATCGGTTACCGAACGCTTGTTGATGGCCTCGGAAATCGACTGTTTTATTTGCGACTTGTAACGGCGTAAAAAGCGCTGGCGGTTAACCGCGCTTTTGTTTTTTCCGTTTAGCCGTCGATCAATGAAATAGGCCATGATTCCCCCAAACGATGTTGCCTGGCGATATGCTGCATCAAGACGACTTCCTCACACGCAGATACCATTCGCACAACAAGCGAACCTGTTTCCGGGTGTAGCCTTTTTCCATCATGCGGTCAACGAAGTCATCATGTTTTTTCTGTTCATCTGTCGAGGTTTTGGTATTAAACGAAATGACCGGCAACAACTCTTCCGTGTTGGAGAACATTTTTTTCTCAATGACGGTACGCAATTTCTCATAACTGGTCCAGTTTGGATTATGCCCATTGTTGTTGGCTCGGGCACGCAGCACAAAATTGACAATTTCGTTACGAAAATCTTTTGGATTGCTGATACCAGCCGGTTTTTCGATTTTTTCCAGCTCGGCGTTAAGCGATTCACGATCAAACAATTGTCCGGTATCTGGATCGCGGTATTCTTGGTCCTGAATCCAGAAGTCGGCGTAGGTGACATAGCGATCGAAAATATTTTGTCCATATTCCGAGTAGGATTCGAGATAGGCAGTCTGAATTTCTTTGCCAATAAATTCCGCATATTTTGGAATCAGATAGCCTTTCAGATACTCCAGATATTTTTCCGCTATATCTTGTGGGAATTGTTCGCGCTCAATCTGTTGCTCTAACACATAAAACAGATGTACTGGATTTGCCGCCACTTCACCGTGATCGAAGTTAAATACTCGAGAAAGAATTTTGAAGGCGAAGCGGGTGGAAAGGCCAGTCATTCCCTCGTCCACACCGGCATAGTCACGGTATTCCTGATACGATTTTGATTTTGGGTCAGTATCTTTCAGACTTTCACCATCATAGACCCGCATTTTTGAATAGAGGCTGGAGTTTTCCGGGTCTTTAAGTCGCGACAATATGGAGAAACGAGCCAGCATTTCCAGCGTGCCAGGTGCACAAGGAGAATTTGATAATTCACTGTTTTTCAGTAATTTATCGTAAATTTTAACCTCTTCAGACACTCTCAGGCAATAAGGTACTTTTACGATATAAACACGGTCAAGAAAGGCCTCATTGTTTTTATTATTACGGAATTGTACCCATTCGGATTCGTTGGAGTGGGCCAGAATAATACCGTTGAATGGCAGGGCCGCGATGCCTTCCGTACCGTTATAGTTGCCTTCCTGAGTGGCAGTCAACAATGGATGCAGCACTTTAATCGGTGCTTTGAACATTTCCACGAACTCCATTATGCCTTGGTTGGCACGGCACAATGCACCGGAATACCCGTAGGCATCGGGATCGTTTTGAGCATAATGTTCCAGTTTGCGGATGTCTACTTTGCCGACCAATGCTGAAATATCTTGATTGTTTTCATCGCCAGGTTCGGTTTTGGCAATAGCCAGTTGGCCCAAAATTGACGGCCACACCTTAACGACACGGAATTTGGTAACGTCTCCGCCAAACTCCTGCAGGCGTTTAGCTGCCCATGGAGACATGATTGTGCCGAGATAGCGACGGGGAATGTTGTACTCTTTTTCCAGAATAGAGGCGTCTTCCTGTGGATTAAACAGACTTAGCGGATGATCGTTAACCGGACTCCGTTCGCCATTGGCGCTGAGCACATAAATTGGCACTCGCTGCATCAGTACTTTTAGGCGTTCCGCCAAGGATGATTTACCCCCACCAACCGGGCCCAGCAAATAGAGAATCTGTTTTTTCTCTTCCAAACCCTGTGAAGCATGTCTGAGATAAGACACGATCTGTTCAATCGCTTCCTCCATGCCATAGAATTCTTCAAACGCAGGATACCGGGCAATCACCCGGTTAGAAAATAAACGGGACAGACGCGATTCCTGTGCGGTGTCCACCATTACTGGATCGCCAATGGCCATTAATAACCGTTCGGCAGCATTTGCATACGCACTGCGATCCTGCTGACAGATGGCAAGAAATTCCTGCAGAGTGAACTCTTCATCTTTGGCAGCGTCGTAGCGCTGACGGTAGTGATCAAATATGTTCATAGCGATGCCCGTCCTTCGTCGATTAACACAGAGTAAGAGAGCGAATAGAATGTATGTGGCCTATATAATGGTTGGCTCTCCCAAAAGAAGAAACTCTCTCTGAGTACAGCAACCCTTATGCCAACTTGTGGTGCAGAGTGCTGTGATAATAAATTTACAGCATGAACTCAAGGAAAATTTCTCCTTCTGTTTAAAGCGTAGTTTGCATCCGTGAAATTTCCTCTATTCTCCTAACATTTTTTAAGATATTTCAATGACTCACTTCAGTAGCATTACATATAATATCATTTGTCATAGCTATTATGTGCATTCGAATTGTTATCGTTTTTGACAGATAAAGTGGTTACTATGTATCAGTCTCCAATCTGGTTGGACAAGTAGCTGCTAGAAGTGGTTGATCGGATAACTGCCAGAAATGATAACGACTCAATCTTAATACGATGCAAATCTGAACAGGAAATAGATAACTGTGAAAAAATGTCAACTATCACTTTTAATGGTGCTGGTTACCGGAACGTTAGTCTCCTCCTCTGCTTATGCGGGCGAATTCGCATTAGGGGGCGGGATTATCGGGGAAAACTCGGTATATAAGGGAGATGACACTCATGTATATCCCTTTCCATTCTTTTCTTATGAAAGTGAAAATTTTTATTTTCATGGCTTGGGAGGAGGATATTACCTATGGAATGATGAGCAGAACAAGCTTTCGCTAACTGCCAGTTATTTTCCCTTTGGTTTCAAACCCAGCGATAGTAGTGATGCCCAAGTGCAGAAGTTAGATAGACGCCGTAGTACGTTGATGGCCGGTATTGCATATAGGCATGATGAAGATTGGGGGACAGTACGCACGTCATTGGTAGGGGATACGTTGGATAACAGTAATGGCCTTATCGGGGACATCGCCTATTTGTATCGCTTTAACATGGACGACTGGAGCATGACACCTAGTGTCGGGGTAACTTGGAATAGCAAAAATCAGAACCGCTATTATTATGGTGTTTCTGATAGTGAATCCGCACGTTCGGGCTTGAGTAGCTATAACCCGAATGACAGTTGGTCTCCTTATGTGGAACTGCTAGCAAACTACAAAATCAGTCAAAAATGGAACGCGTGGGTAGCCAGCCGTTACACTCATTTGGCTGATGAGGTAAAAAATAGTCCGATAGTAGATAAAAACTACAGTCTGCTGTTCGGTGCAGGGGTTAGTTATACTTTCTGAGTTGTGCTGCTTACCTATTGTGCGCTTGCTGCACAATAATGGGGCGCTGTTACTTTATTTGCATACTTTCAGTGCGTGAAGTTTAGTGCTACTCACGTAGAAAGAGGCCCGACAATTATGGCAGTAAAAACGGTAACATTTCCTGATGGTTCGAGTGTGCCGGCTATCGGTCAGGGAACCTGGTATATGGGAGAAAACCCGCAGCAAAAAGCCGAAGAGGTCAGGGCGCTGCGAGTTGGAATAGAACAGGGATTACGACTGATTGATACTGCTGAAATGTATGCAGAGGGCGGGGCCGAAGACGTCGTAGGTGAAGCTATTCGAGGGCGTCGCGACCAGGTGTATCTGGTTTCCAAGGTTTATCCGCATAATGCGGGAGGTGAGAAAGCCATAACGGCTTGTGAACGTAGTCTGAAGCGCTTACAGACGGAACATATTGATCTCTATCTGCTGCATTGGCGAGGCGGTATTCCTCTGGTGGATACGATTGCTGCCATGGAGCAATTGCAGCAGGCCGGGAAAATTGGCCATTGTGGTGTATCCAATTTGGATGTGGATGATATGCAGGAATTGTGGTCGTTGAATGGCGGTGAACAGTGCATTACCGACCAAGTTCTTTATCATCTGGCTTCGCGTGGTATTGAGTATGATTTATTACCGTGGTGTCAACAACGGCATGTTCCGGTCATGGCGTATTGCCCGTTGGCACAGGCTGGTAAGTTGAAATGTGATTTATTGAAAGCGCCAACAGTGAAGGCTGTTGCGCGGCGGCATGGGCTCTCGGCAGCACAAGTACTATTGGCTTGGGTGATTCGCCAGCATGGAGTAATCGCCATTCCCAAAGCCAGCTCAGAAGTACATGTAAAAGAAAACGCAAAGGTACTGTCGGTAACATTGAGCACGGAAGATATTACCTTGCTGGACAAGGCTTTCCCGGCACTATCACACAAGCAAATGCTGGACGTGGTGTAACCCGAGAAATATGGCTGGTATTTGCCAGCCATAGACGTAATGCGTAGGCTATTTTTTGATCTTAATGGTCGTTGATAACCTGGCTGGCGTATGTGTCGTCGCGGTAAACGGCTGGTTGATGCGTGCAGTTTCCACACAGACAAATGTTTTATAACCGTCATCCGTCATATCCGCGATAGTGTGGGACAATTCTGCACCTGGGTTCCATGACACAACATCACTGTGATGAGTGTGGTGTATCTCAATAGTGCGATGCAGTTCAGGATCGTGAATTTTACTGATTGCTTGTGGCTGGGTATAAATGCGATCGGTGCGATCGGTGAAGCGCAAATCGCCCTGTTGAGTTGCTATCTTCCCTTGATTAACCTTATCGATGAAAGTCTCGCCCAGACCGCTAATACTGATCTGCTTGATGTCACCAATCTGGAAGTAAGCATGTAACGCGCTGGTAATGCTGTAATCACCATGTGATTCCAATTCAATGCGGCACTCTTTCCCTAAATTAAAACGTGCAATTAGCGTGAATTCATGCGGCCATTGTTCGCGTGTTTTGGCATTATCACGCAGAGTGAATGCCAGGTGAACACCTTTCTCATCTTCACTGTGAGACGTGAACTCCCACGGCAGTAGACGAGCAAAGCCATGATTCGGTTCTGATACTGGACCAAACCAGGGGAAACAGATTGGTATGCCGCCGCGGATGGCAACATTCTCTGTAAACGATGTATTGTCGCTCAGCCACAATACCGGATGTTCTCCTTGCGGTTTCCAGCTTATCAGGTGTGCACCCTGTAGTGTAATGGCCGCACGAACTTGCGGATGTTCCACCACGATCACCGGTAGTTGATTTAACTGACGTTGACTGATTGTCGGTGTGATTTGTTGCAGAATGGGGAGAGAGAAAACTTTATCGTTCATGATATTGCCCGTCTGTTGTTTGTTACTAACCAGCAAATAAAAAGGGCGACACAGTGTCGCCCTTCTTCATCTATCGATCACCCGGTTATTTAGAAATATGGGAGATCAGATCCAGAACTTTATTGGAGTAGCCAGTTTCATTATCGTACCAGGAAATCAGCTTCACAAAAGTGTCACTCAAAGCAATACCGGCTTTGGCATCGAACACAGATGTCAGTTTTTCACCGTTAAAGTCGGTAGAAACCACGTCATCTTCCGTGTAGCCCATAACGCCTTTCAGTTCGCCTTCAGAAGCCGCCTTGATGGCCGCACAGATTTCTTTGTAAGAAGCCGGTTTTGCCAGACGGGCAGTAAGGTCAACCACAGATACGTTCGGGGTCGGTACACGGAACGCCATACCTGTCAGTTTGCCATTCAGTTCAGGAATGACCTTACCTACAGCTTTGGCTGCACCGGTAGACGATGGAATGATGTTCTGAGACGCGCCACGGCCACCACGCCAGTCTTTGTGAGAAGGACCATCAACTGTTTTCTGAGTAGCGGTAGTTGAATGAACAGTGGTCATCAATGCTTCAACGATACCAAAATTGTCATTAATAACTTTTGCCAACGGAGCCAAGCAGTTAGTAGTACAAGATGCGTTGGAAACGATGTCCTGTCCAGCATAAGATTTGTGGTTTACACCCATTACAAACATCGGGGTAGCATCTTTGGATGGACCGGTCAGAACGACTTTCTTGGCTCCAGCCTGAATGTGTTTACGAGCAGTTTCGTCGGTCAGGAAGATACCTGTTGCTTCAGCAACGACATCAACGCCAACTTCGCCCCATTTCAGGTTAGCCGGATCTCTTTCAGCGGTAACACGGATAGTTTTGCCGTTAACTACCAAATGGCCGTCTTTCACTTCAACGGTGCCGTTAAAGCGACCGTGAGTTGAGTCATACTTCAGCATGTAAGCCATATAGTCTGCATCTAACAGATCGTTGATAGCAACGATTTCGATGTCAGAACGTTCTTGTGCAGCGCGGAAAACAATACGGCCGATGCGGCCAAATCCGTTGATACCTACTTTAATAGTCATATATTCCACCAGCTATGGGTTAGTGAATAAAGGTTGGTTGTAAAATTACAAAAACCTTACTGAGCGTCAAGCGGAATCGTGTCAATAGTTGCTATAAGTCAAAACTCTGAACAATCTTTGCACGATAAAACAGCGATCAGTGTAACTAGATCATATGCCTCAATGATATGAGGAATACCTCATCAATAGAACACCTATCACAGACATAATTGAGACGGAGATCACAATTAAAATTATGCCCTGCTATTGAGCCATAGTGTAGGCCAAAATGGCCTGCTCAGGTGTTAATTTTTTGTTAGAATTAAAAACCACATCGGTAGATAATGCTTTAAGTCTCTGTGAGAAAGCTATGACAAAAGATACATCTTCTCAACCTGCGCTGGAGCGTCTGACTGAAATGCAGCGTTATGTCACACAACAGCGGGGCACTGAACCGGCATACTCAGGCAAGTTTCTTCATAACAAGCAAACAGGCGTTTATCACTGCTTGTGCTGCCAGCAGCCGTTGTTCTACTCTGACCGGAAATATGATTCTGGTTGTGGTTGGCCGAGTTTCGATCAACCGGTATCCATCGACGCGATTCGTTATCTGGATGATTATTCACACAATATGCAACGGATTGAAATCCGATGTGGCCATTGTGATGCTCATTTAGGTCATGTGTTCCCTGATGGTCCCCCGGAGACGACCGGTGAGCGTTACTGTGTGAACTCCACGTCACTCAGTTTCACTGATACGGACGATGGAGAAAAAATAGACGGATAATTCGTTTCGTAATCTAATGACTTGAAACGTTTCAGCAAAACGTGTTGGATGGCAGGAAAACAGATGCAACTTGATGACTTGATCAATACTATGACCCCGGAAATTTATCAGCGACTGGTAACGGCTGTCGAATTGGGTAAATGGCCGGATGGTGTGTCACTGACTGCGGAACAGAAAGAAAATTCGTTGCAAATAGTGATGCTGTGGCAGTCCCGGCATAATATTGATGCGGAACACATGAGTATTAATACACAAGGTGAAATTGAAATAAAAAGTAAGCAAACACTGAAACAGCAATTTCAGGAAGCGCCGATAATTACACTGAAACCACAGGATTAGGCAACTGAAAGCATCCTGATTTTAAGTAACCCGTCGTAATTGATGTTACTACGGGTTATTCCGATCGACTCACACACTTTATGAAAGAGAGTCGATAAACGTCGGCAAGTCTATCAATGTGGCACCATGATGCGCCATGTTTTGAAGCGCCAGGTGGCTGTCTTGCGGCTGTAGATTGACGCCCCGACATCCTTCGACTAATACTTCTGTTTGATATCCCAAGGACAGAGCGTCCAGCACGGTATAGTTAACGCAGTAATCTGTCGCGAGTCCCATAACGGTGAGTCGGTTAATACTGTGTGCCTTCAGCCAATCGTCCAGGCAGGTTTTAGCACGATGCCCGTTATCAAAAAAGGCGCTATAACTGTCGATATTGCTTTGCGTACCTTTACGTACAACCCAGTTTATGGCTTGGCGATTGAGATCGGCATGAAAATCGGCACCAGTCTGTTCTTGTACGCAGTGAACTGGCCACCAAACTTGTGGCAAACCGTCCAGTTCACCTATTTCCCCCACCACTGAGCCAGAATTGATGGCAAAGCTACGATGATTTGCTGGATGCCAATCTTGACTGGCGATGACTGCAACAGTGGCTGCCTTGCACGCTTCAATGGCTTGATTGGCTACTGAAATAACCTGGTCACCGTCAGTTATCGGCAACGCGCCGCCCGGACAGAAATCATTCTGCAAATCGATCAGTAATAACGCTCTGTTCATAACTGTTCCTCTTAATCTTTGTCGCTCAGCTCACCGCGTAGATTTTGCTGCATCAGACGGCGGACATCGATTGGCGAGAGATCATCGCGACTGAGTAAATAATGTAGTTTTGTCAGTGCGGCTTCAACCGTCATATCGAAACCACTGATGACACCGGCTTGTGCTAGTGCGTTACCGGTAGCGTATCCTTCCATATTGACTCGTCCTGAAATGCACTGTGTCAGATTAACGACCACAATGCCTCGCTCTGACGCCTGGCGAAGTTCATTAAGCAGTCCAGAACTTTGTGGGGCATTACCGACACCATAAGATCGTAATATCAGTGCTTTGACTGGTTGGCGCAAAAAGTTGCTGACGACATCGGCGGAAATACCGGGATAAATAGTGATAACGCCAATGGGTTGCGGCGTAATGTCATGGACGATCAGCGCACCGGAGGCTGGTGTTTGTGGTAGTGGCGCCAATCGACGGATATGGATACCGGCTTCCAGCAATGGAGGGTAGTTGGGGGAGGCAAACGCATCAAAACCGTCAGCATGCGCTTTAGTGGTTCGGTTTCCACGTAGCAGTTTGTTGTTAAAAAACAGACTGACTTCATTCACTGGATGATTGGCGGCTACATACAACGCATTCAGCAGATTAGTCTGACCATCCGAGCGCAATTCGGCCAATGGAATTTGTGACCCTGTCACTATTACCGGCTTGGCGAGATTCTCCAACATGAAGGAGAGTGCGGATGCTGTAAATGCCATGGTGTCTGTGCCATGCAAAATGACGAAACCATCATAATTGTCATAGTGTTGCTGAATATCATTGGCGATAGATTGCCAGTCCGCTGGTGTCATATCCGAAGAGTCGATTAACGGCGTGTATTCATGAATGGTGAAAGACGGCATTTCCAGTCGATGAAATTCCGGCATGTTGGCTACCTGCTGCTGCAGATGACCGGAGACGGGAATATAGCCGTTTTCTGAGCGTTGCATACCGATGGTACCGCCGGTATAGGCAACATAAATGGATTTTTTTTGCATGGATATCATTACAAGAGATAAAACGCTGGATGATAAATGTAACCAGCAGGAAAACAGCCCGGCTGTCTTACCGGGCTGTCAGTATGTTTAGCGGATATCTCCACAGGTGAGACAGAGCGCATACCGATTTTGTGGATCGTTCATCTTATTCAGGATAGACGGTTGTGAACGAATGGTTTCCGCCAATTGCGCTACTGGCGCGGGTAGCATGGCCTGTAACGCTGAAGGCAGCATGGCATAAACGGAACCTCTAACCTGATTGAACATGACGTCGAACAGGCTTGGCTGTTCCGTAAACCAGCTTAGTTGGTAGTGATTGAGTTTTGCCAGCTCGGCGGCTTTCTTCACTGCGTCGTCAAAATCGCCTAATTGATCCACCAGGCCGTTAGTTTTGGCATCGCTACCCACCCAAACGTGTCCTTGAGCGATTTCATCAATTTGCGCAGTCGATTTCTTCCGTGATTTAGCAACCAGTGACACGAAGTTTTTATAACCGCGCTCAATGTTTAATTGCATAAGCTGACTAAATACTGGGGGTAATGGCTTGGTTACAGCCAAATCGGCTAATGGTGATGTGGCTACACCGTCAGTATGAACACCAATGCTATCCAGTGAGTTCTCAAAGGTATTGATCACACCAAAAATACCGATAGAGCCAGTTAGTATACTGGGGCTGGCAATAATGTAATTGGCGGGAGTTGATATCCAGTAGCCACCGGAAGCCGCCATTCCGCCCATAGAAACGACAACCGGTTTTCCAGCCAGACGAACTGCCTCTAGTTCGGAACGGATTCGTTCGGAGGCATTAACGCTACCACCTGGACTGTTAACCCGTAAAATAACCGCTTTAACTTTAGGGTTGAGCCGGGCCTCACGAATTTGCTCGGCAGTGGTATCACCACCAACATAACCTGGGGTTTCCGACCCATCGACGATCATTCCATCGGCAAAGATCACCGCAATTTTGTTGGCGTCCGGTGTCGGTTTAGTCGGTGTATAGTCGTAGATACTGGTGAAATTGAAATTTTTGTCTTTCGCATCCCAGCCGAACGCTTTTATAAATGACTGTTCGATTACTGTGTGTGAGGCCACTTCATCGACCAGCTTATTTTCCAGCGCGTAGCGCGCCGTATCGCCGTCAACTGCGCGTAATCCCGCCAGAATCCCTTCAGCTCCAGGGAAAAGTTGTTGCGGTGTAATTTGACGGTTGGCTGCAACAGTATCCAGATAATGCTGCCACAGGATGTTGATCCAACGACTGTCGGCTTCTCGAGCCGCTGAAGACATATTGTCACGGATGAATGGCTCAACCGCTGATTTATAGGTGCCGACCCGGAAGACATGGGTTGTTACCTTCAATTTATCCAACAGCGTTTTGTAATAGAGATTGTTGGTCGCAAGACCATGCAGATCGACATTGCCCTGCGGAGTCAGGTAAATCTTGTTCGCGTAGCTGGCCAGGTAATACTGTATCTGGTTGTAATTATCACCGACTGCGTAGATGGGTTTCCCACTATCGCGGAATTCGCGCAGCGCTTTGCCAATATATTGCAGGGAAGGTTGGTCAGCACCGGTTAAATCCGTCAGGTCCATTACTATCCCGGTGATATTACTATCGTTTTTAGCCTGACGAATGCTGTCAACAATATCAAACAGGGAATTCTCCTGGTGTCGGCTGGCGGAAACCCCCAAAAACTCGCGGCCAAACTGACGTAGTTTGTTGTTGACTGAGGGTTTGTCTACCACGACACCGGTTAAATCAAGCAACAGTGCGCCACGGGAAGGTTCTTCCTGAGGGGCCCTGATTTGGTTATAAATACCAATTCCAAATAAAATCAATAGGATAAGGAAGATGTTGAGTATAAATTCACGGATAAGATTGAGTAGACCCCAGATCCACTTAACTAACCCACTAAAAATTCGCCACATCGTGCGCATGATAACTCCGAAAACGGAAGAAACAGTTTAGTATCCTAATGAGCCGATAGAAAAAAGTCAGCTTTTATCATGTCCGAAATATACGGCCAGGTGGCTAACTTGTAACAAAACTTCTACTTGTGATAACGTGGCGCGCATATTTGTCTTATCACTGACACTCGATGTAATACAGGAGAAGTGTGATGGATGCTCTTGAATTATTACTAAATCGTCGTTCGGCATCTCGATTGATTGCCCCTGCACCATCCGGCGATGCGCTTGATAATATCATTCATGCCGGGATGCGGGCTCCCGACCATGGTGCGCTGCAACCCTGGCGCTTCTTCATTATTCAGGATGAGGGGCTGTCCCGTTTTAGTGCTGTACTGACGCAGGCTGCACAGCAGGATAGATTGGATGAAGCGGTTATAGAAAAAGCCCGTCAGTCTCCGTTTCGGGCACCGATGATCATTGCCGTGATTGCGCACTGTGAAGAAAACCCCAAAGTTCCTCAGTGGGAGCAAGTGGTTTCGGCTGGTTGCGCCGTTCATGCCATGCAAATGGCCGCGCAGGCCCAGGGGTTTAATGGCATCTGGCGCAGTGGTGCATGGACTCATCACAATTTGGTACGTGAGGCATTTGGTTGTCGACCGCAGGATGAGATTGTCGGTTTCCTTTACCTCGGTACACCTCAACTCAAAGCCTCCCTAACAGTTACGCCACTCGACACGGAAAAGTTTGTTAATTATTTCTGATGATTATCAATGCCATCTTCATTTATTTATGAAGATGGCTTACAAGAAATGACTGTCTGTATTGCGGTGAAAAATGCGACTGTTTATTGCCGAAAAGCCCAGCCTTGCTCGTGCGATTGCTGATGTTCTACCCAAGCCACATCGGCGCGGTGATGGCTATATCGCCTGTGGTGATCACGATGTTGTTACCTGGTGTGTCGGGCATTTGCTGGAACAGGCACAGCCAGATGCCTATGACAGCCGCTATACGCGCTGGACATTGGCTGACCTACCGATTATTCCGCAAAAATGGCTGTTACAGCCGCGTCCTTCGGTCAGCAAGCAGTTAAACGCCATTAAGCGGCTGTTGGCGCAGGCGGATGAAATTATTCATGCTGGTGACCCGGATCGTGAAGGGCAGTTGCTGGTGGATGAAGTGTTGGAATATCTTTCACTTTCGGATGAAAAGCGACAGCATGTCCATCGTTGTCTGATTAACGATCTTAACCCACAAGCCGTGGAGCGTGCAGTTTCCCGGATGCGTGAAAACCGGGAGTTCATTCCATTATGTGTGTCCGCACTGGCTCGTTCGCGTGCTGACTGGTTATATGGCATCAATATGACCCGGGCATATACACTGCTGGGAAGAAACGCCGGTTATAGCGGTGTGTTGTCTGTCGGCCGCGTCCAGACGCCGGTTCTTGGACTGGTGGTCCGGCGCGATGAGGAGATTGAGCATTTCGTACCCAAAGATTATTTTGAAGTAAAAGCCTATATTCTGACACCTGCTGGCGAACGCTTTATCGCACTGTGGCAACCCAGTGAATCTTGTGAGCCTTATCAGGATGAAGAGGGCCGTTTGTTATATCGATCGTTGGCCGAACATGTGGTCAAACGTATCGAAGGGCAGCCAGCCACTGTTACGAGCTATAGTGATAAACGGGAATCAGAAACGGCGCCGTTGCCATACTCCCTGTCTGTGTTGCAGATTGAAGCGGCCAAACGTTTTGGGCTTAGTGCCCAGCAAGTGCTGGATATTTGCCAGCGTCTATACGAAACCCATAAGTTGATCACTTACCCTCGATCGGATAGCCGTTATTTACCGGAAGAGCATTTTGCCGGACGTCATGCGGTACTCAAGGCGATTGGCACGCATCAGCCAGATCTGTTGCCTCAGCCAGCAGTAGATAGTGAACGACGCAATCGCTGTTGGAACGATAGTAAAGTCGATGCGCATCATGCCATCATCCCAACAGCACGCAGTACCCGCTCGGTGCTGACTGATAATGAAAGCAAAGTCTATGGTCTTATCGCCCGACAATATCTGATGCAGTTTTGCGCGGATGCTGTATTCCGCAAGTGTGTTATCGAGCTGGATATTGCCGGGGGAAGGTTTGTGGCTAAAGCGCGTTTTTTGGCGGAAGCGGGCTGGCGAACTTTGTTGGGTGGCAAAGAACGGGATGAAGAGAATGAAGGAATGCCGTTGCCTGTTGTCGCCAAAGACGATGAATTACTTTGCGAGCGAGGAGAAGTCGTGGCGCGGGAGACGCAACCACCACGTCATTTTACTGATGCGACGTTGCTTTCGGCCATGACCGGGATCGCCCGGTTTGTACAAGATAAAATGCTGAAAAAGATCTTGCGTGCTACCGATGGGTTAGGGACGGAAGCCACGCGAGCGGGGATTATTGAGTTACTGTTTAAACGAGCCTTCCTAATCAAAAAAGGGCGTTATATTCACGCCAGTGAAACTGGCAGGGCTCTGATTCATTCATTACCCCCCAGTGCGGCACATCCGGACATGACAGCGCATTGGGAGGCGACGCTGACACAAATCAGTGAAAAGCACTGCCGCTATCAGGATTTTATGCAACCATTGACACAGTCGCTATATGAATTGATTCAGCAGGCAAAACAGAGCGGTAATATTACTGCGTTTAAAGGATTGCCACCCGCACAGGTGAGCGGGAAAAAACAGCGGAAACCACAGTCTAAAGCAAAGGAACAACATCCATGAGACGGTTTATTTTTCTGTTCGTTGTCGGTGTAGCTGCGATGCTGCCTTCATTGGTTCAGGCCAGTCAGACGAGCCAAACGAATACTGACATTGTGGTACCTGTGCCCCCACAAGTGGTCTGGGGAAACGGGAATAATACATCACGTGAAATGCCCACCAACTGCATGAGTTGCTGCATTTATCAGAATAAAAGCTATTCGGAAGGGGCGGTATTGAAAGCGGAAGGCGTTTTGCTGCAATGCGTGAGGGACAAACAGTCATTGGGTACCAATAACCTGATATGGCAGATAGTCAAATAAGCAATGGCCTTAACACAAAATGTGCAGGCCATTATTGGTTTAAAGTGAAAATTCCGCCCATATTGGTGCGTGATCGGATGGTTTATCCATCGCCCGGATGACATAGTCAATACCGGTTCCGGTGCAGCAGTCCGCCAACGGTTGACTTGCCAATATCAAGTCAATACGCAGTCCGCGGTTAGTGTCGAAGCCGCTGGAACGATAATCAAACCATGAAAATTGATTATTTGACTCTGGGTTAGCGGCCCGAAATGTATCAACTAGCCCCCAATTCTGTAAACGAGCCATCCATTCACGCTCTTCTGGCAGAAATGAACATTTGCCTGTCCGCAGCCAGCGTTTGCGATTTTCTTCACCAATGCCGATATCCAGATCGCTTGGACTGATATTCATGTCCCCCATGATAATCAGCGGCTGATCGGCTTTATGATGCTGTTCAACATATTCTTGTAAATCTTGATAAAAGCGGGTTTTGGCCGGGAACTTTACTGGATGAACACGGCTTTCACCTTGAGGAAAATAACCATTTATAACGGTGAGTTTGCCGCGGGATGTTGCAATATCAGCCATGATGATACGCCGCTGCGCGTCATCCTCATCAGTGGGAAAGCCGCGTCTTACGTCCAGTGGCTTATTTTTGGTCAACAGCGCTACGCCATAATGCCCTTTCTGACCATGATAAAAAACATGGTAGCCATACTGGCTAACGTCTTCCAGTGGAAACATGTCGTCATGAACTTTGGTTTCCTGTAAGCCAATGACGTCAGGTTGATGCTGTTCGATGAGTGCAGCCAGCTGATGTGGTCTGGCACGCAGCCCATTGATATTAAAAGAAACAAACTTCATGTTCGCTGCCATTGTTAAAGAATGTGCACTGATGTTAGCAGAAACCAGTACACAGAGTCACGACACAGGGTGTGAAGGCGTATTTTTTGTAATAAGAATCACTGATGGTTGGTTGAACACCTTTATCGGAGCCCGTATACTCCGCGACTCGCAGGAGAGAGGGCACTAAATTTAGTACCCCGCCGAAGGCGCAAACTCCCATAATCGCTCAGGCTGCCATACTGCGAATTCCATCGATGCCAACTGGAGAGAGATTGCTCAGGTAATCCACCGAAGGGGCAAGCAGCACTGGCTGCTAAACTCTCAGGTAAACAGGACAGAGGGAGGGGCGTATTTCACAGGGGTTCTTGTGTGTTGACCTACATCTATCTGATTGCCATCACTGCGGAAGGTATGTCGGGGGCGCTGGCCGCCGGACGTCGTAACATGGATATCTTCGGCGTTTCTCTTATCGCCTTCATCACTGCGTTAGGCGGTGGCACCGTGCGGGATATCCTGCTGGGAAACTACCCCATCGGTTGGACACAACATCCGGCTTATATTTACCTCACCATCGGGGCTGGTTTGTTCACTATTATTATTGCCAGGGTTATGCATCATCTACACCAACTGTTTTTGGTACTGGATGCCATGGGGTTGATCGCTTTTACCATCATCGGTTGTAATGTTGCTCTGGGGTTAGGGTACTCGGTGACTGTCGTGGTGATGGCCGGGATTACCACTGGTATATTCGGTGGCATTCTGCGGGATATCTTCTGTAACCGAACGCCGCTGGTATTGCGCGAAGAACTGTATGCCAGTGTATCGCTACTGGTTGCCTTGATTTATTTGGGATTGGGGAAACTGTCTTTCAATCATGACTTCAACCAATTAATCTCATTTGTTATCGGTTTGGTTGTGCGATTGGCCGCTATCGGCTGGTCCTGGAAATTACCGGTATTCTCCTATATGCCGGGACGCTGGAGAGAGTAGCGCTGGCAAGCGTTGGGAACATTCAGAATTGTCGCTACAGAGGGAATACCGGAGTATATCTGAGATGGTGGTGGGGGAAGGATTACGCGTCGCTGCGCTCCTTGCCCTGCGGGCCAATGCCTATGCATTGTTCAAAACCTACGGTTTTGTCGAACCTTGGCGAAGGTTCTTCACCTTCCCCTCACACGGGAACATCCTGAATTGTCACTACAGAGGGAATGCCGGAGTATATCTGAAATGGTGGTGGGGGAAGGATTACGCGTCGCTGCGCTCCTTGCCCTGCGGGCCAATGCCTATGCATTGTTCAAAACCTACGGTTTTGTCGAACCTTGGCGAAGGTTCTTCACCTTCCCCTCACACGGGAACATTTTGAATTGTCACTACAGAGGGAATACCGGAGTATATCTGAGATGGTGGTGGGGGAAGGATTCGAACCTTCGAAGTCTGTGACGGCAGATTTACAGTCTGCTCCCTTTGGCCGCTCGGGAACCCCACCACTGGCCTAAAAATCGTCTTTCGCGTTAAGCGGGCGCATCATATCAAATGTCGCGCCCCTGTAAAGACGGAAACGGCAGAAACAGAGCTGTTTGCCGATTTTTTATGCCATCTGTCGGTCTTGTGAGCGAAAAGTAGCGTGGCTGTAAGAATTACAGAATAATCGTGCGATTGCCGTAAACGAATACTCGTTGTGCCAGCACCTGATAGAGTGCCCGGCTTAATACATTTTTTTCCACGTCACGACCGGCACGCATCATATCATCTGCCGTATAAGTATGATTAACATGGATAACGTCCTGCATGATGATCGGACCTTCATCAAGGCTGTCATTGACATAGTGCGCTGTGGCACCAATGATTTTTACTCCTCTTTCGTAAGCCTGATGGTACGGGCGTGCACCGATAAAGGCAGGTAGAAAAGAGTGGTGAATATTAATGACCTGATTCGGGTAATGCTGTACGAAAGCCGGCGTCAGTATGCGCATATACTTTGCCAACACGACATAATCGGGCTTGAACTGATCGATCTGAGCGATCATGTTGAGGTCGTGTTCTTCTCTGGTTAACCCTTCATGGCTGACCAGATGGAACGGAATGTCGAAACGTTCGACCAGGGACCGCAAGGTATCATGGTTGCCAATAACTGCGGCTATTTCTACGTCCAGGCCACCATAAGCACATTTCATCAATAGATCACCCAGACAATGTGCTTCTTTTGTTACCAGAATAACAATTCGGCGACGACCGGCACTACTCAGTTCTCGGATAGAACCTTTCGGTAATGCGCCATCAAGATCGGCCAGCAGGGTTGTATCATTAAAAATACCTTCCAGCTCTGTACGCATGAAGAAACGACCTGTTCGGTGGTCTACGTATTCTGAGTTTTGCACGATATTAAGTTCATGCTTGTAGCAAATGTTGGTGATTTTAGCGATCAGCCCTTTCGCATCAGGGCAAATAGTACGTAATACTTTTCTTTGTATATTATGGGATTGCATAGAAATGTGAATCCTGTCTAAAACGTAAATCGGCGGATTGTATCGCTATATCGCGCCGGAGTCTCTGCCTATAGATGTTACTGTCCACAGCATTTTTTGTATTTTTTGCCGGAACCACATGGACAATGGTCATTTCTACCAGTCTGTAGATGAACACCATCGACATAGTACCAGCGATCATCATAACGAAGGAAGCGCGAGCGTTCTCGCATGATCATCAAATGCCGGGGTGTTTGTGTTGGGGTGTAACGTGCTGCAAATTCAACGTAGCCTTCATCCTTATTTTTACCAGGTGTTTGGGCAATGATCGTCAAACCAAGCCAGTGAGTGTCTGTACAACTTTCGGTAATGCTACTGCGCCAGTTTTCTGCTTGGCAGTCGGGGTGCCAGGTCGAGATCAGGTAATTTACATCTTGCTTAACATAGGCTGTGTAGCGTGAACGCATCAATAAGACTGGATTGGGAGCAGCAATCCTCTGGTTTATATAGGGTTGGCAACATTTTTCATACGACTGACCACTACCACATGGGCAACATTCCGACACAATATCTCCTACAAGACTTGGTATAACGTTGAAATAATGAGAAAGCTTCAATAAGGCATCTCGTATGTTACTCAACGTCCTGAAAGTAGCAATGTAAGCTAGAATGAAAACAGATGGAGGCAAAACCATGCGGAAGGTAAAAGTCGGTCTGGCACTAGGCTCGGGAGCAGCAAAGGGGTGGGCTCATATCGGTGTGATTAACGCATTGAAGGATATGGGAGTGGAGATCGAAGTCGTGGCTGGTTGCTCGGTTGGAGCATTGGTTGGTGCGGCATATGCTACGCATCATCTGGACGACATGGAACGTTGGGTCAGTCGTTTCCGCTATTGGGATGTTATTCGGATGATGGATTTTTCCTGGAGCAAAGGAGGGTTATTGAGAGGTGATCGGGTGTTCAATTATATAAGAGACTTGCTTGATACACGGTATATTGAAGACTGTGCCATCAAATACGGAGCCGTAGCGACCAATCTGAGCACTGGCAGAGAGCTGTGGCTGACGCAAGGAGATCTACATCTGTCTATCCGAGCCTCATGCAGCATGCCAGGGTTGCTATCTCCAGTGTTGTTTAATGACTACTGGTTAGTTGATGGGGCTGTTGTCAATCCGGTTCCGGTTTCGTTGACTAGGGCCATGGGGGCGGATGTGGTTATTGCCGTTGATTTACAACATGATGCCAATTTGAGGCACCATGACCTCATGTCAGAGAAGCTAATAGAAAATGAGACTGATGGACGCTTGCGAGGCTGGCCCCGACGAATTCGTGATCGGTTAACCCGCAGTTTGCGACGGACACCAGGAAATATACCTAATGCTATGGAGATCATGAGTACGTCTATCCATATCTTGGAAAACCGCCTCAAGATGAATCGTATGGCGGGCGACCCTCCCGATATACTGATTCAACCTCATTGCCCTCAAATCTCTACGCTTGATTTTCACCGTGCGCAAGAGGCTATTGATGCGGGACGGCTGGCAGTTGAAAAAAAAAGGGATGAGTTGTTACTACTTATAGATGGATCCGTGTAAAGTTCGCTTGGCTGTGAACCTGAGATAAAAAAATAAGAGTAACAATAAATATGTTGGGAGAAAGAGGTCGCCAATGGCACAACCACTAACGGGTAAACATATTTTAATCGTCGAAGATGAAGCTGTTTTCCGTTCTGTGCTGGCGGGTTATTTGACATCACTGGGAGCCAATATTCATGAAGCTGGAAACGGCTTGAAAGCACTAAGTCTGGCAGCGCGTCATCCACCCGATTTGATTATCTGTGACCTCAATATGCCCACAATGGGGGGATTTGAATTTGTTGAGCGTCTGAGATTACATGATGCGACTACACCCATTCTCGTCGTTTCAGCGACAAGTCAAATGGCTGATGTCGCAAAAATATTACGTCTAGGTGTGCAGGATGTGCTGTTAAAACCGATTCGTGACTATTCACGCTTGCGTGAATCTGTGATGTCCTGTCTATACCCTGATATGTTTATGTCCCAGGCTAATGAAGTGGAACAATTAATGCGGGACATGGATTCCCTGAATCAGTCACCAACGGCCGCGATTAAACTGCTTAAACAATTACAACCGCCGGTACAGCAAACTATTGCCGGATGTCGGATCAATTATCGCCAACTCACTGTAGCAGACCATTCTGGGCTGGTATTGGATATTGCTGCATTATCTGAAAACGAATTGGCTTTCTACTGCCTGGATGTTACCCAGGGAGTCAATAATAATGGGGTCCTGGCTGCATTATTATTGCGGACTCTATTTAATGAATTGCTACAGGAGCATTTGGCTCACCAGCGGCGACGGCTACCAGAGTTACCTATTCTGCTAAAGCAGGTAAATCAGCTGCTACGTAAAGCCAGTCTAAAAGGCCAGTTTCCACTATTGGTGGGTTATTATCATCGAGAACTAAATAGATTGATTCTGATTTCTGCTGGCTTGCATGCCACGTTAAACGTAAACGAGAATCAGCTGGCACTAAACAGTGGTGTTCCATTGGGGACGATGAACGGCGCTTATCTGAATCAGCTCAGTTATCATTGTGAGTCATGGCAATGTCAAATATGGGGGAGCGGTGGGCGACTACGCTTGATGCTTTCTACAGAATAATCTGATAGTCACTGTGGTCTGTTTGCTGCAATTTATGTGGCTTTGCCGTTATTATTTCCTATTATGTCACTTATTGATGTTCTATTTTGTCAATACGATCGGTTGGATGAGTATTGTCCATTGAGCTGATATACTTTCGCTATTTTACGTCCCGGATAAATAAAGCTTATTATTTGAACAAGATATACGAGGTTGTTTATGTCAATTGTTAATAAAAAAGTAAAAAAAGCGGTTATTCCCGTGGCTGGACTTGGAACACGAATGTTACCTGCAACCAAGGCTATCCCTAAGGAAATGCTACCTCTGATAGATAAACCTTTAATTCAGTATGTTGTTAACGAATGTATTGCAGCAGGTATCAACGAAATTATTCTGGTTACTCATTCATCCAAGAATTCTATTGAAAACCATTTTGATACTAGCTTTGAACTGGAAGCTATGCTGGAAAAGCGAGTTCAGCGCCAGCTATTAGATGAAGTTCAGTCTATTTGTCCAGAGCATGTGACTATTATGCAAGTCCGTCAGGGATTGGCAAAAGGGTTAGGGCATGCAGTACTTTGCGCACATCCATTAGTTGGTGATGAGCCTGTCGCCGTTATTCTGCCAGATGTGATTATTGATGAATATGAATCTGATCTGAATAACGACAACCTGAGTGAAATGTTGCAGCGTTTTTATCATACGGGAAACAGCCAAATTATGGTCGAACCTGTAGATAATGTCAGCAGCTATGGGGTGGTAGATTGTCAGGGGAGAGAGTTGAAACCTGGTGATAGCGCGCCGATGGTCGGTATTGTTGAAAAACCAAAAGCATCTGAAGCACCTTCCAATTTAGCTGTTGTTGGCCGTTATGTCCTTTCCGCCCAGATATGGGATCTGTTGGAAAAGACACCTCCTGGTGCAGGAAACGAAATTCAGCTTACTGATGCCATTGCCATGCTTATGGAAAAAGAAACGGTTGATGCTTATCACCTAAAAGGTATCAGTCACGATTGCGGTAATAAGCTTGGTTATATGTCTGCCTTTGTTGAATATGGTATGCGGCATGGCACGCTAGGCAATGAATTTACGCAATGGTTGAAAGAAACGATTAACAAATAAGTCAAATAATATCCTTTTTATCCCTTGGCATAGTACCTTGCCGAGGGATAAAAACGACTAGTCGTATGATATAAAAATACCCCCTGTTTGACAGGAGGTATTTTAAAAAACAGAATTTATTCCAATATCGATTAGAGTAGGAAATCATCCAGAGATTTGCCCAGTTCTTCAATGGCTTTCTTGATAACCGCAGGTGTACGACCCTGACCGGTCCAAGTTTTTAGTTCGCCATTTTCATCAGTATATTGATATTTGGCTGGACGTGCAGCACGTTTGCTTTTACCTGCAACTTTGGCAGACCCCAGCGACTGTAGCAATTCGTTCGGGTCAATACCATCAGCAATCAACATATCTCGATATTGCTGTAATTTGCGTGTACGTTCTTCAATTTCTGCCTGAGCCTGGTTATCTTCATCGCGGCGTTCATTAACTACGACTTCCAGTTTCTCCAGCATTTCTTCCAAAGTCTCCAGACTACATTCCCTTGCCTGGGCACGCAGAGTACGGATGTTGTTTAGAATCTTAAGTGCTTCGCTCATTGTTTTAATCTCAAAATAATATTATTGGTGGCAGTGATAAGATAATAGAGCGCTATTTTATTTTCTGCAATAGGTAGATTTGTAATAATGATAAAATTTGGCAGATTTAAAACGATAATCACGTTATGACTACTCAATATAAAAGTTGTGGAAGTTCGTAATACATTCCGTTACAGATGTCGCCTGTATCAAATCAGTTAACGCGGGGCATATAGTTTACAGAGGGAAACGTTATTGGAATTGTTTATCTTCTGCGTGGATGAACGTTTATCAGACGAATCCATAGGATAATACTGACATGATACTGGTTTGATGTGACGATGTTTCAACAATTTTTAACGATCTTATCGTGGCATCTGGGGGCTTTTGAGTACGGTACAATGTGTTCTTGTTTTATTTCTATTCAAACAAAGAAACACAGAAAACTCATGATGCTATTGTTATTTCCCTATAACTGACTGGCGAGGGATATGGCTGTTTAGCAGCAGTGAAACGAATTAGATTATCAGGTCGATATGGGTAAGTAGACCAGTGACCTGGCATCTTAAGCATCAGGAATATCGCTTGAAGTGTTGGTTGATGTTATTTGGCCTGTTGAGGAAAGCGTATTGCCAGCAAACTATTCACCGTGTTAATTGATATGGCGAAGGTTGGTAATTTTTACGGGTAGTCCGATGCTGTAGCACATTGAGTATTTCCATTTTCTGTATGGTACAAGCAGTGGCTTTTGTTGCTAACCATTTAGTGATATTCATTATTTATTAGCTGGTATTGTCGAATAGTTGAACTTAAAACGGCGTATTGTCGGGGGGTGGTTGCGGGTAAATGTATTACTCTGGATGCTTCGGTGTGGGGGTGATATTGATGGTGGACAGTCCCGTATCAGGGGGAATGAAAGCGACAAACTTGTTTACTATGAGCATTATGAACGTATATTACGACTGGTCGGAGCAAGGCGATTAATAGGTGGTTATTCATCTGGAAACGTTAACTTTCCATATTAATAATTGACCTTGTTTTAAGGCTCAGCATGTCTATTTGTTTATGGATTACGCGTTGCATAAATTAACATTCGTTACGTTTGGGAGCACGGACGGTATGGAAGTGTGTTTCTGATAACAGGAAAATTTTTTTGGACCAACCTGACTCAGACTTTCAGCGTTATGGATAAATATCAGCCGCTATTTTATTGCGGACGTGGTTTGTTGATAACGGATAATCTGGTCATGTATTAACCACTCTTATCATTTGGTCGGTAGTTGGTCTGTAACGGATTAGCCGTGTCGGTGATATGGGGAGATTGTTGATATACCTTTCAGAATAGGCATTAGAAACGCTTTATACAGTCTAAGCTGGGGGTCTATATGTAGAAAGCAATAAGCGCGTTATGTTGCGTTTTACGGCGTTTTATTGCCTATGGCAGGACGTTGGTGCTCATCGGGAATTATGATGTGTCGGAAGAAGGATTCTATAGATACAAGGAATCACCATACAGTAACAAAAAGCCCTGATTTCATAGAAAACAGGGCTTTTTTAGTAAGTTAAATCAGTACATTATTGTCCATGATTAACTAACGGACTTTTTCGCTTTCTTTTCCTGTTGTTTTACCGGCGTAGTCGCGACAGGAGTAACAGCTGGCTTGTTGCCTGCGCCAGATTGCTCAGTGAATGGGCGACCATAGTAAGTATCCATCAGGATCTGTTTCAATTCAGAAATCAACGGATAACGTGGGTTAGCACCGGTACATTGGTCATCGAACGCATCCTCGGAAAGCTTGTCAACTTTGGCCAGAAAATCGGCTTCTTGCACGCCAGCTTCCCGAATAGATGTCGGAATGCCCAGATCTGTTTTTATTTCGTCCAGCCAGATCAGCAGTTTTTCAATTTTCTGTGCCGTACGATCACCCGCAGCGCCGAGTTTCAGATGGTCCGCTACTTCAGCATAGCGACGACGAGCCTGTGGACGGTCATACTGGCTAAATGCTGTCTGTTTGGTGGGGTTATCATTGGCGTTGTAGCGAATCACGTTTGAGATTAGCAGGGCGTTAGCCAAACCATGTGGGATATGGAATTCAGATCCCAGTTTATGCGCCATGGAGTGACATACCCCAAGGAAGGCGTTGGCAAAAGCGATACCGGCGATAGTGGCCGCATTATGTACACGTTCACGGGCGACCGGATTTTTTGCACCTTCGTGGTAGCTAGTAGGTAGGTTTTCTTTCAGCAGTTTCAGTGCCTGTAAAGCCTGACCATCGGAATATTCATTCGCCAGGACAGAAACATAAGCCTCAAGTGCATGGGTAACGGCATCCAGGCCACCAAAAGCACACAAGGATTTTGGCATGTTCATAACCAGATTGGCATCAACGATCGCCATATCGGGTGTCAGTGCATAGTCTGCTAACGGATATTTCTGACCAGTGGCATCATCGGTAACTACCGCAAATGGCGTCACTTCAGAACCCGTACCGGATGTTGTCGTGACCGCGATTAATTTCGCTTTTACACCCATTTTCGGGAAGGTGTAGATACGCTTACGGATATCCATAAAGCGCAATGCCAGATCTTCAAAGTGGGTATCAGGATGTTCATACATGACCCACATGATCTTGGCAGCATCCATCGGTGAACCACCGCCAAGCGCGATAATGACATCGGGTTTGAACGAATTCATCTGCTCGGCGCCTTTGCGAACGATGCTCAGCGTCGGATCAGCTTCCACTTCAAAGAAGACATCGGTTTCCAATCCGCAATTTTTCAGTACATCAACGATCTGATCAGCGTAGCCGTTATTAAACAAGAAGCGATCGGTAACGATAAAGGCGCGTTTAGCACCATCTGTTGCTACTTCTTCCAGTGCGATTGGCAAAGAGCCACGACGGAAGTAGATTGATTTGGGAAGCTTGTGCCATAACATATTTTCTGCTCGCTTAGCGACTGTTTTGCGGTTGATCAGATGTTTCGGCCCGACGTTCTCGGAGATGGAGTTACCGCCCCAAGAACCACAACCTAATGTCAATGACGGTGCGAGTTTGAAGTTGTAAAGATCCCCAATCCCACCTTGGGATGCTGGGGTGTTGATCAGAATACGGGCGGTTTTCATCTTGTCGCCGAAGTAATTAACCCGCGCAGTCTGGTTATCCTGATCGGTGTACAGACAGGATGTGTGACCGATCCCCCCCATAGCCACCAGTTTTTCAGCTTTGACGACGGCATCTTCGAAATCATCGGCCCGATACATAGCCAGCGTAGGGGAGAGTTTTTCGTGAGCAAAAGGTTCGGACTCATCAACATCGGTGACTTCGCCGATCAACACTTTGGTTTCAGCTGGAACAGTGATACCTGCCATTTCCGCAATACGAGGAGCGGGCTGGCCGACAATAGTTGCATTCAGTGCGCCATTTTTCAGTAAAACACCCTGAACGGCTTCCAATTCTTTGCCTTTCAACATGTAACCGCCATGAGTCATAAAACGCTCACGCATGGCATCATAAGCTTTGTCTACCACAATAACGGATTGTTCAGACGCGCAGATAACACCGTTATCAAAGGTTTTTGACATCAAGATGGAGGCGACTGCACGTTTGATATCAGCGGTTTCGTCAACGACGACCGGGGTATTACCCGCACCGACGCCGATAGCCGGTTTGCCTGAGCTGTATGCGGCTTTCACCATGCCAGGACCACCGGTAGCCAGGATCAGGTTAATATCAGGGTGGTGCATTAACTGATTGGAAAGCTCAACGGAAGGTTCATCAATCCAACCGATGATATCTTTCGGTGCGCCTGCAGCGATAGCGGCCTGCAACACGATATCAGCGGCCTTATTAGTCGCGTTTTTAGCGCGCGGGTGAGGGGAAAAAATGATGCCGTTACGGGTTTTCAGGCTGATTAATGCTTTGAAAATTGCGGTTGACGTCGGATTGGTCGTAGGAACGATACCACAGATAATACCGATAGGTTCCGCGATGGTGATTGTTCCGAAGGTCTTATCTTCAGATAAGACACCACAGGTTTGCTCATCTTTATAAGCATTGTAGATATATTCAGAGGCAAAATGGTTTTTGATGACCTTGTCTTCAATAATCCCCATACCGGATTCGGTGACAGCCATTTTTGCCAGCGGTATGCGAGCATCCGAGGCAGCCAGTGCGGCAGCGCGGAAAATTTTATCAACTTGCTCTTGAGAATAGTTAGCAAATTCATGCTGCGCTTTTTTTACGCGTGCAACCAGTGCGTTAAGTTCAGCAACATTTGTTACGGCCATAGTGCTCTCCTGATAATGTTAAATTCTTTCAGTCAATGGTCTGTCGAACAAGTAAGAAGTATAGATAATCGCACTCATTATACGGTGATGATAAAAGTCTTATGGATTACTTGTGTCATTAGTCCTTATTCCATTGACTCAAAGAACTTGGTATCAGCTTGGCTGTTTCCCTTTTTCTCTTTCAATTTTCCAAATAGTTTCAATTCCTGTCTATGAGTATCTTCCTGGTTTCCGTCCTTTGCTATAGAAGAAGCATACCGATTTACAAAGAGTGATTTTGTGATCTCCATCTAAAATTACCCATGCTGACTCCATTCAGCAATGCGTTTATGAGAACTATTATCAACATTGGACGTCTGTAGATAAAACAACCAGCATCATCAAATGCAATCCTTCACTGTTTATATCGAAAATAGAGAAAAATGACAGGTGAGATGTCTATCAAGTAATGGATTAGCGCCATTACTTACATTACAGTAGCGCCGCGAAGGTTCCTAGCGTTCACATTAATCTATTTGAGGTAATTTGTGATGCAGCCCATGTTAGATTTTTCCGGCTATATCAAGTTTTTTATCGGATTGTTTGCGTTGGTCAACCCTATTGGTATCTTGCCAGTTTTCATTAGCATGACTAATTATCAAGGGACGATTGGGCGTAACAAGACCAATTTGACCGCCAATCTTTCAGTCGTCGGTATTCTGTGGGGTTCTCTTTTCTTTGGCGACGGTATTCTGCGGCTGTTTGGAATTTCTATTGATTCATTCCGTATTGCCGGAGGAATATTGGTGGTCACCATTGCGATGTCAATGATCAGCGGTAAATTAGGGGAAGATAAACAGAATAAGCAAGAAAAAACGGAAACTGCCAATCGTGAAAGCATTGGTGTTGTGCCACTGGCCTTACCCCTGATGGCCGGGCCAGGCGCTATCAGTTCAACCATTGTGTGGAGTTCCAGGTACCATGGCTGGTTGAATTTATTTGGACTTTCTCTGGCGATTGCCATTTTTGCTTTTTGCTGTTGGCTGTTATTCCGTGTGGCACCTATTTTGGTCAAAGTATTGGGACAGACGGGAATCAACGTTGTCACCCGTATTATGGGGTTACTACTGATGTCTCTGGGCATTGAGTTTATTGTGACAGGCATAAAAGCCATTTTCCCTGGTCTGCTTTAATTTTCTTCTCTCTTTTAATTATGTCCTCTGATGATCAGGCAGGATTATATCCTGCCTTTCCCATTCTTTTTACTATGGATATTAAGATAAAAAAATCTTATCTATTTCTCATGCCGTTAAGACATTGATACTTACGTGAACTGAGGAATGCTGAACAATCTATCCTTGTCGCCCATACGAGCATGTTGTTAATTTTTTCACAAATCTACGTTTTTGTGCTGTTATGATCACAATTTTATGACAAAGAATAATATATTGTTTTATTTCATTTATGTAAATTTTATGTTGTTAAAGTGTTATATGTTAAAGTTATAATCTAAAAAATAAGCAATTTATTTATTTGTGGAATTCATCAGAACAGCGTTGCTGTTAGTAATCTAAGGTAGGTGTATCGTTATGAGGATAGAAAAGAAAATTAAGTAACAACATATAAAATCTATTGGCGCAGGTGAATTCTTTTGATACGTTCGGAACCGTTACTTTTCATACTGTGGTTATGCATAAGTTAATTTTATGAAAAACATACCTATACTAGATTAGATAACAGGGCAAATGATAGATAACAGTATCTCTGATTTTGTGGCTTCCCAGAAACGGATATCGGCAGCCCATGGCTTCCAAAACGCTTTGTGTTTTCTTGAAAAGATGGCATGTGTCACTGAGATATTATAAAGATGTATTTTGAGTATTTAATCACTTTTCTATAGGTAGGGAAGGACATATATACGCTGTTGATTTCTGGCAGCAGATGAGATGCGTAATGACATTTCTGACCCCGCCTGCCTCAGACAATCACTGCCTTATTTTAAGTGATGTACAGTCGGTAATCGGTTCAGATGCTATATAAATAAACGATCTCTCAATCACTAAATGTTGAAATCACCAGATATGTTCCTCTGATGTCAAACGTTTGGTGCTTTAAGCAGGGTTATGTGGCGCTTATTGGCGCGATAATAGTAAATACAGGAGCAAAATAATAAAATGTTAACTAAAACAACAAAAAAACGACTTGTCGTCGGGATTCTCTCAGTTCTGGGGGCGTCTGCCGGTGCCTCTGCCTGGGCTGCTAATGTGCCAGCCGGTGTGCAATTGGCAGCCAAGCAAGAACTGGTGCGTAATAATGGTGCTGAAGTCGCTTCGCTTGATCCGCACAAGATTGAAGGGGTTCCTGAATCCAATGTATCGCGTGATCTGCTGGAAGGATTGCTGGTGACTGACCCTGATGGTCACCCGGCTCCAGGGGTGGCGGAGAGCTGGGATAATAAGGATTTTAAAGTCTGGACGTTCCACTTGCGTAAAAATGCCCGTTGGTCTAATGGCGATCCGGTTACCGCGCAAGATTTCGTTTACAGTTGGCGGCGTGTTTCCGACCCGAAAACCGCCTCGCCTTATGCCAGCTATCTGCAATTTGGTCATATCGTTAATATTGACGATGTGGTGGCTGGTAAAAAATCCCCGGATACGCTGGGTGTAAAAGCGCTGGATGACCATACGCTGGAAGTCACGCTGAGCGAGCCGGTCCCGTATTTTTATAAATTACTGGTTCATCCATCGACTTTCCCGGTAAATAAAGCCGTTGTCGAAAAGTTTGGTGAAAAATGGACGCGGCCAGAAAACTGGGTCGGTAATGGTGCTTATAAGCTGAAAGAGTGGGTGGTTAACGAAAAAATGGTGCTGGTACGTAATCCATATTATTGGGATAACGCCCACACTGTGATTAACAAAGTTACCTATTTGCCGATTTCATCTGAAGTGACTGATGTTAACCGCTATCGCAGCGGTGAAATCGACATGACCTATAACTATCTGCCAATAGAACTGTTCCAGAAGTTGAAAAAAGAGATCCCGAACGAAGTTAAAGTCAATCCTTATCTTTGCACTTACTACTACGAAATTAATAATCAGAAGGCACCGTTCAACGATCCCAGAGTACGTAAGGCGCTGGTTTTAGGCCTGAGCCAAAATATCCTCACTAACAAAGTGAAAAATCAGGGTGATATTCCGGCTTATGGTTTTACCCCGCCTTATATTGACGGCCTAAAATTAACCGCGCCGGCGTGGTTTAGCTGGACACAGGAAAAACGCGATACTGAAGCGAAAAAATTGCTGGCTGAAGCCGGTTATACTGCCGCAAAACCATTGACGTTTAATCTGCTGTACAATACTTCCGATTTGCATAAAAAAATGGCGATCGCGGCATCGTCTATCTGGAAGCACAACATTGGCGTTGAGGTAAAACTGGACAATCAGGAATGGAAAACCTTCCTGGATAACCGTCATCAAGGGAATTATGATCTGGCCCGCGGGGGGTGGTGTGCGGATTATAACGAGCCTTCCACGTTCCTGAATATTATGATCTCCGACAGCAGCAGCAACACCGCCCATTATAAGAGCCCAGCGTTTGATGCGTTGATGGTAAAAGCAATGGCGGCCAAAACCGAAGATGAACGGGCTGATTTTTATCGACAAGCTGAAACACGGTTAGAAAAAGATGCCGCGATTGTTCCGGTTTACTACTACGCCAACATCCGCTTGGTGAAACCCTATGTGGGTGGCTTAACCGGTAAAGATCCGCTGGATCATGTCTACGTTAAGAACCTTTACATTATCAAACATTAATCTTCCTACGGGACTGTGTTACTACACAGTCCCGTTTGGTTTTGGTAATTAACGTTAAACTTTCAGGCCGGATTTATAGGTAAGGTCAATGTTAAAATTTATTTTTCGTCGATGTCTTGAAGCAATTCCAACATTGTTCATCTTGATTACCCTTTCGTTTTTTATGATGCGATTGGCACCCGGCAGCCCGTTTACCGGAGAGCGAACGCTTCCTCCTGAAGTCATGGCTAATATTGAAGCCAAATATCATCTTAACGATCCCATGATTAAACAATATGGCGATTATTTATGGCAGTTAGCGCATGGGGATTTCGGACCGTCGTTCAAATATAAAGATTATTCGGTGAATGATCTGGTGGGAAGTGCCTTTCCGGTATCCGCCAAGCTTGGGCTGGCAGCTTTTCTGTTGGCGGTGGTTCTGGGCGTGAGCGCTGGCGTGGTCGCAGCACTGCATCAAAACAGCAAATGGGATTATACCGTGATGGGGTTTGCCATGACCGGGGTGGTGATTCCCAGCTTTGTGGTGGCGCCGTTACTGGTATTGGTTTTTTCCATCACACTGCATTGGCTACCCGGTGGTGGCTGGAATGGTGGTGCACCAAAGTATGTCATTTTACCGATGGTGGCACTGTCTTTGGCCTATATCGCCAGTATCGCTCGTATTACTCGTGGCTCAATGATTGAAGTGTTGCATTCCAACTTTATTCGTACCGCCCGGGCCAAAGGCTTGCCAATGCGACATATTATTTTCCGCCATGCACTAAAACCGGCATTGTTGCCGGTGCTGTCCTATATGGGGCCGGCATTTGTCGGGATTATTACCGGTTCGATGGTGGTAGAAACCATTTTCGGGTTACCGGGTATCGGCCAGTTGTTTGTCAACGGGGCATTGAACCGCGACTACTCGCTGGTGCTTAGTCTTACCATCCTGGTGGGTGGGTTGACCATTCTGTTTAATGCGATCATTGACGTGCTGTATGCCGTTATCGATCCGAAGATCCGTTACTGAACCGGGGGAGCTGATGTTCTGGAATAAACGTAACCTTGAGGCAGTAGATAGCTTTAGTGAACGACTTGAAATTGAAGGGCGCAGTCTATGGCAGGATGCCCGGCGTCGTTTTATACATAACCGGGCGGCATTGACCAGTTTGATCGTTCTGATACTCATCACCCTGTTCGTTATTTTCGCGCCGATGCTCTCGCCATTTAATTATGCCGATACTGACTGGAACATGATGTCTAGTGCGCCGGATCTGGCTTCCGGACACTATTTTGGTACGGATTCATCGGGTCGCGACCTACTGGTACGGGTTGCCATCGGCGGCCGGATTTCCCTGATGGTGGGTGTGGCAGCAGCGCTAATTGCAGTAGTGGTGGGAACGTTGTACGGTGCGGTGTCCGGTTACCTTGGCGGTAAAGTCGACTCGGTAATGATGCGTTTGCTGGAGATTCTGAATTCTTTCCCATTTATGTTTTTCGTTATTCTGTTGGTGACATTTTTTGGCCAGAATATCCTGTTGATTTTTGTGGCTATTGGCATGGTGTCATGGCTGGATATGGCGCGAATTGTGCGTGGGCAAACCCTGGGCCTTAAGCGTAAAGAGTTCATCGAGGCCGCACTGGTCTGTGGCGTATCCACGCGCGGGATTGTATTACGCCATATCGTTCCCAATGTGTTGGGTGTGGTGGTGGTATATGCATCATTGCTGGTTCCCAGCATGATTTTATTTGAATCCTTTCTGAGTTTCCTTGGCTTAGGTACGCAGGAACCGCTAAGTAGTTGGGGCGCACTGCTGAACGATGGTGCCAACTCGATGGAGGTTGCACCCTGGTTACTGTTTTATCCGGCAGGGTTTCTGGTAATCACCTTGTTTTGTTTTAACTTTATCGGCGATGGCTTGCGCGATGCCCTCGATCCGAAAGATCGCTAAGGAGACGCTTCATGACCATGATGAATACGTCAGAGCCCCAGGACGTGTTGTTGGACGTAAAAGATTTGCGCGTAACCTTTGATACACCGGATGGTGATGTGACCGCAGTGAATGATCTTAATTTCACTCTGAATTCAGGTGAAACATTGGGGATTGTTGGCGAGTCTGGTTCGGGTAAATCCCAGACCGCGTTTGCTCTGATGGGATTGCTGGCCACCAATGGACATATTACTGGTTCGGCGCGTTTCAATGGAAGGGAAATTCTGAATCTGCCTGAGCGTGAGTTGAACCGGCTACGTGCTGAAGAAATCGCCATGATTTTTCAGGATCCGATGACGTCGCTTAACCCTTATATGAGAGTAGGGGAACAGTTGATGGAAGTGCTGATGCTGCACAAGAAGCTCAGCAAGAGTGAAGCGTTTGAAGAATCAATCCAGATGTTGGATGCGGTAAAAATGCCAGAAGCCAGAAAACGTATGCGTATGTATCCACATGAATTTTCTGGTGGGATGCGCCAACGGGTGATGGTTGCCATGGCGTTGTTATGTCGCCCAAAACTGCTGATTGCTGACGAACCCACTACGGCATTGGATGTGACGGTGCAGGCGCAGATCATGACGTTGCTTAATGAGCTCAAGCGTGAGTTTAATACAGCTATCATTATGATTACTCATGACCTGGGCGTAGTCGCCGGTATCTGTGACAAGGTATTGGTGATGTACGCGGGACGTACTATGGAATACGGTACAGCGCGCGAGGTGTTCTATAATCCGACTCATCCTTACTCCATCGGTTTACTTAATGCGGTTCCTCGTCTGGATGCTGAAAACGAAGTGTTGGCCACTATTCCAGGTAATCCTCCTAATCTGCTGCGTTTACCGAAAGGGTGTCCGTTCCAACCACGTTGCCCGTATGCGCAGGAACGTTGCAATCAGCCACCTGCATTGACACCATTTGAAGAAGGTAGACTGCGCGCTTGTTTTAGACGCGTGGAGGAGTTGCTATGAGCCTGATGGACGATAAAAAAATCCTGCTTGAAGTGGACGAGCTGAAAGTTCATTTTGATGTCCGGGATGAAAAGCAGTGGTTCTGGCAGTCGCCAATGCGCTTGAAAGCAGTCGATGGCGTCACTCTGCGATTGTATCAAGGTGAAACGCTGGGGATCGTTGGAGAGTCCGGTTGTGGTAAATCCACACTGGCCCGGGCCATTATCGGCCTGGTGAAAGCCACCGGTGGCAGTATTACCTGGATGGGTAACGATTTATTGGGAATGGGAAATACGCAGTGGCGGGAAGTGCGCAACGATATCCAGATGATATTTCAGGATCCGCTGGCTTCGCTGAACCCACGGATGACCATCGGGGACATTATTGCTGAGCCACTGCGCACCTATCATCCGAAGTTATCCCGCCAGAACGTCAAGGATCGGGTTAAGACGATAATGATGAAAGTGGGGCTGTTGCCAAACCTGATCAACCGTTATCCGCATGAGTTTTCCGGTGGGCAGTGTCAGCGAATCGGGATCGCCCGAGCGCTGATTCTGGAGCCAAAATTGATCATTTGCGACGAACCCGTGTCGGCGCTGGACGTATCAATTCAGGCACAGGTAGTGAATCTGTTGCAGCAGTTGCAGCGTGAAATGGGATTATCATTGATCTTTATTGCGCATGATTTATCTGTGGTTAAACATATCTCTGACCGGGTGTTGGTCATGTATCTGGGCCATGCGGTAGAACTGGGCACTTATGATGAGCTGTACCATAATCCACTGCACCCTTACACTCGGGCGTTAATGTCGGCGGTACCGATTCCAGATCCGGATAAAGAGCGGAATAAGCAGATTCAGTTGCTGGAAGGTGACCTTCCTTCACCCATTAACCCACCGACTGGATGTGTGTTCTGTACTCGCTGCCCGATTGCCGGACCGGAGTGTGTTAAAACACGCCCCGTGCTGGAGGGTAGTTTTCGCCATGCCGTTTCATGTTTGAAAGTCGATCCTCTGCCACAATGAAATAAGCCGGGTCGGGATAATCCCGGCTCGACTTTCAAGAACAGTGCAATCGTTTTCAACGCTTATATGAATGATTATTTGCCTGGATTACTCTTTCCATAGAATATGGCAAAGCTTATGGTCTTTTTCTCGGCAAATCAGAACACGGGCAAAAATATCATTAATATCTTCACCGTCATGTTCTGCCAGGCCAATAATGACTTCGGCAAAAAAATCAGGATTCAGATCGAAATCTACATGCTCCAGCCAATCTTCTGCTGGATCAAATAATTCGGCACCGCCGCGCTCTTCAAACTGAAGGTTGAACAGTAAAATATCTGCCGGATCCAGGTTTTCTGGTGCCAGTTCCAGAAAAATATCGTAAGCCTGTTCCAGGGTTTCATCTTCGGTCAGACGATTATTTAAATCCATACAACATTCCTGTGAAAATATAATGAGACATTAGAACACGGGGGCAGAGTCCATTTATAGCAGTGGACTGAAAAAATAGAATAAACGCTCAACAATCCGCTGCCAATAAGGACGTTTTTGCCACACATCGATATTTAATCGTTGAGACCGGGCGATATAATCCTCCTGCACACAGGCAAGATCACTCCCAAACCCTTCATCATCAATGACCAGTGTAATTTCAAAATTCAACCACAAACTGCGCATATCCAGATTCGCAGTACCAACCAGGCTTAGCTGCCCATCAACAAGCACACTCTTGGTATGTAGCAAACCGCCTTTAAATTGATGGATTTTTACTCCGGAGGTCAGTAGTTCGCTAAAGAAAGCTTTACTGGCCCAACCAACCATCACCGAGTCATTTTTGTCCGGTACAATGATGTTGACATCTACACCACGCTGAGCTGCTGTGCAGATGGCATGCAATAAATCGTCGCTTGGCACGAAGTAGGGGGTGGTCATGATTAATTGTTTGCGGGCTGCGTACACCGATGTCAGCAATGCCTGGTGAATCAGCTCTTCCGGGTAGCCAGGACCAGAGGCAATGATCTGGGTAGTGTGACCACTTTCTTGTTCAAACGGCATAATGTTGGTGTCCGGTGGCGGTGGCAGCAGGCGTTTTCCGGTTTCCATCTCCCAGTCACAACTGTAAATGACCCCCATGGTGGTAGTAACCGGACCTTCTGCGCGCGCCATTAAATCAACCCACTGACCAACCCCTGAATCTTGCTTGAAGTAGCGTGGATCGACCATATTCATACTACCGGTATAAGCAATGCGATTATCAATCAAAATGACTTTGCGGTGCTGGCGTAAATCCATGCGGCGCAGGAAAGCACGCAGAATGTTGACTTTTAGCGCCTGTACCACCTCGATACCGGCAGCTCGCATCTCATCAGGATAGGTACTGTGAAAAAACTGCACACTACCCGCTGAATCCAACAAAATTCGACAGTGAACACCACGTTGTGCCGCCGCTATAAGTGACTGTGTCACTTGTTCTACCAATCCGCCCTGTTGCCAGATGTAAAATACGATCTCAATATTGCTACGAGCCAGTTCAATATCGCGAACCAGTGACTTGATTGTGTCGTCGAACGAGGTTAGCAACTGAAGTTGATTCCCTTTTACGCTGCCGATACCCTGACGGTGTTCGCAAAGTTGAAACAGTGCGCTGGCAACCACACTGTTTTCAGTCGCAAATATATGGTGATATTCTTTGAGCTCACGCAGCCATTTTGCGGTTGACGGCCACATTTTGCTCGCTCGTTCGGCCCGACGCTTTCCTAAATGGAGTTCACCAAAAGATAGATAGGCCACAATACCTACCAGTGGAAGAATATAAATCACCAGCAGCCAGGCCATGGCTGAGGGAACTGCACGCCGTTTCATCAGAATCCGCAGCGTGACACCTGCAATCAGTAGCCAGTAACCGAAAACAATTACTCCACTAAGCATGGTATAAAATGTTGTCATGATTAAGAGACATCATTCCTTTTGGCAAGTGTATGTCTTCAGAGTGTACGCATAGTTTGCGTAAAGGGGAAATTCCTTTAGTCTGAATAAAATAGCGCATTACACCACACTAAATTTCAAACAGGGCTTGGCGCATTAATTGAAGAGACTATAATGTGCGCCGCACGTTCCCCGAAAAAAATCATCACTTGATAAAAAGAGTCATGCTATGAAACGCAGTCGGAATGAAGTCAGTCGCTGGAGAATGCAGCGTCAGATACAACGCCGCCGCAGCCGTTGGCTTGAAGCCCAGTCTCGCAGCTATTGTCATATTCGCTATGCTCGTTACCTACAGCAGAAACACCAGCGCCGAGCTTTACTGTATGCGGTAGCGTATGAATGGTAGAAAACCGATACCGTCTGATGCGCTCTGTTTGATGTTGCACCATCCTTGGCGCAGAGCTATCGTCCCGAATAGAAATGTTGGTGGTGTCCTGACGCTAGGATAACACCGGTATCATTGATACTGCTGCGACGGCATCCCGCGACGCGGGATCAGCCGGTCGGGGTAATGAAAACAGAGAGACCGAGGCGGTTAGTTGTTCCGCTTGTTCCAGTAATGATGTGCAAGTTTGAGCCGACGCCGCTACCTGTCCGGCATTTTGCCGGACCGTATCATTAAGCGTACTGATTCGGTTGGTGACTTCGTGGATACTCTGGTTTTGTTGCAGTGAAATAGTGGCGATGTCGTTCAGGAATGTGCATGTCTCTTTCGCTGCCCGAATGATCTCCTGCAAACTGTCATTCAAACGGGTTACCAATTGTGCACCGGTGGTTACACTGTCATCGGATTCACGAATCAGGACATTAATATTTTGTGCAGAGTTGCTACTCTGTGCCGCTAGTGTTCCCACTTCTCGCGCAACAACGGAGAATCCCCGCCCCATATCACCGGCGCGGGCAGCTTCAATGGCGGCGTTCAACGACAAAATGTGCGTCTGAAACGCAACATTTTCAATCATACTGATAACTTCCGTCATCTCCTTGGTGCGCCCGGAAATATTCAACATGGCGCTTTTGACATCATTCATCATGTCTTCGCCACGCTCAGCGATGTGGCTCGCTTCTTCTGCATGGTGACTGGCCTGCTGAGTATGATGTGAATTTTGCTCCAAATGCTGACTGAGTTGGATAATATGCTCAGTGGTGGCTTTCAGCTCCAGTGACTGACGGTTAGCTTGAGTCGATAGCGTCTGGTTATCATTGGTGACATGATCAAGCTGTACCGCCATATTTTCGATGCCTTGGCGAACCTGATTTATCAGGTCAACCAATCCGCTTTGCATTTGGATCACACTGTCATTTAATTGGGATATTTCACGGGTGGCGCGTTTTTCAGTTTTTATAGTATGAGAGAGATCACCTGCGGCAATTAATTGCAAATGATCGGTAATACGCTTCAAGGGGCGAATAATGGTTTTATTCACGCCTGCCCATACCATGGCGGATACTATCATTAATAACCCCAGCACGATGATGAAAATGGTATGCGCTTCATCCAGATTGTTAAGTAATTTCTGACTGTGTTGCTTCTGTTGAGTGTCATTGTCCTGTAGATAACGAGAGTACTTTTTTGTGAAGTCGTTTTGGTAAGCCTGAATAGGGACGGAGAAGAAAATATCAATCTGATTGCTTTTTTTAATGCTTTCCGCCACTTCTCGTAGACCGGCATAGAGTTGTTGGTAACTGACTTTCAATGCGGCAAAGGCTGGATTTTTCTGTGCGGCGGTGCGGGTATTGAGTTGTTGATAATGTTTCTCGGCTTGTTGTAAAGACGTTTCTGCCTCATTCATCAGGCTGTGCCAACTGCCGACAGAGCCTGTTTCTTTATCAACCATCAAATAGATGCCTGCGCGATTCAGTTTGTCACTGGCATTCATGATCTCCATGCGGGATTGATCCATTAATGCTTGTTGCTGTCGTAATGTTTCATTGGCTGCGCTATCTAGTCGCACCTGAGTCATGGTTTTTGTGATGATCCCGACTGAAAAAATTTGCAGTAAAGAGAATAACCCGATAATCAACAACAAACCGGAAAGGAAACTCAGCCGATATCGATGGAGCCTGCGCCATTTCCTGGTTTGTGATGTCGTGGACATTAACATATATTTTGACTCTCTACAGATTAAGAGTCGTCAAAATATCATCGTTAAATGACTAAAATATTTCAGATAATAGTCGAAGGAATGGAGATCTGACTTATTGATACTGCTATTGATCTCCATCATTTTAGAATTAAAAAACTTTCTTGAACGGTTTCACCGTGACGCTGCTATAGACGCCAGCTGCGGCGTAAGGATCGGCCTCTGCCCAGAATTCGGCCTCATGCAGGGAGTCAAATTCAGCGATGATAACTGAACCGGTAAAACCTGCTGTGCCGGGCTCCTCACTGTCAACGGCGGGGAGCGGCCCAGCGGTTAAAAGACGTCCCTGATCTCGCAGTGTTTGCAGTCGGGCCAGATGATCTGGTCGGGCAGCCAGACGTTGCGCTAAGGAGTCGGGTGTGTCAGTAGCGTAAATAAGATAAAGCATTAAAGTAACCCTCAGTAGTCATCGCTATGCCGAGTGATAGCGGGAGATGTTTTGAGATAACATTTCAGAACGGAGATTCTAGCATAGGGAATGTCTGTAAAAGGGAAACTGATTGACGCTGTAGCTGAATATCCATCTTAATCACCGGTTTTTAACAATGTGCCTCAATGCTATTGAATATGATTGCTATTTGCATTTAAAATCGGAGTCCTAAGAGGACAATGTAATACTATGCCGCAAAAAAAGTTTTTCCTTGCTAGCCGATTCTCATGGCCTTTCATTCTTTCAGTTGGCTTTCATTGTCTATTGATTGCCGGACTGCTGTACGCATCCCTGAATAGTCCCACAATAACCTTACCGACGGAATCGCAACCCATCAATGTGGTGATGGTTAATCCCGCTGTCCTGGAGGCTACTCCGGCGTCACGGCCCAAAGAAACTTCACCTTCAGAGCCAATGCATGAACCTGAACTACAGCCAAAACCCGTACCTGAGCCGGTTCCGGTTCCATTGCCTGAGCCCAAGCCAAAACCAAAACCAAGACCGGTGAAGAAAATCAAACCATCCAAGCCGCCTATTCGCCAGCGCGCTGTAGAAAAACAGCCACCGTCACACCTCACCAGTGATGAACCATTACTGTCGGCAAACAAGGCGCCAGTTAGACAGTCTCCGACCGTTAACGTGCCATCGTCCGGTCCTCGGCCTCTCAGCCGTGCTCAACCGGAATATCCGGCGCGTGCTTTTGCTTTGCGCATTGAAGGGCGGGTTAAGTTGCAGTTTGACGTTAACGCATCCGGCAGAGTGGATAATGTGCGCGTGTTATCGGCTGAGCCTAAAAATATGTTTGAGCGTGATATCAAACAAGCGATGCGTAAATGGCGTTATGAAGAGAATAAGCCAGCCAAGGATTTGGTGGTGACCATTATGTTCAAAATTAATGGTGGGGCGGCGATGGAGTGATTGTCTCAATATCGGGAGATTAGGCGCTATCATCAAGATAGCGCCATTCTGGGGTATCATCCCTGATCCAGCGCAAAATGGCCCTTTCCAGAGGGTAATTCCCGTGGCCTTCCGTCATCGTCAACCGCTACATAGGTAAACAGTGCCTCGGTGGCTCGATAACGTTGTCCAATGGGTGCGGAAGAGACTTTCTTCACCCACACTTCTACATTAATGGTGATTGAACTGCGACCAGTTCGGGTACAAAGGGCATAACAGCAAACTACGTCGCCGACAGCTACTGATTTGAGAAAGGTCATACCGTCTACACGGACGGTAACTACCCGGCCTTCTGCGATTTCCTTAGCCAGAATCGCACCGCCAATATCCATCTGGGACATTAACCAGCCACCAAAAATATCACCGTTAGCATTGGTATCCGCAGGCATCGCCAGTGTTCGGAGTACCAATTCACCATGGGGTAGTATTACGTCTTGTTTGTTCATCGTAGTATCAACTAAAAAGTGTGAGTAATATGAATGCGTGTTTAAGCGTCAAATTAGGTATCGCGTTCATCATGTTCCGGTTTTCCCGGTTCAATCGATAGATGGCGATAAATGTAGAGCCCACACAGTAAGGTAAATACCAGCGTAAGACCGGTTAATCCAAACACCTTGAAATTAACCCAAACACTTTGCGGCATCCAGAAGGCAATATAAATATTTGCCAGGCCGCAGATAATGAAAAAGAGCGCCCATGAGACGTTAAGTTTTGCCCATATCTGCTGTGGCAGAGTGATGTCCTTACCTAGCATCTGCTGGATAATAGGTCTCTTCATGACAAACTGGCTTACTAATAACACAGCTGCAAACAGGGTATAAATAAAAGTGACTTTCCATTTTATGAACTGGTCGTTATGAAATATCAGCGTCAGGGAACCAAATATGACAACCATAACGAAGGTAATCAGCATCATTTTTTCAATTTTGCGATAGATAAACCAGCTGATGAGCAGTGATGCGGCCGTAGCGGCGATCAATGCACCGGAGGCAACATAGATGTCGTAAAGCTTATAAAAAGTAAAGAAAACGATAAGGGGAATAAAATCAAGAAGTTGCTTCATTGTGGTAATCCGTCGCTTAACCTTGTATTGGCGATAGACCATTTTATGGCTCTATCGGAAGTCATACTGTCACATCACCACCGGTAAAGCCAGAGGCTGGTGCCACTTGAATAGTAGCACCTCGGATATCAGGCGCGTAAGAGCATATACAGACGGAACAGATAAATCAGTAACAGCGCGGAAATAAAGTTGCTGGCACCATTTATTATCACTGCCAATGCAGTAGGTGAAACCATCGGCATTTTAGCAACCAATAGTAAAAGAATAACTTTGACGATAAGCCATAACATAACTGCCGGTGCGGTAATCCGTAAATTGGCAAAGGCCAGTTTGCTACTGGCGCGCATGGAGAAGAGAATCCCACGCTTTTCACTAATGGCTATAATGGGCGATAAACTTAATGCAATTGCCAATAATATGCCCGGTACGATTACCAGCAATACACCGATCTGGATAAGCAAGGTGCATATCAGGAGCAGTAGTAACAATTTTGGCAATAATGGTGCCGCCGCGCCGATTGCTCGCAAGGCGCTGGTGCGGGCACCTGCGGATACCATCTGGATCAACATCAGTACTCCACCCGTAAGCAGTGCATTACCGACAAGTGATGCGAATGTCCCTGCCGCTGATGCTTTTAACAAGACGAGTTGTTGTTCTGGCGTCATTTGCTGAATGAGCTCGCTCAATCCCGGCTGGTTGACAGAAGAGAGGTTAAGGCTGTCGCTGTTCAGTAGCTGTAGTTGGTCGCTATCTGGTGTAAAAACATGGTTGATAACGACAGTAATCAACGCTGCCGACAGTGCCAGCATCAGGATGCTGGCAAACTGGTTACGCGCAAAATACATCGTGTCACGGTACAACGTACTGGCCGTGATAGGCATGAAAACTCCTTGGCAAAAGGTTATCAATCTAACTTGGTG
Source organism: Prodigiosinella aquatilis (assembly GCA_030388725.1). Taxonomy (NCBI): domain Bacteria; kingdom Pseudomonadati; phylum Pseudomonadota; class Gammaproteobacteria; order Enterobacterales; family Pectobacteriaceae; genus Prodigiosinella; species Prodigiosinella aquatilis. The sequence goes on from CP128857.1 coordinate 2,290,873, forward strand.
GCTGATTGTAACTCGTTACGCTAGACAGTGGCACCCCGACAGTAATCACGATTATCTGTTTCTTTTTGTTCCGGACTTCAATCCTTAGGTTTAATCACTCTGGTTGCGATAAGTGCAGGAAGCCCGTAATAGGCGCGGGCACGATCGCAAGCTTCATTTATCTGGCTATTTTCTCCTGATGGAGAAAATTCGTGACAAGTGGAAGGTCGATTGGCGTAAATTCGGCACCGGACCGCAATACCAATTTCACCGTCTAATGCACAACAACGAGGCGATTTACGGTTTGTTCCCTGCATGCAACGCAGAAAAGGAGATATAGGTTCCGTTAGCGAGACAGGAACGGCGCCCACACCGTCATCAGCTTCGGCCCAATAGAAAGAAACGCGAAAATAACTACAGCAAGCACCGCATTGCATACAGGGGCTGATGTATTCACTCATTCTGATTATCCCGCCGACTTTCGTCAGTATTGAATCATGCGCAGTAGAAGAAATTTACGCCTAAATGAATCCTGTGACAGTTTTTATTTCAATGCCGTTTTTATGCCTTAAGGTCGATTTTTGATTTAGATCAAGTCTTGTATTTTTAATGACTTAGAGAAAATTGATGTGTGTAAAAATTTACCAAGAAACATGTCGAGATGTGATCTGGATTAAAACAAGAATACTTACCCGGGGGTATATTGCGCTCGACTTTAAACCATACAAAAGGGGTGGGTAATGAAAAAGGCGTCTTTATTATTAATGGCAGCAGCGTTAATGCCAGCTTTTGCACAGGCTAATCAAGCGGGTGATATCATTGTTCGTGCAGGTACGGCTATCTTACGTCCTAATGAAGGTTCAGATAATGTGCTGGGGTCACTAGGGTCTTTTAACGTTGATAACAATACTCAATTGGGATTAACGTTCACTTATATGGCAACTGATAATATTGGCGTGGAGTTACTGGCAGCTACGCCGTTCCAGCATAAAGTAGGCTTAAATGGTCTTGGTACAATTGCGGAAGTGAAACATCTGCCCCCTACATTAATGGCTCAGTATTATTTTGGACAAAAAGAAGACAAGCTGCGCCCTTATTTAGGGGTTGGTGTGAACTATACAACCTTCTTTGATGAAAAATTCAATGATACGGGTACAAACGCAGGTTTAAGTGATTTAAGTTTCACTGACTCCTGGGGGATAGCCGCCCAAGCCGGGTTGGATTATAACCTGAATAAAAACTGGTTACTGAATATGTCTCTCTGGTGGATGGATATTAGCACTGATGTGAAATTCAAGGCGAGCGGTCAAGATCAAACTGTCAGCACTCGTCTTGATCCCTGGTTATTTATGTTTGCCGTAGGTTACAAGTTCTGAGTTGATATCAATATATGATGAAAAAGCGGTAGCCTTCGCTTAGTTATTGTATGGCTTGTTAACTGAATTTATTTCACAATAAACTAACGACGAAAGGGTACTTTATGTGAAATAAAAGCGGCGGAATAGTTATCCCGCCGCTTTTTTATCTCATCCTGTCAGGTATTTATTTCCTGCATGATGTCAGATGAATGAGTTGATTATTACTCATTACACAATGAGACGCTTTTAGCGTGAAGGGCGGGTTGCCGCTTTCATGTTACGGACAAATTCACTTAGTTGTTTCAACATTTCTTTTGGCTGCTTCTGGTATTGTTCAATAATTTTCACAATGGCAGAACCCGAAATGGCGCCAGCGGCACCCGCTTTTAAAACCAGCTCGACCTGAGTGGGATCGGAAATTCCAAATCCTTGTAGCGGCGGTGCGGCGTGGTATTCATGCAGCTTGGCCAACAGGTGGTGCAGCGGTAATTGAGCCCGGGTTTCCGTCCCAGTCACCCCGGCACGGGACAGCAAATAAGTATAGCCACGCCCGTGAGATGCAATTTCACGTAGCAGTTCATCATCTGCATTGGGTGGGCAGATGAAGATAGGCGCAATGCTGTGACGCTGCGCCGCAGTACGGAATGGTGCTGACTCTTCCAGAGGAACATCCGCGACCAGTACAGAATCGACGCCAACCTGGGCGCAGCGCTGGTAAAATGCGTCGATACCATTGCTGAACACCAGATTGGCATACATCAGTAATCCAATTGGCAATTCAGGGTATTTCTGCCGGATAACGGTGAGCATTTCAAAACAATGTTCAGGCGTTACTCCGGCTGCGAAGGCTCGCAAGGTCGCATTCTGTATCGTTGGGCCATCCGCCAGCGGATCGGAAAACGGAATGCCTAATTCCAGCGCGTCGGCCCCCGAAGCAACCAGCGTATCAATAATTTGCAGTGATAGTTCAGGGGAAGGATCACCGAGTGTCACAAAAGGTACAAAAGCACCTTCCTTCTTTTCTGCCAATCGACTAAACAAGGCATGGTAACGTTCCATCATATTTCTCCCCGAGCTTTCAGAATATCGTGAACTGTAAAAATGTCTTTGTCCCCACGACCGGAAAGGTTAACGACCAGGATTTGTTCTTTCTCCGGCTCTGCTTTAATCATTTTTAGCGCGTAGGCCAATGCGTGAGAAGACTCCAACGCTGGAATTATCCCTTCATGGCGGGACAATTCCTTAAAGGCATCCAATGCTTCATCATCGGTTATTGAAACGTAATCCGCCCGACCAATGCTATTGAGATAGGCATGCTGTGGTCCCACTGATGGGAAATCTAGTCCGGCAGAAAGTGAATAGGACTCTTCAATCTGCCCATCAGCCGTTTGCATCATCGGTGATTTCATACCAAAGTAGATACCGACCCGACCATGTTTCAGCGGGGCGCCATGTTGTCCGGTTTCAATGCCCAACCCTGCAGGTTCAACACCAATCAGGCGAACCGTTGGTTCGTCAATAAAGTCGGCAAACATGCCAATGGCGTTGGAGCCCCCCCGACACACGCGAGTACGGCGTCTGGCAGGCGACCTTCTCTTTCGAGCATTTGCGCCTTGGTTTCTTCGCCGATCATCCGCTGAAATTCTCGAACAATCGTGGGATAGGGATGCGGACCGGCAGCTGTTCCCAATAGATAATGTGCTTGTTCATAACTGCCAGACCAATCTCGCAGTGCCTCATTGCAGGCGTCTTTCAGTGTAGCGGAACCACTGTGTACCGGGATGACTTCCGCGCCCATCAGTCGCATACGGAATACGTTTGGCGACTGGCGCTCTACATCTTTCGCTCCCATATAAATACGGCATTTTAGCCCAAGAAGCGCACAGGCTAACGCCGTTGCCACTCCGTGCTGACCCGCACCGGTTTCAGCGATAATCTCTGTTTTCCCCATACGCAGGGCAAGTAATGCCTGTCCCAGAACCTGGTTGGTTTTGTGCGCGCCACCGTGCAGGAGGTCTTCCCGTTTCAGGTAAAGTTTGGTGCGGGTTCCCGCCGTCAGATTTTTACATAAGGTCAGCGCCGTGGGGCGCCCGGCGTAGTTTTTCAACAGGTCGGTAAACTCGGCCTGAAATTCAGGATCACGCTGTGCATTGACGAATGCATCTTCAAGCTGGCGCAACGCTGGCATTAGTATTTGTGGTACGTATTGTCCGCCAAACTCACCAAAATAAGGATTAAGTAACGTCATAATAAGCCTGTCTTTATTTGATTCAATGGGGCGCGATGTTGCTGCGCAGTGCGCAGGATGTTAAACACCGCCGCGATTTTCTGTGGATCCTTGATACCCGGTTGGCTTTCCACGCCGGAATTAAAATCCAGACCGGCACAACCGAACGTAGCGGCCTGGGCTGTATTTTCTGTGCTCAATCCACCAGCCAGTAACACATGATTTAGTGTGTGTCCTTGCAGCAAGGACCAGTCAAACGTCTTACCACTGCCACCCTGAGTATTATCCAGCACGATGCGATCGATGTTTTCCAGTTCAAGATCCGGTAGTGTGGTCTCCACACTCAGTGCCTTCCAGATTTTGCATTGTGTCGGAAGTTGTTGGCGTAATGCGTCAATGGTGTGTTGATTTTCATGTCCATGCAATTGAACCGCAGCCAGATTAAGTTTCTCTGCTGTTGTGACGATATCGGCAATCGCTGCATCACGAAATACACCGACATAACGCAGCGCCGCACCCGTGATGATGGTTTCAGCCTGAGCGACGGAGATATATCGGGAAGATGACTCGACAAAAATCAGCCCACCATAAACAGCACCCGCCTGATAAGCGGCGGCGGCATCTTCGGGCCGAGTCAGCCCGCAGACTTTATTTTCTCCCAGAATGACTCGGCGTACGGCCAAGGCAAGATCCGGCTCAGACATCAGGGAACTGCCAATCAGAAAACCGTCAGCAAATGGGCTGAGCGCCTGAATGTCTGCAAAGCGGCTGATGCCTGATTCGCTAATCACAGTAACGCTGGCGGGTAAACGTGGTGCCAGCGTGCGGGTCCGGTTCAGATCGATGGAGAGATCACGTAAGTCCCGGTTATTAATCCCGACAACTTGCGCGTCAAGATGAATAGCGCGTTGTAATTCGTTCTCATTACTGGCTTCCGTTAATACGCCCATGTTCAGGCTATGCGCCACCGCGGCCAATTGCCGATACTGTGCATCATCCAGAACAGAGAGCATCAGCAGGATAGCGTCCGCCTGATAGTGCCGGGCCAGATAGATTTGATAAGGGTCGATAATAAAGTCTTTGCACAGTACCGGTTGTGGGACTGTTGCGCTGACTTGGGCTAAAAATTCGAAATTGCCCTGAAAGTATTTTTCATCTGTTAATACGGAAATTGCCGACGCGTAATCCTGATAAACCTGGGCTATCGCCACCGGATCAAAATCGGTACGAATCAACCCTTTTGACGGGGACGCTTTTTTGCATTCAAGGATGAACGCCGGGTGAGCGTGTTTCAATGACTGATAAAAGCTGCACTGGCTGGGTTTCACCAGGTGCTGAAAATCTGCCAATGGCTGCTGTTGTCGGCGTTCCTCGATCCACAACGCCTTGTCGCGTACAATTTTAGTTAATACGGTATCTTGCATCACATCATTATCCTCTGGCGGCTAAGGCAACAACGCGTTGATATGCCTGCCCGCTATGTATCATTTCCAGTGCCTGTTGCGCGTTTTGTCGCAGATCTTCCTGTCCAAACAGTTTCAACAGCAACGCGACGTTGGCGGCGACCGCAGCTTCATGGGCACGCTCACCGTGACCTTGTAGCAGCCGTGCCAGAATATCACGGTTTTCTTCGGGGGTGCCGCCCTGCAACGCCGCCAGCGGAAAACTGTCCAGTCCAAAATCGTGGTGAGTCAACTCATACACTTCTATATTACCGTCACGTAGCTCGGCTACCTGAGTAGGAGCATGAATGGCCACTTCATCCATACCACCGCCATGCACTACTGCGGCGCGCTGATAACCCAATACTTTCAGTGTTTCAGCAATAGGACGAACCAATTCCGGGCTGTAAACGCCGATCAACGCCAGTGGTGGATGTGCCGGGTTGATTAACGGCCCCAGTACGTTGAATACCGTGCGAGTTTTCAACTGCTGCCGAACCGGCATTGCATGACGAAACCCGGTGTGATATTGCGGAGCAAACAGGAAACATACCCCAAGTTCATCTAGTGCCTGACGGGATGTCTGTGCCGACATATCCAAACGAATACCAAATGCTGACAGCAGGTCGGAAGAGCCGGAACGGCTGGATACGCTGCGATTACCATGCTTAGCCACTTTCACTCCGCAACTGGCCGCGACAAATGCGCTGGCTGTGGAAATATTAATGCTGCTGGTGCCGTCGCCACCGGTACCAACGATATCGGCAAACAGATAGTCGGGGCGTGGAAACGGTTGAGCATCTTCCAGTAGTGCGGCGGCAGCCCCGGCGATTTCGTCTGGATGTTCACCACGTACTTTCATGCTAATCAGCGCGGCGGCCAATTGGGTCGGCTCCAGTTCACCCCGGACAATGGCACTGAATAACTGGTGACTTTCCTGGCGGCTGAGCGTTTCTGCACAATAGAGTTTTTCGAGAATACTTTTCATGATTTTTTCCTTGGCTATGCCAGTGCCCATTCCAGGGTTTGATTCAACAACCGTGCACCGTGGGTGGTCAGTATGGATTCAGGATGGAATTGAAAACCACAGACCCGATGTTCATCGTGACGAACCGCCATCACCATATCGTTAAAGCGGGCATTGACAGTAAGTTCGTCGGGAATGTTACTGCCCACCAATGAGTGATAGCGCGCTACTGGTAAGGGGTTTGGCAGGCCGTTAAACATGTCCTGTCCGTCATGTTCGATAGAAGAGGCTTTGCCATGCAGGATTTCCCCGGCCTGACCAACATGACCGCCGTAGGCTTCGACAATGGCTTGATGCCCAAGACAAATACCAACGATTGGCAATCGTCCACGTAATTGCTGCAACAGCTCGGGCATACAGCCGGCCTGAGCGGGCGTGCCGGGACCGGGAGACAGAATCAGAACCGCGTTTTCCATTTGTTGCAGACGCTCGATTATCACGCTGGTGGGGAGTTGATTACGATAAACCACAACATGATGTTTGCTGGCCCGCAGTTGATCGACCAGGTTGTACGTGAACGAGTCGATGTTATCGAGCAATAGGATATCCGCCATTAGAACACCTCCTTGGCGTGGTGGGCGCTGGCAATGGCGCGTAAAACAGCACGGGCCTTGTTACGGGTTTCATCGGCTTCAGACTGGGGATCGGAATCCAGCACGATACCGGCGCCAGCCTGAACCGTGGCTATGCCATCTTCCACATAGGCGGAACGAATGACGATGCAGGTATCCAGATCGCCGTGTGCGGTAAAATACCCGACGGCGCCGCCATAGCTGCCTCGCCGGTTCTTTTCGCTATTGGCAATCAGCTGCATGGCGCGTACTTTGGGGGCCCCGCTCAACGTACCCATATTCATGCAGGCGCGATAGGCATGTAGTACATCCAGATCGGCTCGTAACGTGCCGACTACGCGGGAAACGAGATGCATCACGAATGAATACCGGTCAACTTTGGTCAAATCGGCCACGTAACGGCTACCCGGCTCGCAGATGCGCGCCAGATCGTTGCGTGCCAGATCCACTAGCATCAAATGCTCTGCCAGCTCTTTATGATCGGTACGCATTTCCAGCTCGATACGGCTGTCCAGATCGCGGTCCAGGGAACCATCCGCATGGCGTCCTCGGGGGCGGGTGCCGGCAATTGGATAAATTTCAATCTGACGGTTATCAGCTGAGTATTTCAGGGAGCTTTCCGGTGAAGCGCCAAACAGGGTGAAATCCTGGTCCTGCATGTAGAACATATACGGACTGGGATTGTTATCCTTCAGCGTTTGATAAGCAGACAGCGGGGAAGGACAGGGCAGAGAAAAACGTCGGGAGGGAACGACCTGAAAAATTTCCCCGATGCGGATAGCCTGTTGCATCTGACTGACTACTTCACCATAGTCTTCATCACTTTGATTACAGCTCAGAGTCATACTCTCAACGAACTGACAAGGCAGAGGCGGGGCGGGTTGAAGCAACTGATGCTGTAACTGTTTCAGTCGTTGCTGCAAACGCTGACGTTCGGCACCGTCTGACGTAAACAGGCTGGCCTGAATGTGAGTGACTTGTTGTTGGTGATCAACAATCACCAAGGTTTCAGCCAGATAAAAACAGTAGTCCGGGCAACGCTGTTGTTGTCCCAGCGGTGGTAATGCCTCAAATCCGGCTACCAGATCGTAGGCAAACAGTCCACCTAGAAACATGGCTTCACGCTCGTTGGGGGGACATTTTACTAGTGTCAGTAACTGACGAAGGGCATCAAATACGGAAAGGGAACACAGACGTGCATCCTCATCCTGTATCATGTCTGTAGCAGGAAAAGTCAGTTCTCGACCATTGGGACGCGCTTCAATGATCACACTGGGCGGAAAGGCATGATCCAGTAATGGTAGCAATGAAGCGCCGTTAGCGGTTAGCGCTTGTATGAAAACCTGGGGACCCAGTGCGGTAATGCGCAATGCACTGTCAACGATCAACAGACTCTTCAGGTTTTGCTTACTATCAATTTCAGCTGATTCCAGCAATAGTGTGGCAGGCCTGGCACCACAGAGTTGATGAAACATCGCACTGGGATTGTTGTGGTAAGTTGCCTCAGTACTCAGGAGTTCAAGTTCGGATTGTGTTGTCTGCATTATCTTTACTCTTGTTTTGCCCATAAAAAAACCCGCTGATGAGCGGGCTTTGGGATATCTGCATGTTCTGATAACAGCTATGCGTGATTACTCCGCCCGCGAAAGGGAAGAGCGCCACCAACCTGCATTTTTCTTTTTAAACAGCATTGCCATTATCCTATCCCTTGCGTTTTGCTGAACTTGTGTACTAGTTAACTGGAACGGAGTAAATAAGTCAATAAAAAATTCAGGTTATTTTTAAGGTGTTTCACACAGAGTACCTATAGTCAGAAAATCCGATTCTTTCTTATCCTTTTCCCCTTGTTAATGGCATGATGCCGTCAAGTCTTCACTCCTGACTGGATAAATAAGCACTGTGCCAGAAGCGTCTTCAATACTTTCCTCTTTTCCACTTTATGATTTGCATAGCCATACGACAGCATCCGACGGACTACTAACGCCAACAGAATTAGTTCAGCGCGCCGTTGAGATGCGGGTCGGAGTGCTGGCTATTACCGACCATGATACGACGGCTGCACTGGATGAGGCACAGACCGCTATTCGCCAGTGTTCTTTGCCGCTGCGATTGATTGCCGGTGTTGAAATTTCAACATTGTGGGAAAACCATGAAATTCATATTGTTGGGCTGGGGCAGGATTGCAGTCATCCGGCACTGGTAAACCTGTTGCAGCAACAGTCCGACTACCGCTTGCAACGGGCGGAGCATATCGGCTTGCGGCTGGAAAAGGCACAAATTCCTGACGCGTTCGCTGGTGCCGCCCGACTGGCCGCTGGCGGCACGATAACCCGTGGGCACTTTGCCCGCTATCTGGTAGAACAAGGGCGTGCGGAGAATATCAGTCAGGTCTTTAAGAAGTATCTGGCAAAAGGGAAAACCGGTTATGTTCCATCACAGTGGTGTACAATACAACAGGCTATAGACGCAATACACCAATCAGGAGGTGTTGCAGTGCTGGCTCACCCTGGACGCTATGATTTAACGGCTAAGTGGTTGAAACGGCTACTGCGCCATTTCACTGATTGTGGTGGTGATGCAATGGAAGTGGCGCAGTGCCAGCAGGCACCTGATGAGCGTTTGCAGTTGGCGCGTTATGCGCGGGAATATCGTTTGCTGGGATCTCAGGGTTCAGATTTTCATCAACCCTGTGCCTGGATTGAGTTAGGCCGTAAGTTATGGTTACCTGGCGATGTTGAGCCAGTGTGGCAGCATGCGGCGCTGACGCAACGGTGAGTATCTGGCGCGATCAGATCAGCGGGTTGCTGATGAGTAAAAGACTGGTGCGCTGTGTTTTGGGAGGCATAAGGTAGTATGAGTCAGTTTTTCTATATTCACCCACAGAACCCTCAATTACGACTAATTAATCAGACGGTGGAAGTGCTGCATAAGGGGGGGTTATTGTCTACCCTACGGATTCTGGCTATGCACTGGGATGTATGCTGGAAGATAAATCCGCGATGGAACAGATTTGTCGTATACGCAACGTGGACAATAATCATAATTTCACACTGGTGTGTCGCGATCTGTCCGAATTATCCACCTATGCTTATGTCGATAATACGGCATTTCGTCTGATAAAAAACAATACCCCTGGGAATTACACCTTTATCCTGAAAGCAACAAAAGAAGTTCCGCGCCGTCTGATGAATGAAAAACGTAAAACCATCGGCCTGCGAGTTCCTTCTAACCCAATAGCATTGGCACTGTTGGAAGCGCTGAACGAACCGCTGATGTCCACGACATTAATCTTGCCGGGCAATGATTTTGCGGAGTCAGATCCGGAGGAGATACAGGAACGTTTGGGAAAACGAGTGGATCTGGTTATTCATGGTGGTTCTTTGGGGCAACAACCGACCACCGTGATTGATTTGACCGACACGTCGCCGCAGGTCGTTCGGGAAGGTACCGGAGATGTCACACCTTTTTTATAGATGATGGTGGATTTCCCTTCACTGGGTCTAACATTTGGCATACAAATGGCGCGAATCTCTGTATAATCGCGCCATTATTTTTTATAACTCATTATTTTTCCATGAGTTACCGCTACAGCTGGTAACAGATCCATCCCCCCGACGCCTGGGAAGGCGACACTTAGAGGTTGCTCGATGAGCGAAAAGCTACAGAAAGTGATGGCGCGCGCAGGTCATGGTTCGCGCCGTGAAATTGAAAGTATGATCCAGCAGGGACGAATTAGCGTTGATGGTAAAATTGCCACGCTGGGCGATCGTGTTGAGGTCACTAACGCGACAAAAATCCGTATTGATGGTCATGTGGTTGTTGTTCGGGATACCGAGCAAACAGTATGCCGCGTGCTGATGTATTACAAACCGGAAGGCGAACTTTGCACCCGCAGCGATCCAGATGGTCGTCCTACCGTGTTTGACCGTTTACCAAAAATCCAAGGTTCTCGTTGGGTAGCAGTAGGTCGTCTTGATGTTAATACGTCTGGATTACTGTTGTTTACTACGGATGGTGAACTGGCAAACCGATTAATGCATCCCAGCCAGGAAGTAGAAAGGGAGTACGCTGTACGTGTGTTTGGTGAGGTCAATGATGAAAAAATCAAACAACTCAGCAAGGGCGTACAGTTGGATGATGGCCCGGCATCATTCCGCAAGATTCGCTACCAGGGTGGTGAAGGATTAAACCAATGGTATAACGTGACATTGACCGAAGGACGTAACCGTGAAGTACGTCGTTTGTGGGAAGCCGTCGGCGTACAAGTCAGCCGGTTGATCCGTGTTCGTTACGGTGATATCCAACTACCCAAAGGGTTACCCCGTGGTGGCTGGGCAGAAATGAACCTCACGGATGTCAATTATTTGCGTGAATTAGTTAAACTTACACCAGAAACCGTTAGCAAACTGCCCGTGGAACGTGAACGTCGGCGTGTCAAAGCCAATCAAATCCGTCGTGCCGTGAAACGACATAGCCAAGTGAGTACCACACGCCGTAACGCGCCTAAACGTAACGGTTAGTACGCTTCAGGATACGTGCGCAATGCACAGTATCCTGATGCTATTTGTGTGATTACCAGTCAATACCTTGCTGAGCTTGGATTCCTGCATCAAAAGCATGTTTCACCGGGCGCATTTCGGTCACAGTATCGGCCTGGTTCAGTAAATCACGATGGCAGCCTCGTCCGGTGATAATCACACTCTGGTGCGAAGGTCGCGCATTCAGTACTTCAATCACTTCATCCAGCGGTAAATAATCGTAGCTGATCATGTATGTCAGCTCATCCAGTACCACTAAATCCAATTGCGGGTCAGCCAGCATGCGTTTTCCGTGTTGCCACACGAGATGTGCCGCCTCGGTGTCGGTTTGCCGGTTCTGGGTGTCCCAGGTAAAGCCAGTAGACATGACCTGAAATTCGACACCATGCTGTTGCAGCAGGTTTTTTTCACCATTGGGCCATTCTCCTTTGATAAACTGAATCACGCCTGCTTGCAGTCCATGTCCGACAGCTCGAGTTACCGTGCCAAAGGCTGCGGTGGTTTTTCCTTTCCCATTGCCAGTAAATACCATGATAATGCCGCGTAACTGGGTCGCGGTGGCAATGCGGGCATCGACTTTTTCTTTCAAACGTTGCTGACGTTGCTGATGTCGTTCGTCATTCATGTCGGGGTTTCCCCAGTGCTTATTTAGGGTGTGGGATGTCGCGATTAGTCTACGGTCCCCGGTTTTTTACCGGGTTGGGCGTCAAAACTCATTCCTGTTTTACGTCGGCTGTCATCACCCATCAAATAAAGATAAAGTGGCATAATATCCGCTGGTGTTTTGAGCTTGTCCGGGTCTTCATTCGGAAAAGCAGCTGCGCGCATAGCGGTACGAGTGCCGCCGGGATTAATACAGTTCACTCGCAGGTTTTTGTGGCGATACTCTTCTGCCAGTACCTGCATCATTCCCTCAGTAGCGAATTTCGAAACTGCATAGGCTCCCCAGCCGGAACGTCCCTGACGGCCTACGCTTGAACTGGTGAATACCAGTGAGGCGCTCGGGGACTTCAGTAATAACGGTAACAGCGCCTGGGTAAGCATGAATGTCGCGTTGACGTTGACGTGCATTACCTGGTGCCAATGCTCCACTGATTGATCCGCCATTAAAGCAATATCACCTAGCAGACCAGCATTATGCAGCACACCATCAAGTTGAGGAATGGACTGAGACATCTGTTCTGCTATCAAGAAAAATTGTTCTGAAGTGGTTGTCAGCATATCGCAGGGGATTACCAACGACGACGTACCACACTCTTGCTCAATCTGTCGTTTTACATCATGTAGCTTACTTTCTGTCCTGCCCAACAAAACCATGTGAGCACCAAAACGAGCATAGGTGAGTGCAGCCTCTCGTCCAATACCGTCTCCAGCACCGGTAACTAATATAATTCTTCGTTTTAAAAGGTCTTTTTTGGGTGTGTAATACACAGCAATATCCTCTTGCCTTGGCTGTGGCATGCCGATTTTCAGGTTGTCTATTGTCTTTACTCAGGTGAACAACCTGATAATAGGAAAGGCAATAATGTTTTTTTATGCCTGAAACAGTAAGGGGTTTCAATGAGACTGCGGCGATTTACCTCAAACTGCGTCACAAAAAGTAGCGGAATGTATGGATTAAGAATGAAGATCATCGCCATTGGTCGCGCCATACGTTACGTTATAGAGACAGCGTACAACGTACTCAATGTTGTAGTTAGTTAATAATCAAGATTATATTCATAATTTGGTCAATGAAGGCGGTATTTGTGGAGTTACTTTCTCAGTATGGTTTATTCCTGGCAGAAATCCTGACCATCGTCGTCGCAATTGGCGTACTGGTGGTGTTGATATTCAGTATGACCCAACGTAAACGCCAGCGTAAAGGTGAGCTACAGGTCGTTAATCTGGGTGAGCAATATCGCGAGATGCAGCGGGATATGCAAGCGGCTGCGATAAGCGATGCTGAACGCAAGGTGTTGTTGAAGAGAAATAAAAAAGAGAAAAAGGAAACCGCTAAACAGGAAAAACAGCGCGTTAAAAAGGGGGATACGAAAGCGCTCAAACCCTGTCTTTACGTCCTTGATTTTAATGGCAGTATGGATGCTGGTGAAGTCAGTTCACTGCGAGAAGAGGTTTCCGCCATTCTGGCAGTAGCCAGAACGGAAGATGAGGTCTTGTTGCGTCTTGAAAGTCCTGGCGGTGTGGTTCACGGTTATGGGTTGGCTGCATCTCAGTTACAGCGTTTACGCCAGGGCGGGATCCGTCTTACCGTGGCAGTGGATAAAATGGCTGCCAGCGGTGGCTATATGATGGCTTGCGTGGCGGATCGCATTGTTGCGGCTCCGTTTGCTATTGTGGGTTCCATTGGTGTTGTAGCACAGATCCCTAATTTCAACCGGCTGTTGAAAAACAAAGACATTGATGTCGAGTTACATACGGCTGGAGAATATAAACGGACATTGACGCTATTTGGCGAAAATACGGAAGCAGGACGTGAGAAATTTCGCGAGGAGCTGAATGCAACTCATCAGTTGTTCAAACAGTTTGTTCAACAAATGCGCCCTTCACTGGATATTGATGCGGTGGCGACAGGGGAGCATTGGTTTGGATCACAGGCGAGAGATCTGGGATTGGTTGATGCCATTGGTACCAGCGACGATTTACTGATTGCGGAAATTGCCACACATGAGGTGTTGGCCGTGCGCTATACCCGTCGTAAACGCCTGATTGATCGATTGACAGGCAGCACCGGGGATACGGTAGAGAGAATGATGTTGCGCTGGTGGCAACGAGGGAACCAGCCGCGGTTGTAACTGAAACGATTGTTACTGAAAAGGCCCGCCGTTTTGCAAGACCCACAAGAGTTGGATAACTGACAACTCTGCAAAGGGCTATCAATATCAGGCGGGATTTTTTTGTTTTAGTCTACAAGGTGATATTTCTCCGACAGCACATGAGCCAGATGTTTAAACATATTAAATACGGCCGTAGTTTTCAGTGTCGGTAGTCCATCCTGGTCGAGAAAATACTCACCGCGAAAAATCAGTATGCCATTTTTCTGCTCCACGTCGTTGGCCTCCATACCATGCAGATAATCGTCATGATTTTTTATCAGCATGTTGGCTTCCGTCAGTAGTGCCTGGCGATCGATCGATATTTTTTCTTCATTTGAGTGTATAAAATCGGACATGTGCTCATACTCCTGCATCAACAATCTTCAGGGCATTGTACTGCCTGACGTGACTTTCCCGCAATTGGACTACATTTTTTCATACAATCTGCTGATACTGCTTACTCTCTTCATCAGTGAAAAGAGCGAGATATGCTAATTAGGTTGCGTGACGTTATTTATCAGGTAGAGTGTGGGATTTTGTATAGTCAGCGGAATAATTTCTTTACACCATAGCTGCCTGCGTTTGTTTGTGACTACAATGTAGTAAATGAATACCACAGATAGATCATAGTGTTGCGGTAAGGTAGACGGCGATATCCGGCCTGATACCACGATAACAGAACGATTTTCCCGTAACAGGCGGCTAATTGAGCATCTGATGCTGAAAGTAGCGATAGATGCCTGCGAAGATTTTTACTTTTTTAAAGAATTCAGTAGGTAACCATAAATATGGGTAAAGCTCTCGTCATAGTTGAGTCCCCGGCAAAAGCCAAAACGATCAATAAATATCTAGGCAATGACTACGTGGTGAAATCCAGCGTCGGTCATGTGCGCGATTTGCCAACCAGTGGCTCTGGTAGTAAGAAGAGTTCGGACTCAACCAACGGCAAAACTAAAAAAGCCGTCAAAAAAGATGAAAAATCGGCGCTGGTCAACCGAATGGGGGTCGATCCTTATCACGGTTGGGATGCGAATTATGAAATCCTGCCGGGCAAGGAAAAGGTCGTCTCTGAGCTGAAGACATTGGCAGAACAAGCAGACCATGTTTATCTCGCTACCGACCTTGACCGCGAAGGGGAAGCCATTGCGTGGCACCTGCGGGAAATAATCGGTGGGGATGAGAAACGGTTCAGTCGTGTGGTGTTCAACGAAATCACCAAAAATGCGATCCAGCAGGCATTTAAAAACCCTGGTGAGTTGAACATCGATCGTGTTAATGCCCAACAGGCCCGTCGCTTTATGGATCGGGTCGTAGGCTACATGGTATCGCCTTTGCTATGGAAGAAAATTGCCCGAGGGTTATCGGCGGGGCGTGTGCAGTCCGTGGCTGTGCGTTTGGTGGTGGATCGTGAGCGAGAAATAAAGGCGTTTGTCCCAGAAGAATACTGGGAACTTCACGCCGAGATGCAAACGGCCCATGACGTCATGCTGCAAATGCAGGTAACGCACCATAACGGAAAACCGTTTAAGCCAGTCAATCAGGTCCAGACGCAGTCAGCCGTCAGTTTGTTGGAAAAAGCCCGTTATGTCGTGGCTGAGCGTGAAGATAAACCGACCAGTAGTAAGCCTGGCGCTCCTTTTATTACATCGACGCTTCAGCAGGCAGCCAGTACCCGTTTGGGCTTCGGCGTCAAGAAAACCATGATGATGGCCCAGCGCTTATATGAAGCGGGTTATATCACCTACATGCGTACTGACTCGACTAACCTGAGTCAGGATGCGTTGAATATGGTGCGCGGATATATCAGCGACGAATTCGGTCAGCGTTATTTGCCTGAGTCGCCTAATTTTTACAGCAGTAAAGAGAATTCGCAGGAAGCTCATGAAGCAATCCGTCCTTCAGATGTCAAGGTTTTGTCTGAACAACTGAAAGATATGGAAGCGGATGCCCAGAAATTGTATCAGCTGATCTGGCGTCAGTTTTTGGCCTGTCAGATGACGCCTGCACAGTACGACTCCACCACGCTGGTGGTGAAAGCCGATGATTACCAGCTCCGTGCCAAAGGCCGTACTTTGCGTTTTGATGGCTGGACCAAAGTGATTCCGGCGTTACGCAAAGGTGATGAAGATCGTACATTGCCATCCGTTGAGGTGGGCGAAACACTGACATTAGAAAAACTGTTACCAAGCCAGCACTTTACTAAGCCATCTGCGCGTTACAGTGAAGCGTCTTTGGTGAAGGAATTGGAAAAACGTGGCATTGGCCGTCCTTCCACTTATGCATCAATAATCTCCACCATTCAGGATCGTGGTTATGTACGGGTTGAAAACCGTCGTTTCTATGCCGAAAAAATGGGGGAAATTGTTACTGACCGCTTGGAAGATAATTTTCGCGAGCTGATGAGCTATGATTTTACTGCTCGCATGGAGAGTAGCTTAGACCAGGTCGCGAACAATCAGGCGGCATGGAAAGCCGTGTTGGACGAGTTTTTCGCCGAGTTCAGCCAGCAACTGGAAACCGCTGAGCAGGAACCGGAAGCGGGGGGAATGCGGCCTAATCTGATGGTGCTGACCAGCATCGATTGCCCGACTTGTGGTCGCAAGATGGGGATTCGTACCGCCAGTACGGGCGTTTTTCTGGGGTGCTCAGGTTACGCTCTACCGCCGAAAGAACGCTGCAAAACCACCATCAACCTGATTCCAGAAGCCGAAGTGCTGAACATACTGGAAGGTGATGAAGCCGAAACCAATGCACTGCGTGCTCGCCGTCGTTGTCCGAAATGTGGCACTGCTATGGATAGTTATCTGATCGACAATCAGCGTAAGCTGCATGTCTGCGGTAATAATCCATCCTGTGATGGCTATGAAATAGAAAACGGCGAGTTTCGTCTCAAAGGCTATGACGGCCCAGTGGTGGAGTGTGAGAAGTGTGGTTCGGAAATGCACCTGAAGATGGGGCGTTTTGGTAAGTATATGGCGTGTACTAATGAGAGCTGCGGTAATACCCGCAAGATTTTGCGCAGTGGTGAGGTTGCTCCTCCGAAGGAAGATCCTGTACCGCTACCTGAATTGGCTTGTGAAAAATCTGATGCTTATTTTGTACTACGTGATGGTGCTGCGGGTGTTTTTCTGGCCGCCAATACGTTCCCGAAATCTCGTGAGACGCGGGCACCATTGGTCGAAGAGCTGTTGCGTTTCAAAGATCGGTTGCCGGAGAAACTGCGTTATCTGGCTGATGCTCCGATAACGGATAACGATGGGAATAAAACATTGGTCCGCTTTAGCCGTAAGACCAAACAACAGTATGTTTCCTCAGAGAAAGAGGGTAAGGCTACTGGATGGTCAGCATTTTATGTAGACGGAAAATGGGTTGAGACAAAGAAATAGCTTTTTTGCCGATAGACTCAGGTATCCCGGTTAATAAAACCAAATGCTTTATAGCCAGCCTGTTTAGGCTGGCTTTTTTGATCTGCATAAGGTGAGTGTAATCTGTCAAGGGTGATAATACGCTACCAAAGTCATGAGAGAAATATAACGCTTTCTTCATACTGATAGTTTCTCTGTGGGCGAAAAAGAAAGTGGTTATATAAAATATATTTTTATGATTAAATGTCATTTAAATGGTGAAAAAATATGCCGTTTATTAGGGGTGAAGTGAGTTCTTTTGCAGTGATGATCAAAAAATTAAAGATGGTGTGCGCATTATTCAATCTGGGATGGAATATATTATGAAACTGCAACAGCTTCGTTATATTGTTGAAGTTGTTAATCACAACCTGAATGTTTCCTCTACTGCAGAAGGCCTTTACACTTCTCAACCAGGGATCAGTAAACAAGTCAGAATGTTAGAAGATGAGCTGGGGATTCAAATTTTTGCCCGCAGCGGAAAACACTTAACACAGGTAACGCCTGCGGGTCAGGAAATCATCCGTATTGCCCGGGAAGTGTTATCCAAGGTAGATGCCATCAAGGCCGTCGCCGGGGAACATACTTATCCAGATAAAGGGTCGCTTTATGTCGCAACGACACATACTCAGGCTCGTTACGCGCTGCCAAGTGTGATCAGAGGCTTTATTGAACGTTATCCTCAGGTATCTCTGCATATGCATCAGGGATCACCGACTCAGATAGCGGAGGCGGTAGCAAAAGGCACGGCAGATTTTGCCATTGCAACGGAAGCACTACACCTCTATGACGATTTGATTATGCTGCCGTGTTACCATTGGAACCGTGCGGTAGTGGTGAACCCTGATCATCCACTGGCGTCCAAAACCACTATCACTATTGAAGAACTGGCTTCCTATCCTATCGTGACCTATACCTTCGGTTTTACCGGCCGTTCAGAGCTGGATACCGCGTTTAACCGTGCAGGTCTCACCCCGAAAATTGTGTTTACTGCCACAGATGCAGACGTGATTAAAACCTATGTACGGTTAGGGTTAGGGGTGGGGGTGATTGCGAATATGGCCGTCGATCCACTGACTGATCCCGATTTGGTGACCCTCGATGCGGATAGCATTTTTGGCTATAGTACGACGAAGATCGGTTTCCGTCGCAGTACATTTTTACGTAGTTATATGTATGATTTTATTCAACGTTTTGCTCCTCATCTTACTCGGGATGTCGTCGACACAGCCATTGCATTACGTTCCAATGAAGAAATAGAATTGATGTTTAAAGATATTAGTTTGCCAGTAAAGTAAGGTAGTAAAAATGGAAAGCCTGAGATATATACACCTCAGGCTTTTTATATGAGAAAGTTTTACTGGGTGATGTTGATAATACCAGTCGCTATTTCTGTGGTGTGATCATCTTGCGTCATACGAGTCAGCTTCGGCGCGGTCAATAGCATGAGTATGGCGATAATGCCGGTTACGATACCGATCTGTAGAAAGACATGACTGTAGATAGCCAGTGACTCATGAGCGTCTACCACATTTTTTGGTACCGCCATCAGGTTGGCAACGTTACCTGCGATCAGCGCCGCCGCCGCCGTAGTCAGAAACCAGGCTCCCATAATGAACCCCATCAGGCGTTGCGGCACTAACTGCGCCACCATCGCCAGACCCAGACCGGAAATCATCAGCTCACCCACGCTTTGTAACGCATAACTTGCTATCAGCCAGTTAACCGAAACAATACCTTGTTCATTGGCCATGCTGGCTCCCCAGGGGAGTACCAGGAATGCCCCGGAACAGAGCACCATACCAATGGCGAACTTGTGTGGCATAGGCAGATGATCGCCCATTTTATTGTATATTGCCGCCAGAAAAGGGCTGGCAACCATGATCCAGAACGGATTTAGCGCTTGATACTGTTCCGGTTCAAAGGCAATACCAAAAATGGAGTGCCCAACATTGCGGATGGCAAAAAAGTTAAGTGAGGTCGGCATCTGGCTATAAAGCACAAAGAATACAACGGCTTCAATCATTAATATAAAGGCGACGATCATTTTGCGACGTGCCGTACCGTGCAAGCGGAATGTTTCTCTCGCGAAAATCAGGATAATGCCCAGAGAGATAATAGCCAGCATCCAACGGGCAACGAGTTGGTTATGCAGTAGCCAGACTGAAATACAGATCAGGGCAACAATCCCGACCAGCGTCATCAGCAGTTTTCGAATATTAATCGGCACAAAATCGGGCTGTGAACCGTATTTCTTCACCCACTTACGGCAGAACATGAAGTTGACCAGGGTTAATATCATGCCGATGACGCTGAGGGAAAATGCCACATTCCAGCCATAATGTACCGCCAGCCAAGGTGTCGCCAGCATGGAAAAGAATGAGCCGATGTTTACCGACATGTAGTACATGGTGAACGCGCCATCAAGGCGTGGATCATCCTTGGCATAACAGGTAGAGAGCAAGGCGGCGGGATTGGCTTTGAACAGCCCGTTACCCACCGCAATGGTTGCCATACCGGCATAAACCCAAAATAGATTATGGCCGGAGTAGGCGATCATGGCATAACCTATCGCCAGCGTCATTGTACCAAGTACAATGACGCGTTTGGTTCCTAATACCTTGTCTCCCAGCCAGCCACCAATGGCAATAAAACCATAAACCAGGGCGCTGAACGAAGAAAACAGCGTAATGGAATCTGTTTCCGACATTCCCAACATTTTGACCAGATAGACGGCCATAATGCCTTGTAAACCGTAGTAACCAAAACGCTCCCATAGTTCGATAGAAAAAATGAGATAGAACGCCTTTGGTTGTTTGAAAGCATTCATACTGATGCTTTCAGAAGGAGTGTTGTTTTTGTTTGCTAAAGACACTAAAAAAACCTCTGATTGTTGGTATCTCGTTTTTTTAAGCGAGAAAATAACAAGCGTGATACAGCTGTTCTGTATCTGATTTTGTTGTTATGAGAAGGACAAAGGGCACTTATATTGACCCTATTTTCAACACAGGCAAGTCATTTGACATGTTTGGTTACATATGGTTTTTTAGGTGTGATACGACTAAAAATGAATTGTTATGTAGATTTTAATTTTGTATCTTCGTTTTAACTTGAATCTTTGTATTGAAACAATCAGCATAAAATTTAATTAAGAATAATAATCTTGACTATTGGCTATATGCCGGAATTTATTTGACAATTATGGGTGTTCATCAAGATATATGTGTTGTTTTATTTATTTTATATGGAATTAACTAAAATAAATGGAAGTGATCGGTTTTGGATAAAATGAACAGAGGTTTTAGACCAACATTTCATGACTAAATTTACGATAGAAAAAAATAAATCGACCAGAATTATTGGTTGATTAGGTAATAGTTACAAAAAGGAAATAAAACGACGTGACGGTCATAAAATTCGATGTTTTGATGAGCCATGCGTGAGGAATGGAGCGTAACCGACGTTACGCGTATGTTTTCTCTTTAAATTCACACAGATCTTCAATCAGACAAGAACCGCAGCGTGGTTTGCGGGCAATACAGGTATAGCGACCATGTAGAATCAGCCAGTGATGACAGTCAACCCTGAACTCGGCGGGTACCACTTTTAACAGTTTTTCTTCTACCTGTTCGACATTTTTGCCCGGTGCAAACCCCGTTCGGTTGCATACACGAAAAATGTGCGTATCGACGGCAATGGTTGGCCAACCGAAAGCGGTATTCAGTACAACATTGGCTGTCTTTCTACCTACGCCGGGCAGAGCTTCAAGTGCGGCGCGGTCTTCCGGAACCTGCCCCTGATGATGCTCTATCAGCATACGGCAGGTCTTTATCACATTTTCCGCCTTGCTGTTAAATAATCCGATGGTTTTGATGTGGGTTTTGACTCCATCCACGCCTAAATCCAGCATTGCTTGTGGTGTATTGGCAATTTTATAAAGTTTTTCCGTGGCTTTGTTCACACTGACATCGGTCGCCTGTGCGGAGAGTAACACAGAGATCAGCAATTCAAACGGAGAGGCGTAATGAAGCTCTGTTGTGGGGTGAGGATCGTTTTCCCGCAGCCGAGCTAAAATGGTAATCCGCTTTTCCTTGTTCATGATAATTTTGCCTCAGCCTTTGAAGATGTCGCAGAGTGTTGTACCGCCTGATGGCGCTGTTTGAGTTTCTCGTCAATTACGTATTTACCCGCCAGCATCAGCCCCAAACCAATAAACGCACCGGGTGGAAGGATCATCAGTAGGAATGGAGAGTCAAGGTGGATCACCTCGACACGCAATACGCTGGCCCAGCTCCCTAACAGGCGATCGGCCCCATCAAACACCGTACCATTGCCTAAAATCTCACGCATGGCGCCCAGCACGAGGAGGGCTCCGGTGGCGCCTAGTCCCATCGCCAGCCCGTCCAGCGCCGACGGTATTATGGGGTTCCGAGAGGCAAATGTTTCAGCACGACCAATGACAATGCAGTTGGTGACGATCAAGGGAATAAAAATCCCCAGTGATTGATACAGCCCATAGGCATAGGCGTTGATCAGCATCTGTACCACACTGACCACCGAAGCAATAATCATCACATAAATCGGGATCCTGACTTCTGCCGGAACCCAACGGCGCAGTGCCGATACCGCAACGTTGGTACACAGCAGAACCAATGTTGTCGCTAACCCCAGCCCCAGTGCATTGGTGACGGTGGAGGAAACGGCTAACAGCGGACATAATCCCAGCAATTGCACCAGTGCAGAGTTGTTTTTCCATAATCCCTGTATAAAAAGTTCTCTAGGCTCACTCATCGGATTTTTCCACAGCGGGTAAGGGTAGCAAGGCGTGGCGGCAATGTTTTCAAGAATAACGTGCTGCGTTTAACTGCATTAACCACAGCGCGAGGCGTGATGGTCGCTCCGGTAAATTGATCAAACTCTCCGCCATCCTTTTTCACTGCCCAGCGAGGGTCATTTTGTCCCTGTACTGTTTTGCCAGTAAAACTCAGGATCCAGTTCGAGACGTGAATATCAATTTTATCGCCTAATCCAGGCGTTTCATGCTGCTCAATCACCCGGGTGCCTAATACCGTACCATGAAAATCAGCGCCAATAAGTAACTGAATGGAACCAGAGTAGCCATCAGGTGCGGTGCTTTCCAGTGCGGCAGCAATGAGTTGACCACCCTTACGGGCGATGAATACCCGATGGGGGTCGGTGTTGCCCAGGGCATTATTAGTGACAACGTAACACTCATGCAAAGGATCGTTGTCATAAAGCGTCGCAGGAATCACCTGATCCAGCAACATTTTTTGCTGTTCCTGTACTTGCCGGGAAATGGCGTTTTGGGTCAGGTGATAAACCACAGCCGTTAGACCCGTGGTCAGCGCGGCAAATATCGCCAGCGTCACAGCATGGCGACGCATGGTCGTCAACATAATGATTCCTTAGCGAAGATGGCCATATGCCCGCGGTTTGGTGAAGTAATCAATCAATGGCACCGTGATGTTGGCCAGCAAAACGGCAAAAGCCACACCGTCTGGATATCCGCCGTAAGTGCGGATGACCCATACCAGCACGCCTATCAATGCACCGAAAATAAGGCGGCCTCGATTAGTGGTGGAGGCAGTAACCGGATCGGTAGCGATAAAAAACGCCCCTAACATGGTGGCGCCGGAGAACAAATGCATCATGGGTGGCGCACAGGTTTCCGGCTTGATTAACCAACCGATCAGCGCACAAAGGGAAAGTGCCAGTAACATACTGAATGGAATGTGCCAATGGATGATTCTGGTCAGCAGCAGGAACAGGCCACCCAGCAGGAACGCCAGGTTAATCCACTGCCAGCCCAGCCCAGCAATTATACCGCTGAGTAACGGTTGTTGCAGGATAACCAAAGCGGAATGGCCAGAACGTAACCCGGTTTTAATCGCGTCCAGCGGTGTCGCCTGGGTGATCCCATCAACACCTTGAATAAGCTGTTGAACCGCCATGCCTGACGCATCGTGGCCGGTAAAAATGGCCAGCAAGGTATCGTGAAAACCGATGGGCACGGATTGGAATCCTGCCGGAGGAAGCCAACTGGTCATTTGTACTGGAAAAGAAATCAGCAATACCACATAGCCAATCATCGCTGGATTGAATGGGTTTTGGCCCAGACCACCATAAAGTTGCTTTGCGATGATAATGGCAAATGCACTACCCAGCACGATCATCCACCAAGGTGCCAATGGTGGCAAACTGATACCGAGCAATATGGCTGTTAATAATGCGGAATTATCGGTGAGCGTGCCGGCAACTGGATATTTCCTGAGCGACAATACCAGGCTTTCTGCTATAAATGCCGTGACGATGGCAATCCCGATTTGAATCAGGTTTCCGTAGCCGAAAAAATGAACCTGGGTCGCTATACCGGGAATACTGGCCATGATGACCCACAGCATGATATTACGGGTTGTCTGCTGATTGTGGGTAAACGGGGAACTCGCTATTTTAAAAGCCATTTATTCCTCTTGAGACTTTTGCGATGCCTGTATGGCTTTTCGGGCTTTTACTCGTGCGATCGCGGCGGCGATCGCCGCTTTACGCGGATCAGCAAGAATACCGTCGTCATGAGGGATCGTGACGAGTTCTGCTTCTTTACGAGTAATGACTTCGCGCTGTTGAGCAACTGTTCGTGCTTTATCGCGTATGTTTTCCGTTGACGACGAACGGTTCTCCGCCTGATTTACCCGTGATAGAGCGTCTTCTGCGCAGTTCTTCGGTTCATCAACGCCGTTCTGAGCCTGCGCGGCTTTACGGGCTTTCACCCGGGCGATTGCGGCGGCAACCGCTATTTTACGAGGATCGGTCGTCGATGGGGGAGATTCGTGTGACATAGCGGCCGTTGTGGTCGATGGCTGAATGTGTTGTTCAGCCTGGCGTGCTTTGGCACGCGCAATCGCCGCAGCCACAGCAGCTTTAGGCTGCGTCGTTACGGAGTCGGTTATTGTATCTGCCGATTTTTCTGCCTGCTTTTCCCGTGCAAGTGCTTTACGTGCTTCCCGGGCCGCAATAATGGTTCGGTTATCCGGTGTTTGGCCTGGCTGAATGGGGATAGCCATTTGTAGTGTCGGCGCAGTCTGTTTGTTACGAACTCTTTCCAGCGCGGCTATCACTGCCTGTTTATCTGTCGTTGGCGTGGTGGATGCTGCCTGTTTATGACGCTGTTCACGCGCTAGTTTCTCCCGTGCCAAGCGGCTCTGACGGGCTTCATAACGGGCTTTGGCTTGTGCCGCACGCTGGGTGTCCTGATCCAGCGCTCTGATCTCCGCTTTTTCCTGACGATAATATTGTACCAGTGGAATATTGCTGGGGCAGACATAAGCACAGGCACCACATTCAATACAGTCGAACAGATGATGGTTACGGGCTTTTTCGTGCTCCTGACCTTGGCTGAACCAGAAGAGCTGTTGCGGCAATAATCCCGCCGGACAGGCATCTGCGCATTTGCTGCAACGAATGCAGGCGAGTTCATCTTCCGGCGGTTGAAACTCATCACTGGAGGGGGCGAGAATGCAGTTGCTGATTTTTACAACGGGAACATCCAGTGCAGGCAGGGTAAAGCCCATCAACGGGCCTCCCATGATTACCATCGGGCGTGCGTTATTAACATGGTACCCGGCGTGGCGCAGCAAATGTCGTACCGGTGTCCCAAGACGCGCCCAGACATTGCCGGGTTGGCGCAGGGCTTCCCCTGTCAGCGTGACGACCCGTTCAGTCAATGGTTCTCCCTCTATTACGGCGCGTTTAATCGCATATACCGTTCCAATATTTTGCATCAGTACACCGATAGAGGAGGAGTGTTTGCCGAAAGGCACCTCTTTCCCGGTCAGAATTTTTGTCAGTTGCTTGGCACCGCCGGAAGGATATTTAGTGGGAATAACCCGTATCTGAATGTTGGGGTAGTTTTGAAATGCCTGTTTTAGTGCCGTGATCGCTTCCGGTTTGTTGTCCTCAATGCCCAGCAGAATGCGTTGCGGCTGTAGTAAATGATCGAGGATATCTACACCCAGCGCAATTTCATCCGCACACTCCTGCATCAGACGGTCATCCGCAGTGATGTAGGGCTCACATTCGGCGGCGTTGATAATCAAGGTTTCAATACCAGGCAGCCCACCTTGTAATTTGGCGGCAGTAGGAAAACCGGCGCCGCCCAGTCCGGCGATACCGGCCTGATGCAAATGTGCCAACAGGGTGTCCGCGGAGGAGTGACGATAATCTGTCATAGTCTGGCGTTCTCCCCAGCGGTCTTCTCCATCCGGGATAATAATAATACTGAGTTCCGATAGCCCTGACGGATGTGCCGTCATATGGTGGCGGATGGCATTAACTGTGCCTGATGTTGGTGCATGTACCGGTAACGTTCTTCCCACGCCACGAGTCAGCGGCTGACCACGCAGTACGCTATCGCCGACGCTAACGCACAGTTCACCTTCTGGTCCGAGATGCTGTTTGAGCGGAATGATGAAATATGCCGGTAACGGAACCTGGCGTAAAGGAATTCGGCTGGACTGCGTTTTCATTTCCGGAGGATGTATTCCACCTTCGAAGTCCCAAATTCTGTCTTTTCTGAAGGCTGAGAACAGCTTAAACATGGTTTTCTACTTGGATAAGGCGCACCGGAATGGTATTGAGATCCCATTTCCAGCTTGTTGGTGTCGGAGCGACAGGTCGTAATTCAATACAATTGGTCGGGCAGGGAGCAACACAAAGATCGCACCCCGTGCACAAATCACTGACTACCGTATGCATGGCGCGGGTACTGCCTACAATGGCATCGACCGGGCAAGCCTGAATACACTTGGTGCAACCAATACAATTGTTTTCGTCGATCCAGGCAATTTTACGTTCGGGTTTCTGTGAGGACACCGCATCGGCTAGCGGTTGTGGTTTAACATTCAGCCGCTCCGCCAGTTTCAACATCAGCGGTTCGCCGCCAGGTACGCATTTATTGATTTGCTCACCATTCAAGGCAATGGCTTGTGCATAAGGGCGACAACCAGGATAGCCACACTGACCGCACTGACTTTGCGGCAGCATGTTTTCCACCTGTTCGACAATCGGATCTTCCTCTACCTTAAAATGGCGGGAAGCAAAGCCGAGAATTAACCCGGACACTAACGCCAGAGCACTTAATGCCATCATGGCTATGAAGATAGTGCTCATCAGAATTTCACCAGACCGGTAAAGCCCATAAAGGCAAGAGACATCAACCCAGCGGTAACCAAAGCAATGGACGCGCCGCGGAACGGCGCAGGAACGTCTGCAACGGCAATACGTTCACGAATGGCGGCAAATAGCACCAGTACCAGCGAGAAGCCGACTGCGCCACCGAAACCATATACGGCGGACTGAAAGAAGTTGTGTGACTGGTTTACGTTGAGCAGAGCGACGCCGAGGATTGCGCAGTTGGTGGTAATCAACGGCAAGAAAATACCGAGTAGGCGATAAAGCGCCGGATTGGTTTTACGCACGGCCATTTCGGTGAACTGAACGACGACGGCGAATACCAGAATGAACGCCAGTGTCCGCAAATAGACCAAATCCAGTGGCAGCAGGATAAAGGCATTTACCAGCCAGGAAAAAATGGACGCCAGCGTCATGACAAAGGTGGTAGCCAGTCCCATCCCGATAGCAGTTTCCAGCTTTTTGGAAACTCCCATGAATGGGCAGAGTCCCAGAAACTTCACCAGAACGAAGTTATTGACCAGGATGGTGCCAACAAATAAAAGTGCGTAATCGGTCATTGCAGTGCCTAAGAAACAAAACCGGCATATTATCAGGCATTGTCCGTCATTCGACAACATTACCTAATGTAGGGATATTCGGCTGAGAGATTCTTTTGAGAGAGAGGATACATTGTTTGTTGTTGAAATAAAGGTGAAAAAGTATCACGGCTGCCGTCAATGGCAACTAAAAAGAAAACCGCTAGATCGAGAGATTGTCAGAAGTAATGGAAAATAATGGGGTAGCCGTTGGTAGTAAGACACGGTTAAGCCGCAAAACAGCCGATTGATTTTGGTATGTGGCCGACATGAATCAGCAAGGTGAGGCACCGATAACCGATGCCTCATGATGATAACCCCTGAATATACCGCGGGTTTATTGACTATTAATGGCCGGTTGTCTTATCGGCTGCACAGTTTGTAATAGACTTCGTTCCAGCGTAGCGCATCTTTAAGTGCAGACAGGCTGGTCTGATTGTCGATCACTACCAGTTCAATATTATTGATTTCCGCGTACATCCGCAGGTAATCGAGGCTCAAGGCCTGAGTGAACACCGTATGATGCGCACCACCGGCGATAATCCAGGCTTCGGCCGCCACTTCCAGTGAGGGTTGTGCCTGCCAGATAGCTCGGGCGACGGGTAGTTTTGGCAGTGGGTGTGGCTGTTCAACCGCATCCACGGCATTCACCAGCAAGCGGAAGCGATCACCCAGGTCAATGAGACTGGCATTCAGAGCCGCCCCTGCCGGAGCAGAGAAGATCAAGCGAGCGGGGTCCTCCTTGCCACCAATTCCCAGATGCTGGGCATCCAAAATGGGTTTGGGTTCTTTCGCTATGCTGGGGCACACTTCCAACATGTGTGACCCGACAACCAGATTGTTTCCCGGCTGGAAGTTGTAAGTGTAATCCTCCATGAACGAGGTGCCGCCGCTTAAACCTTGGGACATCACTTTCATGATGCGCAGCAGTGCTGCTGTTTTCCAGTCACCTTCGGCACCGAAACCGTAACCTTGTTGCATTAAGCGCTGAACGGCCAGACCCGGTAACTGTTTCAGACCATGCAGGTTTTCAAAGTTAGTGGTAAACGCTTTAAATCCGCCTTGATCCAGAAAACGTTTCATCCCCAGTTCGATGCGTGCGGCATTTAGCAGATTCTGGCGTTTCGGACCATGCAGTTGCACGGCGCTCGTCAGGGTATAGGTTGCTTCATACTCTTCAATCAGAGCATCAATATCCCCTTGGCCGACATCGTCTATCACTCCAACCAGATCACCCAATCCCCAGGCGCTGACGGAATAACCAAACTGAATCTGCGCACCAACTTTATCCCCTTCTGTCACCGCAACTTCACGCATGTTGTCGCCAAAACGGGCCAGTTTCAGTTGTTTGCTTTCCTGAATAGCGGACGCGACACGCATCCATTGGGCAATACGTTCGTGGGCGGCTTTATCTTTCCAGTAACCGACGATGACCTGATGCGCCTGGCGCATACGGGCACCAATGAAACCGAATTCCCGACCTCCGTGCGCGGTCTGATTCAGGTTCATAAAGTCCATATCCATGGTATCCCACGGAATTTCGGCGTTGAACTGGGTATGGAACTGCAACAAGGGTTTGTTCAGAATGCTTAGACCACCAATCCACATCTTGGCGGGAGAGAAGGTGTGCAGCCAGGTTAACAAACCGATACAGTTGTCCTGATAATTGGCATCACGACATAACGCAGTGATTTCATCCGGGGTTTTGACTAACGGTTTGAGCACCAGTTTAACCGGTAGTGCGGCGTCTCTGTTCAGGCCGTTTACCACTTTTTCGGCGTTTTCTTTTACCTGACGTAAAGTTTCCGGGCCATAAAGATGCTGGCTGCCAATAACAAACCAGACCTCAAGCTGCTTAAAGTGATCCATGATAACTCCTGTTTCTTATCCCAGAGGGAAATGTAATCGTCTATATACGGTTGTTGGCTGACTAGGCCCCGGGTTTTGATGTGGCGCGGTAAGCGGGTTCAGCCATTTGGCACCACTGTTGATAACGTTCATACAATTGCTGGTAACGGGCTACACGGTGTTTGTCTGGTGTCAATGTCTGCTCTATGCTGCTGGCCATATGACGTTGAGCCGTTGGAATATCGGCATGAATGCCAGCGGCTACGGCGGCAAAAATAGCGGCACCCAGAGCACAGCATTGATCGGAAGAGACAATCTGCAATGGCCGGTTCATAACATCGGTACAGACCTGCATGATGGTGGGTGATTTACGGGCAATGCCGCCTAACGCCAAAATGTTCTCTACGGGAATGCCCTGTGATTCAAAGCATTCCATAATGGCGCGTGCACCGAAGGCAGTCGCGGCGATAAAACCGCCAAACAGTGTAGGGGCGTCAGTACCCAGATTCAGATCGGTAATTACACCTTTCAGTCGCTGATTGGCAAAAGGAGTACGACGACCGTTAAACCAGTCGAGCACAATCGGTAGATGATCCAGTGTCGGATTGGCTGCCCAGTCTTGGGTAAGGCGCTCCAGCAATTTGGATTGAGTCGCTTCCATCTGGGCCGTTAATTCAGGATGATCTTTAGCCGCCTGTTGCAGTGACCAACCCAGTAACCGACCGAACCAGGCATACATGTCACCGAAAGCGGATTGGCCGGCTTCCAGCCCGATATAGCCTGGCACCACGCTACCATCGACCTGGCCGCAGATGCCAGCGATGGTCTTTTCACCCACTGTAGCTTCATCCGCGATTAAAATATCGCAAGTAGACGTGCCAATGACTTTAACCAGTGTGTAAGGTTGAGCACCAGCACCTACCGTGCCGACATGGCAGTCAAATGCTCCGCCAGAAAGCATCACTGTTTCCGGGACGCCCAGGCGTTGCGCCCATTCTGGCGTGATTCTCCCCACGGGGAGGTCGGCTGTCCAGGTATCGGTAAACAACGGGTATTGCAGTCGTTCTGTCAGGCAGGGATCCAACGCTTCCAGAAAGGCTTTTGGCGGAACGCCACCCCAATCAGGATGCCAGAGTGATTTGTGTCCGGCACTGCAACGTCCACGGCGGATGTGTTGTGGTGCCGTGGTTCCTGATAGTAACGCGGGTACCCAATCGCACAGTTCAATCCAGGAAACCGCAGCCTGCCGTACGTTAGGGTCTTGCCGAGAAACATGTAGAATCTTGGCCCAAAACCATTCCGATGAGTAAACACCACCGATGTAACGGCTATAGTCCGGGAACTGTCCGCTACGGCACAAACGGTTGATTTCTTCCGCTTCTTCTATTGCTGTGTGATCTTTCCACAACACAAACATGGCATTGGGATTTTCGGCAAACTCTGGATGCAGGGCCAGAATCTCGCCCTGTTCATCGATCGGCGCAGGGGTTGAGCCGGTCGAGTCCACGCCGATACCCACAATCTGTTGACGCTGAGCCACGGAAAGCCGTGATACCACCACACGAATGGCCTGTTCCAGTGATTCTATGTAATCCAAAGGATGATGGCGAAATTGGTTATTGGCAGGCTGGCAATACTGTCCCAGGCGCCAGCGCGGATAATAGATAACTTCTGTTTCGAGCTCGTGCCCGCTTTGACAGTCGACGGCTAAGGCACGTACTGAGTCGCTGCCAAAGTCGAGACCAATGGTAATCGCACCCGCACTCATCTTTCTGCTCCTGTTAATTCTATTTTAACTGTTAGTTACGATAGACAGGACGTCGGCATGACGTGAGGAGCCGTTAGCTAGATGTATGCATTTTTCTGTCACCACTAATCATTTTGTGACGTCTGTCAAAAGTTAACGCTAGGTTAAATTCGCTAAATGTATGCATAAACCAGCTGTAGTTCTCTTCTGTGATAACGCTCTCCATTCTTGGTGAAGATAACAGATAAAACAAACAGCGTCTGAGCGATGCTGAATATCTCAACCTCAATAAATCAGTGCATTTTTACGTTGTTCAGACCGACGTTACCTTACTAATAACGCTTACACACTTTAAATCATTGAAGTGTTATAGAGAAAAAAACAGCGGAGAAGACCATGCATAAATTCACTAAAGCGCTAGCGGTGATTGGACTGACAGCAATTATGTCACAATCAGCTATAGCGGAAACTCTGAAATTGGGTTTTCTGGTCAAGCAACCCGAAGAGCCCTGGTTTCAGACCGAATGGAAGTTTGCTGATAAGGCTGGCAAAGATCTTGGTTTTGAAGTCATCAAGATTGCTGTACCGGATGGTGAAAAAACATTGAATGCTATTGATAGCCTGGCAGCCAATGGCGCGAAAGGTTTTGTTATCTGTACTCCTGATCCGAAATTGGGGCCTGCAATTGTGGCGAAAGCCCGTAGCTATGGACTGAAAGTGATCGCTGTTGATGATCAGTTTGTTGGTGCGAATGGCAAACCGATGACCAATGTTCCCCTGGTCATGATGGCGGCTACCAAAATTGGTGAGCGCCAGGGCCAGGAACTGTGGAAAGAGATGAATAAACGTGGCTGGAAAGTGGCAGACACGGCGGTTATGGCTATCACAGCCGATGAACTTGATACGGCCCGCCGCCGTACCACTGGTTCGATGGATGCGCTGAAAGCCGCCGGTTTCCCGGCAAAACAGATTTATCAGGTTCCGACTAAATCCAACGATATCCCTGGGGCATTTGATGCCGCTAACTCTATGTTGGTACAGCACCCTGAAGTGAAAAACTGGCTGATAGTCGGGATGAATGACAATACGGTCCTGGGTGGCGTACGCGCGACAGAAGGACAAGGCTTCAAGCCCGAGAATGTCATTGGTATCGGGATTAATGGTGTGGATGCGATCAGCGAACTTTCCAAAGATAAAGCCACCGGCTTCTATGGTTCTCTGCTGCCGAGCCCGGACATCCACGGCTATAAGAGCATCCAGATGCTGTTTAACTGGGTGACCAAAGGTATAGCGCCGCCGAAATTCACTGAAGTGACGGACGTGGTGTTAATTACGCGCGACAACTTTAAAGTCGAGCTGAAGAAAAAAGGCCTGATGTAATCAGAGACAGGATGGTATGGCGCCAACGCTGGCAAGCTAAACGCCAGTGTTGGTGTCAAGATCGTTGATCAGCGGATTATAACAATACTAAAAAACACGATCCGTAACCGAAGGGCTGCCGTGTTTGCCCGACAAGGGTAATCACAGGCGTTAACCATGAGGAAGCCGAAATGACAGCACAGTCACCCTATTTATCGTTTCACGGGATTAGTAAAAACTTTCCCGGTGTTAAGGCGCTGGACGATATCAGTTTTTCCTGCCATGCAGGACAAATCCATGCGTTGATGGGTGAAAACGGCGCCGGAAAGTCAACGCTGTTGAAAATTCTGAGCGGTAACTATACCCCATCACAGGGAGAAGTTCGTATTAAGGGCGAGCCTGTCCATTTTAATAACACCATGGAGGCGCTAAACGCCGGTGTGGCGATTATTTATCAGGAATTGCATCTGATACCGGAGATGACAGTCGCAGAAAATATTTATCTGGGGCAATTACCTCATAAAGGCGGGATGGTGAATAAATCCCTTCTGCGTTATGAAGCCGGGTTGCAACTGCAACATCTGGGGTTGGACATTGATCCTGATACCCCGCTGAAATATCTCTCCATCGGCCAATGGCAGATGGTGGAAATCGCCAAAGCGTTGGCCAGAAACGCCAAAATCATTGCCTTTGACGAACCGACCAGTTCGTTATCTGCCCGCGAAATTGAACAATTATTCCGGGTGATCCGTGAGTTGCGTAGTGAGGGCCGGGTCATCTTGTATGTTTCACATCGTATGGAAGAGATCTTTACGCTCAGCGATGCCATTACCGTATTCAAGGATGGCCGTTATGTGAAAACGTTCGAGGATACACGACAGGCCAGTCATGAGTCGCTGGTTAAAGCCATGGTGGGCCGTAATCTTGGTGATATCTATGGATATGAAGCTCGTGCACATGGTGAAGAACGTCTGACCCTGCATGAGGTAAAAGCCGAAGGCGTGAAATCTCCCATATCGTTCAGTGTACGCAGTGGCGAAATTGTCGGATTGTTCGGACTGGTTGGTGCGGGCCGCAGTGAATTAATGAAAGGACTGTTTGGCGCCACGAAGATTACCGGGGGAGAAGTGTTGCTGGATGGGCAACCGGTCCGAATTACCTCGCCGATTGATGCAATTACCCAGGGGCTGATGCTTTGCCCGGAAGATCGTAAGGCAGACGGTATCATCCCGGTACATTCGGTGCGCGATAACATCAATATCAGTGCGCGCCGTAAAAGCGTGAAGAGTGGTTTTCTTATTAATAATCGCTGGGAAGCCGAAAATGCAGATCAGCAAATCAAAGCGCTGAATATTAAAACACCTTCACCAGAACAGTTGATCATGAATCTTTCCGGCGGTAACCAGCAAAAGGCTATTTTGGGCCGCTGGCTGTCGGAAGAGATGCGCGTCATCATGCTTGATGAACCGACCCGCGGTATCGATGTGGGAGCGAAGCATGAAATTTATCACGTCATTTATACGCTGGCCAAGCAAGGGATCGCGGTCCTGTTTGCTTCCAGTGACTTACCTGAAGTGCTTGGATTAGCGGATCGCATTGTTGTGATGCGTGAAGGTACCGTTTCCGGTGAACTCCTGCACGATGAGGCCAGCGAACAGAAAGCATTGAGTCTGGCGATGT
Organism: Prodigiosinella aquatilis; assembly: GCA_030388725.1. Lineage (NCBI taxonomy): Bacteria > Pseudomonadati > Pseudomonadota > Gammaproteobacteria > Enterobacterales > Pectobacteriaceae > Prodigiosinella > Prodigiosinella aquatilis. The sequence goes on from CP128857.1 coordinate 2,324,655, forward strand.
TACAAACCCCTGCTATTGATTCTGCGGTTGCTTAACCGCAAAGGAGCATAATAATGTCAACGGTTACGTCTACCACACCTGAGAAGAACATCAAAAGTGGCATCGGGATATCCCGTATCTGGGATAATTACGGCATGCTGGTGGTTTTTGCAGTGTTATTTATTGCATGTGTTGTGTTTGTTCCCAATTTTGGGTCGTTTATTAACATGAAAGGGCTGGGGCTGGCGGTTTCCATGTCTGGCATGGTAGCGTGCGGTATGCTGTTTTGCCTGGCTTCCGGTGATTTTGACCTGTCGGTTGCTTCGATAATTGCTTGCGCTGGGGTAACCACTGCCGTGGTAATTAACTTCAGTGGCAGTTTATTGGTGGGTATTGCGGCGGGTTTGTTACTGGGGGTGGCATTTGGTCTGCTGAACGGTTTTGTTATCGCCCGACTGAAAATTAATGCACTGATCACTACTCTGGCGACGATGCAGATCGTGCGTGGTCTTGCATACATTATTTCTGATGGTAAAGCGGTTGGGATTGAAGACGAACGTTTCTTCGCGCTTGGTTATGCCAACTGGTTAGGGCTGCCAGCGCCTATTTGGATTACTATCGGCTGTATGATCATATTTGGATTGCTGCTTAATAAAACCACATTTGGTCGTAATACATTGGCCATTGGCGGTAATGAAGAAGCGTCACGTCTGGCCGGTGTCCCCGTCGTGCGTACCAAAATCATTATTTTTGGGTTGTCAGGACTGGTTTCTGCGGCGGCTGGCATCATTCTGGCATCTCGTATGACCAGTGGTCAGCCAATGACTTCCATCGGTTATGAGCTGATTGTTATTTCCGCTTGTGTATTGGGTGGGGTGTCATTAAAAGGGGGGATTGGCAAGATTTCCTATGTGGTCGCCGGGGTCCTGATTCTGGGAACAGTAGAAAATGCCATGAACCTGTTGAACATTTCGCCGTTTTCTCAGTATGTGGTACGTGGTTTGATTCTGTTGGCGGCGGTAATCTTTGACCGTTACAAACAACTCTCGAAGAAGACAGTATAGTTATTGGCAGAAGGATGCTTAACAACATAGACGCCGATAGCACCTTGAGCGCTATCGGCGTGATCAGTACACTCTTACCCGGTATGATCGGGAGGCTTAATGTATCACCGCTTGGCGCATGAATCTCAGTCCAATCCGTTGCTACCCGGCTACTCGTTTAACGCGTATCTGGTGGCAGGGTTAACACCGATATTGGCAGGTGGGCCGTTGGATTTTTTTATCGATCGTCCAGACGGCATGAAAGGATACATCATTAACCTGACCATTAAAGGACAGGGAAAAGTGCTGGATGGCGATAATACGTTCTATTGCAATTCTGGCGACCTGCTCTTGTTCCCACCCAAATCGCGTCATTATTATGGACGCTCACCTGATAATGACTGCTGGTATCATCGTTGGGTTTATTTTCGTCCCCGGGCTTACTGGACGGATTGGCTGGAATGGCACAGCAAGAGTTGCGATGTTGGACGATTGAGCCTGCCGGCGCACCTGTTAAAAGAGTTTGACCAGCTATTTGCCAGTATTGAGCAAACCCATCAGTCTGGACGTCGTTTTTCGGAAGAACTGGCGATGAATCTGCTCGAGCGGTTATTGCTACGTGCGATGGAGGAAGACCCGCTCAGTCCGCAAAGAATCATGGATCCTCGAGTGATCGAAGCTTGTCAGTTTATTACCAGTAATCTGTCGGATGAATTGAGAATTGATGAAGTTGCCCGGCATGTTTGTCTATCGCCGTCACGGTTGGCGCATTTGTTCCGCGAACAGGTGGGAATCAATATATTGCGTTGGCGTGAAGATCAGCGAGTCATCCGTGCCAAGCTTCTGTTGCAGACGACGCAGGAGTCCATTGCCAACATCGGTCGGGTGGTGGGGTATGACGATCAGCTCTATTTTTCCCGTGTTTTCCGTAAACGTGTGGGTGTCAGCCCCAGTGATTTTCGCCGCCGCAACAGTGAAATTAATCATCTGTCAGAGAAAATCACCGTCGCCGCTAACTGGGAAGTGGAGGAGAGTAAAGGGGTACGGGTGGTAACAACATGATAGCGCTATCTAATAAATAAATTTTTATAGAAACATAAGTATTCCCATCGATATCAAAATGTGGAAATCCACAATCGAATAAGTCCTGATGTTTTTGCCGACGTGATTTGATCCGCCTGGAGCAGATTTGAATGTTGCTTACAGTGAATTCCAAAAAACATGCCTTAGCCGGGGAGTAACGCCAATACCTGCAACTTGAAAGATGACAGGTATATACTGAGTTTTCATGACCGTAAATAAGAACCTGTCGGGCAGGTTCTCAGGCTAAGGGGAATTTTTATGGCTGATACTATTCGTGTGGGGTTACTGGGCTATGGTTATGCGAGTAAAACGTTTCATGCGCCGTTAATTGCCGCAACACCCGGCATGGAACTGGCGGCGATTTCCAGCAGTGATGCCAGCAAAGTCCATACTGATTGGCCAGCGATGCGGGTTGTACCTGATCCGCAAATACTGCTCAACGATCCTGGCATTGATTTAATCGTCATTCCAACCCCTAACGATACGCACTTTCCATTGGCCAAGCAGGCACTGGAAGCGGGTAAACATGTCGTGGTAGACAAACCCTTTACTGTGACGTTGTCACAAGCCTATGAACTGAATCTGTTGGCAGAACATGTCGGCAAGTTACTCTCGGTGTTTCATAATCGCCGCTGGGACAGCGATTTTTTGACGCTGAAGAGTTTGCTGCACACCCGAATTCTGGGGGATGTCATCTACATGGAATCCCATTTTGACCGCTATCGCCCGGAAATACGGCAACGCTGGCGTGAAGATGGTAGTGAGGGCAGCGGCATCTGGTACGATTTAGGTCCTCATGTGTTGGATCAGGCACTGCAACTGTTTGGTATGCCGGTAGCGATTCAGGCGGATATGGCCCAGTTACGTCCAGGTGGTAAGTCCATCGACTATTTTCATGCCACGCTGATTTATCCGCAACGTCGTGTCGTATTGCATGCCAGTATGCTGGCGGCGGCAGAATCGGCTCGTTACATCATTCATGGTTCCCACGGTAGTTATGTGAAGTACGGGCTGGATCCGCAGGAAGCCCGTCTGAAAGCGGGTGAGCGCCCAGAGGCACACGCAGATTGGGGGCAGGACAAACGCGATGGCGTGCTAACGTTATACCGTGATGGTGCTGTTACTGAACAGAATGTACCTACCATACCGGGTAACTATCCAGCTTATTATGCAGCGGTGAGCGATGCGCTACTTGGAAAAGGGGAAAATCCGGTACCAATATATCAAGCTATCAAAGTGATGGAGTTAATTGAGCTGGGATTGATTTCCTATGAACAGAAAAAAACGGTTACGCTTAAAAATAGCTAGCGATTCTGCTTTTTATTGTCGATATTAACGTTTTGTTTAGGCAGATGATCCTAGGGTTGTCTGTCTTTTTATCGCATAGGATATAAGCTGGCTATGGCATGGTTACAACGCTTGAGAATTGATAAGTTTTTACTGGTTTTAATTCTGGTGGTGGTTACTGCATCATTTTTCCCTTGTGAAGGGATTGCGAAGGTGTTTTTCGAGCGACTGACTACGGCGGCCATTGCATTACTGTTTTTTATGCATGGCGCCAAACTGTCTCGCGAGGCAATTACTTCAGGCCTTGGCCACTGGCGTTTGCATCTGGTCGTCTTCAGTAGCACGTTTATTCTTTTCCCATTGTTGGGCATCGGTATGTCTTTTTTGGTTCCTGGCGTACTGACACCAACACTGTATCTTGGCTTCCTCTATTTATGCGCCTTGCCTGCAACGGTGCAATCCGCCATCGCGTATACCTCAATGGCCAGAGGTAATATCGCCGCCGCGGTTTGCAGTGCGTCAGCTTCCAGCATCCTGGGCGTGTTTTTGTCGCCGGTTCTGGTGGGATTACTGATGCACTCTCAGGGCGGGAAAACCGATACGCTGCATGCGATTGGCTCGATCATCATGCAGTTGATGGTGCCTTTCGTGGTGGGGCATTTATCCCGTCCGCTGATTGCCCATTGGGTGGAGCGCCACCGGAAATGGATAAATATTACTGACCGGTCATCTATATTGCTGGTGGTTTATGTCGCATTCAGTGAAGCGGTCGTGCAAGGCATCTGGAAGCAGATTGATGGCTGGGCTCTGTTATCTGTCGTCGTTTGCTCCATAGTGTTGTTATCGATTGTTCTGGTGATCAACACGGTGGTGGCCCGTAAAATGGGATTCAGCACGGCAGATGAAATCACAATTGTGTTCTGTGGCTCGAAAAAGAGCCTGGCCAATGGGATCCCAATGGCGAATGTTTTATTTCCTGCTGCTGCGGTTGGGGCAATGGTGTTGCCGTTGATGATATTTCATCAAATTCAACTAATGGTTTGTGCTGCATTGGCACAGCGCTATGCCAGGCGTGCTGAAAATGAAGATATTGCAGTGACCGATAAAGCTTGATTAATAAACGTTCTACCACGGAATGCTACCACTGGTATTCTCGACGCCGCGACAGTTGATTCCGTCTGCCTTTTTAGACAAAGCTATTTGTCGTGGTCATCGAGGTGGTTATCTACCCTCTACCTTTCTGATCGTCACTCCTGGCCTGGCATTAGGTTGCTGATGCCTGCCTGAAATAAGCTGAAGCATTCAGAGCGCGTTAATCATGATGTTTTTCCATCGATTAGCGCGCTCTGATTTCCCGTCATGTCACAAATCCCTCGATTCTGCACTAGACTAATACTGGGCCGAGGAGAAGTGTATGACAAGTATTGATAATTCATTAAATAAAGGCGTCATCGTTTCAATCCGTGGCAGTGTAGTCGATATTTTCTTTCAGTCCATACTACCGCCAATTCATTCTCTGTTGCATGCAGGGAAGGATGGCGAGATTTTTATTGAAATCCAGTCGCAACTTGATGCACAGCGTGTGCGAGGTATCGCTCTGACGCCAACGCAGGGACTGGCCCGCGGCATGGAAGTTGTGGATAGTGGAGGCCCTTTGTTGGCACCGGTTGGCAAGGGAATTTTATCGCGGATGTTCGATGTCTTTGGTAATGCTATCGACCAGCTTCCCACCCCGGCAGCCATTCAATGGCGCAGTGTGCATAACACGCCACCTTCACTGGAGCATCGTTCGACCCAATCGACGGTTTTTGAAACGGGTATCAAGGTTATTGATGTTCTGGTTCCACTGGAACGCGGTGGCAAGGCCGGTCTGTTCGGCGGCGCGGGTGTGGGTAAGACAGTGTTGTTGACGGAGATGATCCACAACATGGTGGGGCAGCATGAGGGCGTCAGCATCTTCTGTGGGATTGGTGAGCGTTGCCGTGAAGGGGAAGAGCTTTATCGAGATATGAAGGTCGCGGGTGTGCTTAACAATATGGTGATGGTTTTTGGCCAGATGAATGAGCCACCGGGTGCCCGTTTTCGGGTCGGCCATGCCGCGTTGACGATGGCTGAATATTTTCGTGACGATGAACATCGAGATGTTCTTTTGTTGGTCGATAACATCTTCCGGTTTATTCAGGCTGGCATGGAAGTGTCTGGACTGATGGGACAGATGCCATCTCGGCTCGGCTACCAGCCGACTATGGGTACCGAATTAGCTCAACTGGAAGAGCGTATTGCTAATACTGATACTGGTGCCATCACGTCTATTCAGGCGGTCTATGTCCCTGCGGATGATTTTACTGATCCGGCGGCGGTACATACCTTCTCGCATCTTTCAGCTTCTATTGTTCTGTCTCGAAAAATGTCCAGCGAGGGGCTATATCCAGCCATTGATCCTCTACAGTCAAACTCAAAAATGGCGACGCCGGGTAATATAGGTGAACGGCATTACGCGTTGGCGCAGGAGATCCGCCGGACGCTGGCACAATATGCCGACCTCAAGGACATCATCGCTATGCTCGGCCTGGAACAATTATCAACCGAAGACCGCCAGATAGTCGGGCGGGCGCGTCGACTGGAGCGTTTTCTCACTCAGCCGTTTTTTACCACTGAACAATTCTCTGGTCTGAAAGGTAGGCAGGTGAGTCTTGAGGATTCTCTGGACGGTTGTGAACGTATCCTGCGCGATGAGTTCAAGGATGTACCGGAAAGCGCCTTGTATATGATCGGAGCCATTGACGAAGCGATTATCAAGGAAACGGCGGAGGATAGACATGTCGATAACGAACATGCAGCTTAAGATTTTGCTGCCTTTTAAAGTATTCGCTGAGAAACATGATGTGTTGCGGATCGTCGCTGAATCACCTGGCGGATCCTTCGGTTTGCTGCCAAACCGACTCGACTGCGTCTCGTCGCTGGTGCCCGGCATCCTGGTTTATGAAACTGCGGACGAGGGCGAGGTCTGTCTTGCGGTTGACGAAGGCGTACTGGTTAAAACCGGTAAGGAAGTATTGGTTTCCGTGCGTAATGCCATCGGTGGCATGGCGCTGGAGGAGCTCCATGAGGCAATCGAACAGGAGTTTCTGAAGCTGAATGAACAGGAAAAAAATGTGCGTTCGGTACTAGCGAAACTCGAGAGCAGTTTTATTCGCCATTTTACTGTCTGGCATCATGAGTAATAAAAATGACAAGCCTTCCTCAGGCAAGAGTGATTTTAGCCAGCGGGTTGGCCTCAAAGCCGCACGCAAGCGTAACGCGCAGCGCCATGTGACGCGAACTGTCTGGACTGGGCTGGGCATGATGGGAATGATCGGTTGGTCTGTGGCGTTACCGACACTGCTTGGCGCGGCGCTGGGCCTATGGCTGGATGCCCGATATCCAGGTGGACGATCATGGACACTGGCACTGCTGGTTGCTGGTTTGATGGTGGGGTGCTTTAGCGCGTGGCGTTGGGTGGTCAAAGAAGGTCAGGAAATACGTAAACAGGAGTCTGACGACGATGATTGACTCAGGAGTTTTAGTGCCGTTGTTGGCGGGTGTTGTATTTGGTGTCGTATTTTTTGGTGGCCTGTGGTGGACGGTTCAGCGGGCGGTGTCGTCGCCGCGTGTGGCGCAGTGGTTTTTCGTCAGCCTGTTGGTACGTTTGATGATTGTGTTACCCGGCTTCTATTGGGTTTGCGGCAAAGACTGGCAGAACTGGCTAGCGGCCCTGCTCGGATTCAGCATGGCTCGATGGGTCATCTCACGGGTTACTCGCCCGAGTATCGTGATTAAGGAAAACAATCATGCATCTTAGTCCCGACAGCATTATTTTCTGGCAGTGGGGCTGGTTCAATATCAATGCCACCATTGTTTATACCTGGGTGCTGATGCTGGTGTTGACGCTGGGTTCCTATCTCGTTACGCGGCGTTTGTCGCACGGGCTCACGCGTAGTCGCTGGCAGAACTTGTTGGAGATTATCGTGACGGGTATTGTCACGCAGATTGGCGAGGTGGGCCTGACAAATCCACGCCGGTACCTGGCCTTTCTTGGCACCTTGTTTTTGTTCATCGGCTTGGCCAATCTATGCACCATTGTGCCTGGTTACGAGCCACCCACTGGTTCGTTATCTACTACGACGGCACTGGCTATCTGTGTTTTCATCGCCGTCCCTATGTTCGGTATCGCCAATTGTGGCCCAAGGGAATACCTGAACACCTATCTGAAGCCGACAGTCATCATGTTGCCTTTCAATATCATCAGCGAACTCTCACGTACTCTGGCTCTGGCCGCCCGACTCTTTGGCAATATGATGAGTGGCACGATGATCCTTGCCATCCTGCTGACCATTACCCCGTTTATTTTTCCGATCGTCATGAGTGCCCTGGGGCTGCTGACTGGCATGGTGCAGGCATACATTTTCAGTATCCTGGCGGCGGTTTACATCGCGGCAGCGACACGCGCTCGTACACCCAATCAAGAAGATGACTCTGAAGTAAAAACATAAACAACGAAAGGAATTACCATGGATAGCATGACAGTTATTGCGGTAGTCTCGATCATTACAGCCGGTTTAACCATCGCCATCGGCAGCATTGGCCCCGCGCTAGGTGAAGGTCGGGCTGTCGCCATAGCACTCAGTTCTTTGGCACAACAACCCGATGCATCGGCAACCATTACACGTACTCTATTCGTCGGGCTTGCGATGATCGAGTCGGTAGCCATCTACTGTTTTGTGGTGTCGATGATTCTGCTCTTCGCCAATCCATTCTGGAACTATGCCATCACTCAGATAACCGGAAAGTAGACCATGCTTATCGACTGGTTCACCGTTGGCGCGCAGGTTCTCAATTTTCTGATTCTGGTCTGGTTGCTGAAGCATTTTCTCTATCTTCCCATACTTAATGCCATCGATGCACGAGAGCAACGGATAGAAAGAGAACTGGCCGATGCTGATGCCAGGAAAGCGGAAGCGGAGCAGGCCCGCGACGAGTTTCAACATAAGAATACGGCCTTTGATAAAGAGAGATCCGTATTACTGAGTCAGGCAAAGAAGACGGCGAATGATGAACGCCAGCGCCTGCTTGATGCTGCCCGTGAGGAGGCGATAGCCCTGAGTGTTAAGTGTCAGGAGCGTTTGCAAAGTGAAGCGCAGGAATTACAGCAGGAGATCAGCCGCCGCACGCGACAACAGATATTTTCTATTGCTCGCAAAACATTGGTTGATCTGGCTGATGTGACGCTGGAAACACGGATGGTTTTGGTTTTTGTGGCTCGGTTGCAAAACTTGAGCACGGATGAAAAGCAAAAGCTGATAGATGCTTTGCCCGTAGCGGCCCAGCCGATTGTTGTGCGCACGGTTTTTGAGCTGCCAGCCACAGACCGGACGACTATCGAAACTCAAGTCAAAGAACTGTTTGGCGCTAAAACGACGTTATGTTTTGAAACGGCCCCAGAAATGGTCAGCGGTATTGAGTTGAGCGCCAATGGGCGAAAGGTGGCATGGAGTATTGCCGAATACCTGGCCGAGATGGAAAACGGTGTTGTTGAACTACTCAACGTGAAGACGGCTCAGAATGCCATTCAGGAAGAGGGTGCTGTCAATGAGCGCTAAGCCACTAAGGGATATCCTGGATCAGACATTCTCCAGTATAGACACGGCGTGTGAAGCGTTTGCTCCACAGCTGAAACCCCATGAATTTGGGCGAATTTCTAGCATTGCGGCCGGTATTGCCAAGGTATCCGGCCTGCCAGGTGTGGGTTTTGAGGAAGTTCTTAATTTTCCTGGTGGTATTGAGGGTATTGCCTTCAATGTCGACGAAGACGAAATTGGCGTTGTCCTGCTTGGCAATTACTGGTTATTGCAGGCCGGCGATCTCGTCGAACGTGGCGGTCATGTGGTTGATGTTCCTGTCGGTGAGCGGTTGCTTGGTCGGGTCATTGATCCAACGGGAAGACCGCTCGATGGGTTAGAGCCGCTGTTGGGCGGTGCTCGCTTGCCGGTTGAACGACCGGCGACGCCGATCATGGATCGAGCCCCGGTAACTGTACCGTTGCAGACGGGTATCAAGGTTATCGATGCGCTGATCCCGGTTGGTCGTGGTCAACGTGAGCTGATCCTCGGAGATCGGCAGACCGGCAAGACAGCCATTGCGCTTGATAGCATCCTTAATCAACATGATAAGAACGTCCTCTGTGTTTACTGTGCCATCGGTCAGCGTGCTTCCGGCGTGTCAAAAGTCATCGCTACGCTACGTGAAAAGGGCGCATTGGCCTATACCGTCGTGGTGGTCACGGAAGGCAATGACCCACCGGGGTTAGCCTATATCGCGCCCTATGCGGCGACCAGCATAGCTGAATACTTCATGGATAAGGGGCGGGATGTGCTGGTGGTTTATGATGACTTGACTCACCATGCTCGCGCTTATCGTGAACTATCCTTGTTACTACGTCGACCACCAGGTCGTGAAGCCTTTCCCGGCGACATTTTTTATATTCACTCGCGGTTGCTGGAGCGTGCTACCCATTTGAGTCCAGATTTAGGGGGAGGGTCGCTGACTGCCTTGCCGATCATTGAAACAGAGGCTCAGGATATATCGGCTTACATTCCGACCAATCTGATCTCAATTACTGATGGGCAAATTTACTTGTCACCCGTACTTTTCGAACTCGGTGTGTTGCCGGCGGTTGATGTTGGTAAATCAGTATCACGTGTCGGTGGTAAGGCGCAACGCGTTGCTTATCGGATGGTCGCGGGTGATTTGAAATTGTCTTATGCCCAGTTCGAGGAACTTGAAAGTTTTTCCCGTTTTGGTGCCCGCCTTGATGAATCAACTCGCCGACAGCTAGAGCATGGGTTGCGTATACGAGCCTGTCTTAAGCAGCAGGAATTGTCGCCATTGCCGGTACCCGTACAAATTACTGTTTTATTGGCATTGACTGCCGGGTTGTTTGACCGGGTGCCGCTAGCTAGAATGGTTGACGCCGAGCTGGCCGTTTATGCCGCAGCTGCCGATATGTCGGACGAATTAGCGGCACAATTAGAGACGGCCGATACACTGAGTGAGACGGACAAGGCATTGATAACGCAACTTGCGGAGCAGGCGCTGAGCGCCTTCTTGCCAGAACTGGCTATCAAGGGGGGATCTTGAGTAATACCACCGTCAGCCTGCATCACAAGATTGGTACTGCAACTGATCTTGAATCTGTGGTACGCACAATGAAAGCCATGGCGGCGTCGAGTATCAGCCAGTATGAGAATGCCGTACGCTCGTTGGATGACTATAATCGAACAATACAACTCGGCCTTCTTGCTTGTTGTCAGCAGCAGCATCCTGCTGTTACCGGTCAGTTAAAACGCGAAAGTGAAGGTGCCATCGGCGCGGTGATTTTCGGTTCAGATCAGGGGCTGGTTGGTCAGTTCAATGATCTTCTTGTTGCGTTTGCTACCGAGACGCTGGGGAAATTGCCTGGACGGAAAATAGTCTGGGCCGTTGGGGAACGAATCAAGGCTCGTCTGACCAACAGCGAGATCAGCGTTGGAGCCAACTTTCAGTTACCTAATTCGATCGGTGCGATCACCTCACTGGTCGGACATATTTTGCTTGAAATGGAAAGTTGGCGAACACGGGGAGAAATTGGCCCTGTTTACCTGTTTCACAATCGCTCTATTTCAGGGGCTATCAGTGAACCGATATGTCAGCGTTTATTGCCACTGGATGACGAATGGTACCGTGAGATGGCCAGTCGACATTGGCCCTCCAACAACCTGCCAGAGGTGATGCCGGATATTGCACGGACCATGTTTGCATTCGTGCGAGAGTATTTTTTTGTTTCTTTATTCCGTGCGTGTGCCGAATCACTGGCCAGTGAAAATATCTGTCGTTTGACTGCAATGCAACGTGCAGAAAAAAATATTAGTGAGATTTTAGAAACGCTGAGCAGTGATTTTTACCGATTGCGTCAGAGTGCTATCGACGAAGAGTTGTTCGATGTTGTTTCTGGTTTTGGGGCTTATGACCGGTGATCTATTCACCTGAAAATAATGGGGGGGACTATGTTCAAGAATACATTTTTGGTATTGGCAATATCAGGTGTTATCGCTGGCTCATCTGCTTATGCCGCTGAGTCTGTACAATGTGTGCAAACTGATCAGAACACCATTGCCGGATTATTCGATCGCTGGAATCAGTCTTTAAAAACGGGTAATGCAAAAAAGGTCAATGCCAATTATGCCGCTGATGCGGTTCTGTTACCGACGCTGTCATCTAGAGCACGGAAGAATTCAGCGGAACGAATTGATTATTTTGAACACTTCTTACATGACAAGCCGGTAGGGCATATTGACAGCCGAACGATCAGAGTAGGGTGTAATGAGGCACTGGATACGGGGAACTATACCTTCACGTTTGGTGATAAATCACAGGCTAAGGCGCGTTACACTTTCACTTATGGTTGGAATGGTAAGGAATGGCTGATCACCAGCCACCATTCATCTCTTGTTCCGAAAGATTGATGCTTTATCACATTGACATTTGATTCGAAATAAAAAGGCAGGTAACTGACGTCCCTGCCTTTTTTATACTCAATATGGTTTATGCCTGCCGCTGCTGAACCCGATGACGGATCTGCAGTTTTTCCTGATCGGTAATAAACGCCACGTTGAGACCATTTTCTTGCGCCTGGCGGATATCTTCTGGTGAAAGGCCTGCCAGTGGTGCCGCAATCTGGTATTCATGGGCAATATCAATCCCCTGAACTGCGGGGTCATCGGTATTGATGGTAGCCGGGATGCCGTGATGCAGAAAATGCGCCAGTGGATGTTCTGCCAACGAGTTCACGGTACTGGTTTGCAGGTTTGATGTCAGACAGGATTCAATGCCTATCTGATATTCAGCCATATACTTCATCAGTGAGGTATCAATGATAGCCGCCACGCCATGACCAATACGTTCCGCGCCCAACTGATTAATCGCTTGCCAGATGCTCTCTGGGCCAGCGGCTTCACCAGCATGTACCGTGATATGCCAACCGGCATCTCGCGCCTGATTAAAATGGGGGGTGAACAACTCGCCAGGGAAACCCAGTTCATCACCCGCCAGATCGAGGGCAATAATATGGTCCTTATGTGCTAACAGGGCACTCAGCTCTTGTTGACAGGCCTGAGTACCAAAAGTGCGGCTCATGATGCCAATTAAACGGATCATGATGTCATGATTATTATCGCGGCAGCCGGCAGCGATGCCATCAATGATCGCTTCAACTACACCTTCAATTGGTAATTGGTGGTTCATCGCCATGTAATATGGGGAAAAGCGTAATTCGGCGTAATCCAGACCGGCGCGTAACGCATCTTCAACGTTCTCGTAAGCGACTCGTCGGCAGGCATCCAACGAACCCAGCACGGATACGCCACAGTCCAGCTTTTGCAGAAAACTCAGTAAATTGGGTTCAGTGTCAGTAACCTGAACATGTGGGAGCAGTGATTCCAGGGTATTTCCCGGCAAGTCAATATTGAATTGCCGTCCCAGTTCAAGAATAGTTTGTGGGCGGATGTTGCCATCAAGATGGCGGTGGATATCCGTCAAAGGGATATGCGGATCAATCATTTTTTACTCTTGTTATCAATAAAATCAATTGGTAGTGAATTACTGTGCAGTATAAGAACAAACACCACCGAATTACCATTTGTTGGGAAAAAAGTGGGTATCACTACGTAGATATTACTTAAAGCAACCCCCGTGAAAGTCAGTTCACGGGGGAAATCAGGTGGTTATTGTGTTACGGGTTTTTTCTGAGCGTTGGGCGTCTGTTCTTCTATGTTATTTCCCTCCGGCTGCGTGATGAATGGGGCAATAAATTTAGCCAGCGGGATCTTTTGATTATTAAAGGTTACCATACCATCACTGTATTGCAGTGAGCTGGTAATGGCGTTGTTTTGGGTTACGGTTACCTGGCTCATCTGACCCAGACTGGCCATGAGTTGCGCTTGCTGGCGGGCCATGGCTTCGAGCTGTTTCTTTTCTTCATCACTTGACGTTTTTGGCGCAACCTGAACCATTAATTCTGTCAGCATATCTATGGGCACATTTAATTTCGCATCCAGATTTTTAACTGATTTACGGAAAATGGCTTCTTCATCAGATAGTTGAGCTTGGGGGGCAGTGTCTGTTTTCAAAGGATCGGTCAGATCCAGAGATAGGGTAAATGTACTTTCCCCTTTGGCGTTTTTCCAACTGACAGGTGAAATTTTTATGCTGGGATTGCCCTTAAGCAACTGAGGGAGGTGCTGAAGTACCAACATGGCAATCTGCTGCTGATATGTTTCAGGATCCAGGTCGACCTGCATCAGCTCTTCGGCTTTTTTCTGGTAATCTTCAGCGAATTGTTTCACACCCAATCCGTCAAATCTGTCGTAGCTGATGTTCATCTTGGCTGACCCCAGATTTTGATCACGCAGAACGAGGGAATCGATACCCAATGCCAGTTGACCCGCTATATTGGTTTGATCTTCTGTTATATGGCTGGATACTACAAAATTGTTGATAGTGACCGGATCGCCACCTTGAACTTGCAGCTCGATACTCTTCAGCGTAATTTTCCCATCACCCAGATTGATATCAAACTTGCCTTTGTGTGTATCGCTGTTTAGCGCCAATCCCTGAATACTCAGTGTTTCTGTCTGTCCCCACGGGTTTTTCTTCTCAATCGTCAGTCCACTGACTGTTCCTACCGCGTGAGCTGCTCGTAAATCGTGGCTGATATCGGCCTCTACTGTTGCGCCGCTGAAAGAAAACTTCTGTTCTTCACTTTGGTAATCGACAGGTATCAACACAATTTCGGAGCGGGTATCTCCATTATAGGCAACCCGGGTTTCTGCGGTGACGAATGGCTTATTCTTGGTTAATTTAAATAACGGTTTCAGGGGATCACTGCTCGCCAGTTCACTGTGTACTGATGCCATGGCTGGCAGCAGGTTGAATTTTTTAATCTGTGCCAGTGGAAATGGACCATGAGAAATAGTTTCATTAAATATCACTTTATCACTGGCGGATAAGAGTTGATGGCCATTAGCGGATCCGTCAGATTGCAGCACATACGTCAGGTGGCTGCTGAATATGCCACGCTGGTAATTTTGATAAACAATAGCTAACCCGGCATTCGGGTAAGCTTCTTTCAACCGGGCATTGAGGTCGACGGTAAATTTAGCGACATTTTTTTCTATTTGCTTTCCTGTGAACCAGGACGCTCCTGTCCAGACGGCACCAAGCGCAACAATAATCCCAGCGGCCACTAATGATTTTTTTGTCACTTTATATACATCCTTTTAGTCGATTTTTGTGCAATATACCTGTCATACCCAGGGTATGCATGCAATTGGAGATGAGTAACATCAGGCAGTTAATGATTTATTATAGACGCGTGCAATGCATCCTTGTCCCCGAACCTGAACTGGAGATTCATAAGCCGGGATAAAACACGATTCACCCGGTTGAAGTACGACCTGCTGGCGGTCTTTTTCCAATACCGCTTCTCCATCCATACAGAAGACAATCGCTGCGCTATCCTGAATCAACGCGTGTGCCTCATCGGCAAGATAATGCAGAGAAAAGGCAAAATCATCGACCGGAACAGGGAAATCAAGTTCATTACCGTGTTTGATTGGTACCGTAAGTAATTTGTCAGCGGGCTTGGGTTCAAATTTCACATTAGCCAGTAATTCGGGAATATCAATATATTTGGGCGTCAGTCCGGCACGTAATACATTATCGGAGTTGGCCATCACCTCTAATGCTACGCCTTGCAAATAGGCATGAGGTGTTTCTGCGAATAAGAACATTGCTTCACCCGGTTGCAACGTAACCACATTCAGCAATAGTGGTGAAAATAAACCACTATCATCTGGATAGAACTGAATAATGTAATGAATGGCCGCCCAAGGGCCATCGTTACGGTTTTTTAATACACGCTTCAGTACGTCAATCGCGTTCTCTTTTTGCTCTCCGTCCATACTCAGCAGGCTGGCGAACAACATGGACAAGTTCTTGTTGTCCGGCTGGTCCAAAAAGGTCGTGATGGCGGGGTGTGCACTGGCGACTGGCTGTAGCAGGGTGGCAATTTCAGACAAATCTCTAAAGCCGTTGATAGCCAGAAACGGCGTCAGCGCAAATACCAACTCTGGTTTATGGTTGGCATCTTTATAATTTCTTTCTGCCGCATCTAAAGGAATACCCGCCGCGTTCTCACGAGAAAACCCTAATTCGGACGCTGTTTTACTGGGGTGAACTTGAATGGAAAGTGGTTGGGCTGCACACAGCACTTTAAAGAGAAAAGGGAGTTCCCCGAATCGTTGTGCTACCGCCGCCCCTAAATGGCCGGTTAAATCTTGGGCTATCACATCTCGCAGGTTGTGTTGTTGTCCTTGTTCATCAGCCAGGCAGGAACTGCTCTTGGGGTGGGCACCCATCCATAACTCTGCCATGGGCAAATTATCAGGGTTATCAATTCCATATTTCTCTGTTAATGCACATTTACTGCCCCATGCATAGTGTTGGATGCGATTAAGCATTCTTTGCATAACGGATTCCTGCTATTAAAAGGATTGTTAATTTTTATGATGAAAACGGTTAATAATAAGAGAGTATTAATTAACTACCTCAGTTTGCAATCATGGTAATGCTTTATGTGCCGCGATACCAGACGATGTAACGGTGATTCTGCTATTCGATCAACGCGTTATCCAAGGGGAAAATAATGGCAGCTACACGTATTGAGAACGATTCTATGGGATCAATAAAAGTGCCTTCTGAACGACTATGGGGTGCGCAGACACAGCGATCTTTAGAACATTTCCGTATTTCCGAAGAAAAAATGCCACAAGCATTGCTGTATGCACTGGCTCAAACCAAGCGATCGGCGGCGAAAGTCAATGTCGACCTGGGACTACTACCGGAGGCGCGTGGGAAGGCCATCATTCAGGCCACTGATGAAGTGCTGGCAGGAGACCATGCTGGTGAATTTCCTTTGGCCGTCTGGCAGACCGGTTCAGGGACCCAGACCAACATGAATATGAATGAAGTCCTGGCTAACCGGGCTAGCGAATTACTGGGTGGCGAACGAGGCAATAGACGGTTGGTGCATCCAAATGATGACGTCAACAAGAGCCAGAGTTCCAATGATGTCTTCCCTACGGCGATGCATGTGGCGGCGGTTATTGCGCTAACTGAACATTTGCTCCCGGCATTACGAACATTACAACAGACGCTGGCCACCAAAGTCGGCCAGTTTAGCAACATTGTGAAAATTGGTCGTACGCATTTACAGGATGCCACTCCGTTAACCCTGGGGCAGGAGATTTCTGGCTGGGTCGCCATGCTGCAACATAGTCACCGGCATATTGAGAATAGTATTCCCCATTTGTGTGAGTTGGCTCTGGGAGGAACGGCTGTGGGAACCGGACTGAATACCCATCCGGAATATGCCACTCGAGTGGCAGCCGAATTGGCCGAACTGACAGGGCATCCTTTTGTGACTGCACCGAATAAATTCGAAGCTCTGTCAAGTTGCGATGCATTGGTTCATGGACATGGCGCACTGAAAGGATTGGCTGCCTCGCTGATGAAAATTGCCAATGATGTACGCTGGCTATCTTCTGGCCCCCGTTGCGGTATTGGTGAATTACGCATTCCGGAAAATGAACCTGGAAGCTCGATTATGCCTGGCAAAGTCAACCCCACGCAGTGCGAAGCCATGACGATGCTTTGTTGTCAGGTCATGGGGAACGATGTTGCCGTTAATATGGGGGGCGCAGCCGGTAATTTTGAACTCAATGTCTTCCGGCCAATGATTATTCATAATTTTCTGCAATCAGTGCGTTTGCTGGCCGATGGGATGAACAGCTTTAATGTGCATTGTGCGGTGGGTATCGAGCCGAATAGCGACAGAATTACGCAGTTACTGAATGATTCACTGATGCTGGTTACGGCGTTAAATACGCATATTGGCTACGATAAAGCCGCAGAAATTGCGAAAAAAGCCCATAAAGAGGGGCTGACATTAAAGGCTTCTGCACTACAGCTAGGGTATCTGACCGATGAACAGTTTGAACAATGGGTTCGTCCCGAAGATATGGTCGGTAGCCTGAAATTGAAATCATAGAGGTCATGCTGAAGCTGCCCCGCCGGTGAGTGATGTCAGCTTCAGCATTTCTATTTGTAAACCTGCACGTTTACGTATGGATGGATAACAGCACAGTCGTGACAGTGTCACTTTAACTGTGGTCTATAGCGAATGCATTACCGTTATGATACATCTTCATCTGTATACAGGTGCAGGCGGGGGATAAGTAGACGCAGCGCTTTTGCCTTGGGTTTGTGTTTGTACTGAATGTTATCTACATCGTAATTGTTTAATTCTCCGATCGTTGGTCTTGAGTCGCCGTACTCTTGTTGACAAAGCACAATCAATGGCGATGGACAGGGATGTTGTACCTGCTTTTGTTGCTCCTGATACCAGACTCTGGCGATAGGCTGAACCTTTACTGGTCGTCTTATTTTCAGTGTCGCTTGTTCTGGCAGGCGTTTAACATCCGCTATTTCCTGTTCCAGTAACGCTGACCAGTCTGCTTTGCTATAAGGGGCCATACTACGGCCAGCTTTTAGGCTTTTTTCTAATTTTTCCAGTAGTTCATCTCGGCTGATGTTCTTGATAATATTTTTGTTGGCCCAGCCAAAACGTACAGAGGTGGGGTTGGTAATCAGCGTAATGGTTCGATAAACGCTTAATGTGATTAACCCTCGTAAGTGGGTATGCACGAAATCAAAGCGTTGTTCCGGCTCCAGCCCGGATTCAACGGTAATCATCTGTTCCAGCTCTTTTTTAAGCGCATTGATGGTGTCAATCAGCTGATAGGCTTGCTGATATTGTTGATGATCGACAGAAAAACACAACGCGCCTGGCAAGCGAATGGCAGCTTTACTGCTAATTGATTCTGCATGATGGTGGATAAACAAGCGTTGGAAATGCGCCAATCCTAGTTGGCAAGCCGTAGAACCAATCAACGGGGCTACGGTTATCTGGGTTATTGGGTCATGTTCTTTACCTTTTGGGATGTCTGGTAAAACAAAAACGCTCCCGGCCAGTAACTGGAAACCAGAAAATAGAGAAACCATTTCCGTCAAATGATATTCCAAAGTGGTAAAACAGGTATTCATTCGAGCTATCAGATCGTAGCGTGACATTATTGCCGATCCATTTAGTTACAACATACATTAATATATACTTTAAATCCCCCACTTAAACAACGAGTTCATTATCGTTAAGCAGGGGAGGAAAAGATATTCAGGCCATCATTACATGGATTTTATTAGGGGTCAGTTTGGATATCGAAAATTCTCGATGAGGTAAACAACTGGACGACGTTTACCCGACATTTTTCGCATATAAAAAAATGACATTACCCGTCCCGATACTCGCCTGCTTCTCACCACCATTCTTGCGGATGGCATCAATTTTGGCCTGACAAAAATGGCAGAAGCCTGCCCCCCGGGAGCACCAAATCATCACTCGAAGATATTCAGGCATGGTACATCCGCGACGAAACCTATTCAACCGCCCTTGCAGAGCTGGTAAACGCGCAGGGGAAAAGGCCGCTGGCAGCATTCTGGGGAGACGGGACAGCATCATCATCAGATGGACAGAATTTCAGAACAGGCCGCTCAGGCCGCTACGCAGGGCAGGTTAACCCGAAATATGAGCAGGAGCCAGGACGTCAGTTTTATACCCATATTTCGGATCAATACAGCCCGTTTTACACCTGCATAATCAGTCGAGTCAGGGATTCAACCCATGTGCTCGATGGCTTGCTGTACCACGAAAGCGACCTGGAAATCAGGGAGCATTACACCGATACACCGATCATGTCTTTGCTCTGATGTATCTGCTGGGATTTGCGTTCTGTCCGCGAATCAGGGATCTCCACGACAAGAAGCTGTTTATCAAAGGCAAAGCGGACCAATACCCGGCGCTTCAGTCACTGATATCAACGACCAGCCTGAATCTGAAAGAGATCGAAATTCACTGGCGTGAAGTGCTGCGTCTGGCGACCTCGATAAAGCAGGGAACAGTGACGGCATCCCTGATGCTGAAAAAGCTTGCCAGCTACCATTTGTCCCCGCTAGGCTGGGAACACATCAATCTGACAGGCGATTATATATGGAAAAGCAACCGGATACCGGCTTCCGGTAAGTTTCGTCGGTTGAGGCCAGCTAAAGTAGAGAGGTCAAAAAATAGCCTTAACGTACAATAATTTTGGCTGGTGAAGCGTATGGTTCATGGCTGCTGAAGTCCAGATTACCGGGATAACACAGAATCTCTGCCCCTCTCTTCCCGGAAACTCGGGGTGGTTCATCAGGTTCCTTAAATCGGGGTATAACCCTTTAGCATAATGTCATATACCGGCCAGAGAAGGGTTTCCTCCATCCGCCATGCCAAAGTGCTTTCTTCTAATGGGTCAATAACCTGAAAGGGCAACGCCGTCACCGGTTCCAGTAAATAATTAAATTCCCACAACATGGCATGTCCGACATCCAGAATCATGGGGCAGGATGTATAGCCATCCCATACAGCATGAAGTGGTTCACCACTGAGTAATGCACAGAGATTACTGGTCACAATAGGTAACTGAGACTTGACCGAAGCTGCGGTTTTACCAATTGGTGTCCCAACACAGTCACCCAGACCAAAGACATTAGGATAGCGTTTATGTTGCAGAGTATATTGATCTACTTCCAGATAGCCGTGGTACTGTTCCTGATCCGACAGATCTGACTGAATAACCGCTTCAGGGGGCAGCATTGGCGGAACAATATGAATAAAGTCCCAGTCGAGCGTCTTTTTTGACCCATCAGCCAGTAAGAACGTTACCGTTTTTTTCTCAGGTTCAAGTGCACTTAACACATGTTCATAATGGGGTGTTATCTGACGTTGATTCCAAATCTCTTTCAACTTATCATCAAAAGATTTGACGGAAAATAGGAACGATTCCGAAGTAAAATACTGAAAGTTTATGCGGTCACGTTTTGGTGACTGCTGAGCAAAGCTCTCGACCAGATTAGTCGCTTTCATCGGTGCCCCTGCACACTTTATCGCCCCCTGAGGTCGGGTGAATATTGCCTGGTTCTGCCCGGGAGCACTGATAAACCTGTAAGCTTGTTGATAGCTGGCAATACCTGCTTCCGGACTGTGATAAATACTGGCAATCCCATTTTTTCCAATCAAGCGGTCATCCAGGCCTTCTATCATATCGTACCGGAGCTCCAGTCCCGTGGAAACAATCAGATAATCATAATGTATTGATTCACCTCCGGCAGTAACCACAGTATTTTTATCCGGAAGAAATTCCACCACTGAATCTTGTTTACGGGTCACTCTGCGGTCAATGTATTTTTCAATTGATTTGACCACATCACCAGGCACTGTGTATGATCCGGCAAGAAAAAGTGTCTGCCCGGGCTGATACCAGTGAAAGCCCCTGGGTTCTATAATGGTTATGCTTGCCCCATCAAGGTAGCGCAACAGCATGTTCGAAATACTAATACCACCGGCGCCTCCGCCTGTAATGACAATCTTTGCATTGGTCTTGATTTTTCGAATCTCATTATAGGCGAGGCCGGCAGCGCCCAGCGCACCAAGACCCAGACCGGATTTTAATAATGTTCTTCTGGAAATGGACATTTTTGTCTTTCTCTTGCAGGCTTTCTGAACCGACGCCATAATCTTTGCCCCCGAAGGAAAAGATATATGGCGCACCTGATAATTACTTGCTTTTGATATACACCATCTTATTCATTTTTATTTTAGTTGAAATCCCCAAAAAACTATAAATAGGACACCAACCATAGATGCCTGTAATTAGAGGAATAATGCCAATCCAAGCCTAGTCTAGTCTAGTCTAGTCTTCACAGGTTTAAATGAATAACACCGCCGCAAGCAACGGGGGATTTAAAACTGAACCCGTTGATTATCTGAAAGCAATTTGCGGTATTCGTTACCTTGATGTTTGAAATACCGGTCTATCTCATAGCAACATTCCGGGGGTAAGTAGTGACATAATAATCCCTGAATAACAGTTGGTTAGAGTATTGTTAAAGTATTGATTTATATAAATAAGTTAACTGAAGTTAATATTTAATATAGCAGTAGTTTGTGACCCTGTACACGATTCTGTGTAAATGCCTTTTCTCAGAAGTGACCGTTCAGGCGGTCACCGAACTCGATAATAAAGCGGTTCATCGCCATACGCCAGTCCCTCAGCGGCATCGTCCATTTCTGTGATGCCGCCTGGATTGCCAGCCAAACCACCTTTTCACTGCATCGTCCATCGGGAACACCTTGCGCTTCTTGATGGCATGCCGGATCACGCTGTTCTGCGACTCGATGGCATTCGTCGTGTAGATCACCTTGCGGATATCTGCCGGGTAAGCGAAGAACGTCGCCAGGTTGGTCCAGTTTGCC
The DNA here is from genome assembly GCA_030388725.1 of Prodigiosinella aquatilis. Lineage (NCBI taxonomy): Bacteria > Pseudomonadati > Pseudomonadota > Gammaproteobacteria > Enterobacterales > Pectobacteriaceae > Prodigiosinella > Prodigiosinella aquatilis. The sequence continues at coordinate 2,346,585 of CP128857.1, forward strand.
TGCCAGCTCCGGCTTATCTGCGGATAGCGGCTGTCCCATGCGCTGGCGAACGCTTCAAGCGCCTGCTGACCTGCTTCTTCCGTGGGGGCCTGATAGATGGCTTTCAGATCGCGGGTGACGGCTTTGTAGTCCTTCCAGGAGACGAACCGCAGGCTGTTGCGCACCATATGCACGATGCACAGCTGGATGCGGGCTTCCGGATACACCGTGTTGATGGCGTCCGGGAAGCCTTTCAGGCCGTCGACACAGGCGATGAGGATATCGTTCAGGCCGCGGTTTTTCAGTTCTGTCAGCACGTTCAGCCAGAACTTCGCACCCTCATTCTCAGCCAGCCACATACCCAGCAGTTCTTTCTGGCCTACCCAGCGCCAGGAACACGGATTTGTTGATGACGCGGCTGTCCTGCCGGACTTTCAGAACGATACAGTCAAGATAAACAATGGGATAGACAGCATCCAGTGGACGATTTTTCCATTCGGTAACCTGCTCCATCACCGCGTCGGTGACCTTCGATACCAGTGCAGGGGAGACATCCGCGTCATACAGCTCTTTGAACGCAGCTGCTATCTCGCGGGTGGTCATCCCTTTGGCGTACAACGATAAAATCTGGTTATCCATCCCGGTGATCCGGGTCTGGTTTTTCTTCACCAGTTGCGGTTCGAAAGAGCCATCACGATCGCGCGGAGTGCATAGTTCCAGAGGACCATCGCCGGTGGTAACGGTCTTTGTGGAATAGCCGTTGCGGGAGTTGGCAGCTGGTTTAGGCTGGTTTTTATCGTAGCCCAGATGGTGGGACATTTCGGCGTTAAGAGCCGCCTCAACGCTGATTTTCTTCAGCAGGCGATCGAACTGGCTGAGATCGTCAGGGGTTTTGAGATTTTTGACCAGTTCATTGGCCAGAGCCTGCAATTGTTTTTCGTCCATAAATTAACCTTCATTTGATGCTGGATTGAACATATCAAAATCAGGCAATTACACAAATTTATGTACAGGCTCGGCCTCTTCCCCACTCTCTGTAACTTTCCCCAGCGACACACACACTCTACACCATGTACAGTCGCTCAAAAAACGAGCTTAACGTACAATAATTTTCGATATCCAAACTGACCCCTATTATGACAGGCGCGGCAGTAATTTGAGGCGATAGCTGATAAACAATGCAATGAAAAGCAAGACTATCAGGAATAACGTAACCCCCGTCCAGCCATAGGCATACCAGAAAATACCGCCGGTGGTACCCGCCAGACTAGAACCAAGATAGTAAAAAAACAGGTACATTGATGATGCCTGTCCTTTACCCCGTCGAGCACGTATACCAATCCAACTGCTGGCGACTGAGTGAGCCGAGAAAAAACCAGCGCTGAACAGCATCATACCGATCAAAATGATCGCTAATGATGAAAAAATCGTCAAAATTAAACCAGACATCATCAGTAATACTGCCGCGATTAATACGGGTCCACGGCCAAATCGGACGCTCATGGCTCCCGCACGAGGTGAACTGTAGGTGCCGGTGAGATAGACCACTGACAGTAAACCAACGACAGCCTGGCTCAGGTTGTACGGGGCGGAAAGCAAGCGATAACCGATATAATTGAAAAGCGTGACAAAGGTGCCCATCAGTAGGAACCCTTCAACAAACAGCAGCGGTAGACCGTCATCCCGCCAGTGCAGTTTTAAATTAACCAGTAAGAATTTGGGTCGTAATGATCCGGCTCTAAAATGGCGGGATTCCGGCAGAATGCGCCAAAAGGTCAACGCTGCCAGTAATGCCAATACTCCGATAGCACCTACAGCTACTCGCCATGAGAAAAAATCGGTCAATACACCGGTAATCAGACGACCGCTCATTCCCCCAATAGAGTTACCACTAATATATAGCCCCATGGAAAAAGCCAATACGCTGGGATGTATTTCTTCACTAAGGTAACTCATGGCAACGGCGGCAACGCCGCTCAGCGATAATCCAAGCATGGCACGCATAATTAATACGGCATGCCAACTGGTCATAAAGGTACTAATCAGGGTACAGATTGATGCCAGCAGTAGAGAAACCACCATTACATTTTTACGTCCTACCGTATCCGATATCGGACCGGTAAACAGTAAACCGACCGCCAACATAATGGTAGATATAGATAATGACAGACTGCTGGTTGCCGGCGATATACCAAAATCGGCCGAAAGCACAGGCAGAATGGGTTGTACACAATACAGCAACGCGAATGTCGCCAGACCAGCGGAAAACAATGCCAGTGTGACTCGCATAAAAGCGGGAGTACCTCGTTTGATAAAAGGGGTTTTAGCTTTGTGATCGAACGTGTGTTTCTCACGATAATCCTGAATGTCATCAATGACGGAAACCGACATTCCCTGGGAAGACAGCGGGGTACTCAAAATAAATCCTTATCCAAGCTGGTACAGCAATAATCAATTAGTGATGGGGATCATAGGATTAGTAGATTGTTTTGTATAATATATTAATCATAATAAATGATATGTTTAAAATATGAATATTGAACTACGACATCTTCGCTACTTCATCGCGGTCGCTGAGGAACTACATTTTGGACGCGCAGCTGAAAAACTGCGGATCTCCCAACCACCGTTGAGTCAGCAAATACAATTACTGGAAGCGCAGATTGGCGCCAGGCTATTAGAGCGCAACAATCGAACTGTACGTTTGACGCCAGCCGGCACTCAGTTTCTAAAAGAAGCCTGGGCGATCATCAATCAGGTCAATCAGGCCGCAGAGCGGGCTGCCCGTATCCAGCGGGGAGAGATCGGTGAACTGAATATTGGTTTTACTTCGTCAGCCCCATTTATCAAGGCCGTGTCACAAAGTTTGCTGCACTTCCGTCAATCCTACCCGGAAGTGCATATCCAAATGCAGGAAACCAATACCAAGCAGCAAATTGAACCCTTACTCAGCGGCAAACTTGATCTGGGGGTAATGCGTAACAATCCTTTGCCGGATGCACTGCGCCATCAATTGTTACTGCATGAAGCGATGGTTGCGGTGGTTCATGAGGAACACCCGCTCGCGTCGACATCGGGTAAAACCATTAGCATTCAGCAGTTGGCAAACGAACCTTTTGTTTTTTTTGCCCGTGAAGTCGGCACTGCGCTTTACGATGAGATGCTGACCTTGCTGAAAAACTATGGCATCACACCGTATATTACGCAGGAAGTCGGTGAAGCAATGACCATTGTTGGACTGGTGTCATCAGGATTGGGCGTTTCTCTTCTTCCCGCATCATTTATGCGTATCCGCGTGGATGGAGTGAAATATCTGTCGCTGTCTGAACAGGATGCTATCAGTGAAGTGTGGTTGGTTACTCATCGAAATCGGCCAATCAATACAGCCGCCCAGACACTTATTTCACTTATGCTGCGTCAATAATGTCGTAAATGTGTGCAGCGAATCACATAACGAATCAAATATTTGACGGCTTTTCATAAAAACTACACCATAGCGACAGTTTTTTTATTTTGCAGTGTAAAAAATACCAACAATGCGTTAAAAACCAGGAGTCAGGTCAGAGTGATAGCCAGCGGTCAGCCCGGACATATTGATCAAATCAAGCAGATGAATGCGGGAACGGTTTATAGATTGATTGATCAATATGGACCCGTGTCACGCATAGAATTATCCAAAAAGGCTCAGCTCGCACCAGCCAGCATTACCAAAATTGTCCGGGAACTGATGGAAGCCCACCTGGTTCAGGAAACGGAGTATCAGGATGTTGGCAGTCGGGGGCGTCCCGCCATCGGACTGATACTGGATACCGAGGCTTGGCACTACCTTTCAATCCGGATCAGCCGCAATATCATTACCCTGGCGCTGCGTGATCTGAGCAGTAAACTGGTGGTTGAAGAGACGGTATCATTACCCACAGAACACCCACAGCCATTACTGAATCGAATTCTGCTGGAAATCGATCAGTTCTTCATTCGGCATCAGAAAAAGCTCGAACGTCTCACGGCGATTGCTATTACTGCGCCAGGGATGATCGATTCGACCACTGGCATTATCCACCGGATGCCATTTTATGATGTCGAAGAGATGGCCATCGGCCCGGAATTATCACAACGAACCGGCGTTCCTGTGTTCTTACAGCATGATATTTGCGCCTGGACAATGGCGGAAGCATTGTATGGCGCTTCCCGTGGATGTCGGGATGTCATTCAGATTGTTATCGATCATAACGTAGGGGCGGGTATTATCACCGATGGGCGGATTCTGCATGTTGGCAGTCGTAATCTGGTGGAAATTGGCCACACGCAAGTTGACCCGTATGGCAAACGTTGTTACTGCGGTAATCATGGCTGTCTGGAAACCGTTGCCAGCACTGAAAACATGCTGGAACTAGCCCAACAACGTCTTAATACCTCCATGAGTTCCCTATTACATGGATTACCTCTTACGGTTGATTCATTGTGCGAAGCAGCACTAAAAGGCGACCAACTGGCAAAGGACATTATCATCGGGGTAGGGAACAATGTCGGTCGCATCGTGGCCATTATGGTAAACCTGTTTAACCCTGAGAAAATCTTGGTAGGCTCGCCCTTGAACAAGGCGTCCGGTATTCTCTATCCGGCAATTATGGCGTGTATTCAACAACAATCGTTGCCCGCGTACAGTCATAATCTTCACGTAGAAGCCACTTATTTCTATAACCAGGGCACGATGCCGGGTGCTGCACTGGTCAAAGATGCGCTCTATAACGGATCGCTGTTGGTGAAACTGTTACAGGGATAATCTTCCTAGTCAGACTTTTCGCAGAAATACCATTGATTTCCACTGAAAAACAAAACATTGAGCTAACGCAAACTGCTCTGATCTCCCTTAGCCTAGACTTTGGTTCTCAGCAGTCTGTTTAGGCTTTTGGTCTATGTTTTCAGATGGTACTTCTGGAGTGGTGTTTTCATGTTAAAACGCATGTTTGTTACTGGTACTGATACCGCCGTAGGTAAAACGGTTGTATCCAAAGCGTTATTACAAACGCTATCGAAAACCCAAAAGGCGGTAGTGGGTTATAAACCGATAGCCAAAGAGTGCATGGAAACTGCAGAAGGGCTGCGCAGCAAAGATGCGCTCATTCTGCAACAAGCATCAACGTTGGACCTTCCTTATAATCTCATCAATCCAATTGCTCTACTGGAAGATGAGATCAGTGCCAGCGAAACACTGATTAATTACAGTGCCATGACTGAAGGTTTGCAACAACTTAGTAATCTGGCAGATGTGGTCATTGTCGAAGGCAGTGGCGGCTGGCGTACGCTCATGAACGACATGCGTATATACTCTGAATGGGTCGTGCAGGAACAATTACCCGTCGTGTTGGTGGTTGGCATCAAGCTGGGTTGTATCAGCCATGCACTGTTAACCGCACAGGCCATATTAAATGATGGTCTGCCACTGGTTGGTTGGGTAGCTAACCGTATCAATCCTGGTCTGGCTAATTATGCTGACATCATTACTGCACTGCGTAAAAAAATCCCGGCACCACAGCTAGGCGAATTACCTTATTTGCCTCGAGCGGAACAGCGGGATTTGTCTTCTTATATTGATCTTTCCGCCATCAATCAATAGCGGTTACGGTATCGAAAAAATGTTCGGGCTATCATTGCTTCCTGTTCTAAAAAGGAACAGGAAGCAGGTGACATGTTTACGGATTAATCGGACGACCGGTTCTACGGTCCAGACAACGTGCGGAAGAGTTTTCCCAGTAGGCGTTAAAATTGCTGCTGTTTTTACATCTTTCGGCAGAATCAAGCGCCCTATCTTCACGATCGATATTTCTTAACTGACGATCTGCCAATTTTTCTTCGATCTTCACTTTTTTGTTGCGTAGATTTCGAGTCTCGTTCCGATCTTCTTTACTCTGACGAACAGCTTCTTTTGATATGGCGCTATTACCATTATCAATAATAATCTGGTGTGTTTCAGCAATGCTGGGAGTACTAATACCAGCAAACACAACCAGCGACAGAGGAATCAAGGCTCGCAGCAATGATGTGGGAAATTTTCGATTCATGTTGTCACCCTGACAGAACAGCTTTGTTAATACAATTGGTTAAATACAAGCGATTATTTAGCAACGAAGGAGATATACCATTCCTGATATTGATGAAACCATCATCCGCTTGGTGAAAATATCAAAAACGCAGGGAAAATCCTAATATATTCATCTCAGAAAACGGGAAAATTGTAAGTTAATAACTTGGATAATGGATGTAGCGAACTGAACTTGGCGCTGTTACGTCACAAGTGCCGGTCAGGTTGATGAGCTCCCAGCTCGCGCACGCCAGATCTCGAACGCCACCATGGTAAGCGCGAGTACGACTGGACCGACAAAGAATCCCACCACGCCGAACACGACGACCCCGCCGATCAGCGCAATCAGCAGCGGCACAGTATGCAAGCGCAGGTATTTGCCGACGATGATCGGATAGAGTAGGTTGTCCGCGAGCCCGACCACGGCCGCGCCCCAGACCACCAGCAGCAATGCATGTCCCCATTCACCGTTGAGCAGCAGGAGCAGTGCTGCTGGTGCCCAGATAATCGGTGGTCCTAGCAGCGGGATAATCGACAGCAACCCCATTACGATCGCCCAAAACCAAGCCGCCGGCAGATCGAGCCACCAGAACATGAGACCACCGAGAGCACCCTGGACGATACCGGCGAGCACCTTGCCATACATCGTCGCAAAGATAGTGTCGCTGACCACGCTGAAGACCCGTTCCGTTTCGGTCTGCGACAGTGGCAACAAAGATCGAACGCTCGCAAGCAACTCGTCACGATCCCGCAAAAAATAGAAGAGGAAGAAGAACGTCAGAACGAATTTGATCGTTCCCACGAACGATGACTTTACCGTAAAAGAACCGATCGCAGTCAGCACCAATCCCGCACGCTGCAACAAATCGCCGAGATCCAGGCGCTGTCGCAGCCACTCCCATGCCGGTGCGATCCAGACATGCTGAGAGAGCGCTTCGTCCCAGACATTGGACTCGATCTGTGTCCGGAGAAGTCTGTATCCGCTGAGAGCCTCGTCGATCATGCTGGGGATGACCATGCCGGACGGCACTATCAGTAGCAACGAGAGTATGGTGACGGACAGCGAGGCCGCGGCAGTGGGCCAGTGAATGCGACGGACAATCCAACGGTGCAGCGGCCAGCCGATCACCGCAAGCGCCGTGGCCCAAGCCAGTGAGGTAATGAATGGTCGCGCGATCAGATAGCATAGCAGCAATGCCAGAACGGTGAGCGCGAGCAATGCGAGGTTGGACAATCCACGCTCGGACCAGAAGCCCGCAGCAGATGGTTTCTGGCGATTGACGGGATCGGACTCGTTCATGGTCTTCGTGCCTCTCGTTGCGTTGCCATTGCGTCGTGTGCGGACTTACCTCGCCGACGCCAGAAGTGCTTTTCGAGCGACAGCACCGGTAGCCCGGCCAGCGCGACTAGCGTGGGTGCGATCCAGTCCGTCGCGTCGAGTGGATGGGTGTGGAACAGTGCGTTCAGTGGCGGCATATAGACGAAGCACAATTGTAGTACGAGCGTGGCGGCGATCCCGAAATAGACATAGAGGTTGCTGAACAGCCCAATGCGGAACGCACTCTCCGTCAGCGACCGACAATTCAGCAGGTAAGCGCACTGGAACAGGATTATCGTCGTAACGGCTACTGTCTGCGAACGCGCGAGCACGGGCGCAATGCCGGCCGCGAGGTCGGAGTGGTACTCGTAGAAGAACAGGCTCATTGCACCCATGGTCATCAGTGCGCCGACCAAAAACGTGCGAAAAACCAGGAAAGGTCCGATCAACGGTTCGTCCGGTGGTTTTGGTGGGCGGTCCATCAGGTCCGGTTCTCGGGCTTCGAACGCGAGCGGTAAGGCGAGGGCGATCGCCACGACAAGGTTGACCCACAGGATTTGCACCGGTTCGATCGGCATCTGCAAATGTCCGTCGACGATCGGGAAGAATAACACGGCAACCAAGATGATCATCGCCTGCCCAAGGCTCGTCGGCAGGATGAAGGCGAGCGACTTCAAGAGGTTGTCATAGACGCGGCGGCCTTCTTCCACCGCCGCGCTGATCGAAGCAAAGTTGTCGTCGGAGAGCACCATGTCGGCGGCTTCCTTAGCCACCGCCGTGCCACTTATTCCCATGGCCACGCCGATCTCAGCACGTTTCAGTGCCGGCGCGTCGTTGACGCCATCGCCCGTCATCGCTACCACCTGGCCATCGGCCTGCAGTGCCTTGACGAGCCGTAGCTTGTGTTCGGGCTCCACGCGCGCAAACACGTGCGTCTTACGTACCAGGGCGACGAGATTGGCATCGGAGGTCGTCTCGATCTGGTGGCCAGTAACAATTTGTGCACCATCACCTTCGCCGTCGAATAACCCGAACAGGGAGCCGATCGTACGTGCGGTAGCCGGATGATCGCCCGTCATCATCTTTACTACAATACCGGCGCGCTGGCAGGCGCGAACGGCCTCGATAGCTTCTTCTCGGGGTGGATCGACCATTCCCACCAGACCGAGCAGGCGCAGTTCACGCCGCCATGTGGCGTCTTCGAGGCTCGGGATAGTGTCGACCTGGGCAGTGGCGACACCAAGCACGCGCATGCCGCGTTCAGCCAGTGAATGCGCTGCCCCTTGGACAATGTCGAACTCAATCGACTGACCATCAATCACCGGACACAGCTTGGCCACCACCTCCGGTGCACCCTTGATGCAAACCAGCTGGCCACCCTTAGCGTTGGTATGTAAAGTCACCATGAACTGCTGTTCGGAATTGAAGGGAATCTCGTCCAAGCGCGCGTAAGCCTCGCGCAGCTCGTCTTCATTGAGCTTCGCCTTGCGCGCGGCAACGACGAGCGCACCTTCGGTAGGGTCGCCGACGATCTTCCAGCGACCGCCATCGTTTTCCAACGTGGCGTCGTTGCAAAGAACAGCAGCGCGCAGCAGTTCGGTCGCCACTGCGGACGCGGCAGGTGCCAAATCATCGTTATTATGCAGTTCACCTTCGGGCGCATAACCGGTTCCAGTAACTGCGACGGTTCCCGTCGGTGTCCACAGCGCTTTGACGGTCATCTCGTTGCGCGTTAGCGTTCCGGTCTTGTCGGTACAGATGACAGTAATGCTGCCGAGCGTCTCCACTGCAGGCAAATGGCGGATGATCGCTTTGCGCAGCGCCATCCGTCGCACACCGATCGCCGAGGCGATCGTGATCACAGCTGGCAGCCCTTCGGGGGTTGATGCAACCGTCAGCGTGATCGCCGCCAGTGCGCTGTGGATCAACGGGTACTCTCGCAGCAGTCCGACGACGAAGATCAGCACGGCGACCATCACGATCCCCAGCGTGATCGTCCGCGCCATGTGGCCTAGCCGGCGTGTCAGCGGCGTCTCCAGCTCGACCGTTTCGCTCAGCAGTTGCGAAATGCGGCCGAGTTCGGTACGGGCACCGGTGGCGATGACAATGCCCTTCGCGGTGCCAGCAACGACCAGCGTGCCGCCGAACGCCATTGAGCGCCGATCGCCAAGCACCGCCTCGGCCTTCACCGGTGCTTCGAACTTACTTGCTGGCACCGACTCACCGGTAAGCATTGCTTCTTCGACTTGTAGCCCGTTGGTTTCAAACAGCCGGACGTCGGCCGACACCTGATCGCCTGGCTGTAGTAGCAACACGTCGCCAGGTACGAGTTCATGTGCGGGTACAACGGTCGAATCGCCGTCGCGCGTGACAGTTGCCTGCTGCGGCATTAAGTTGCTCAATGCCTCGATAGCTTTGCTCGCACGCATTTCCTGCGCGAAACCAACTAAGGTGTTGATCACCACGACCGTCAGAACGACCACTCCGTCGGTAACCTTGCCCATCAACGCAGCGATCAGCCCGGCGGCGATCAGCACGTAGATTAACGGGTCGGACAACTGACGCAGCAGGATCTTAAGCACACCGCGGCGTGGTCTGCGCTCGATATGATTCGGCCCGTGCTTGCTCAACCGAGCCAAGGCTTCCGTCGATGACAGGCCGTCGTCGGAGCTTTTCAGTATACTGAAGGTCTGTTCGACCGGGAGTGCGTGCCATGTAGGCAGAGGATCGGATGAATTTTCCATTTAAGTACCCTAATGTACCCATCACGCTCAGTGTCCCTCTGGAAACCAAACGTGATGTTTTCTCTAAAAATCGGCTGAAGTAAGCCGTATTAGGGTAAAACCCACGCCATCACTCGTCTCGATACACCTTCAACCCAGCGAAAGTCTGATTGACCGGCATCATTTCCAGTGTGTTGATGTTAACGTGTGCAGGCAGAGTAGCCACCCAAAATACCGCTTCGGCGATATCATCTGGCATCAGAGGGTCTGCTTTATCGTAAGTTTGATGAACTTTGTCCTCATTACCTTTAAAACGCACTGCCGAGAACTCGGTACCACCGACCAGTCCTGGTTCAATATTGGTCACTCGCACACGAGTACCAAACAGATCGGCACGCAGCCCCAGACTGAACTGACGTACAAACGCTTTGCTGGCGCCGTACACATTGCCGCCGGCATATGGCCAGTTACCCGCAGTGGAACCCATATTAATAACATGACCAATATTACGTTTCACCATATCAGGCAACAGTGCGCGGGTCACAAAGACCAGCCCTTTATTGTTGGTATCGATCATCGTTTCCCAGTCATTCACATAAGCCTTATGAGCGGGTTCTAAACCCAGCGCCAGCCCGGCATTATTCACCAGAACGTCGATGTTACGCCATGCAGCAGGTAACGACGTGATAGCCTGATCAATTGATTTTTGATTGCGAACATCTAAACGCAGGGTATGCAGAGACGCTCCCAGTTCATCTTTCAGTACATCCAAACGCTCCTGGCGACGTCCACAGGCGATAACCTTATGACCTTCTTTAATAAATCTTCGGGTAATGGCTTCACCAAATCCGGCTGTGGCACCAGTAACAAAAATAATCATGCTGTTTTCCTCTAACGGCTATTTCATTTTTTCAGATAAGGGGCGATCAACGATAAATCAGCGGGGGAAAGACGATCCGCAGCGGTCTGAGCCTGATGCCAATAGGGATAGATCAATGGCGGGCGACTGACTTCATCCAACCGTGCAATCTCTTGCGGGTTAAGCACAATATCCACCGCTTTAAGATTATCCTCTAATTGATCATCTGTACGAGCACCGATGATCACTGAACTGACTGACGGGCGAGATAATAGCCAGGCTAGTGCAATCTGCGCCGCCGAAACACCATGCTGCCCGGCAATCTCGACCAGCACATCGACGATATTGTATAACAAACCTTCATCCCGAACCGGTGGCTCATTCCAGTGTTCCAGATGCCGTGTCGTACCATCGGGTGTCTGGTCACGCCGATACTTCCCGGATAGCAGCCCACCGGCCAGAGGACTCCATATCAATACGCCGACGCCTTGATCCTGCGCTATAGGCAGCAATTCATACTCTGCTTCCCGAGACTGTAGCGTGTAATGAATTTGCTGGCTTATTGGGCGCGCGGTACCTGATTTTTCAGAAAGATGTAACGTTTTCATCAGGTGCCAACCGGAAAAATTGGAAATCCCGATATAACGAACCTTACCGCTGCGTACCAGATAGTCCAATGCGTCAAGCGACTCTTCCAGTGGTGTCAGTCCATCCCATTCATGCAATTGATAAAGGTCGATATAATCCGTACCCAGTCGCTTCAGACTGGCTTCACAAGCACGAATAATATGATGGCGCGATGACCCTCGGTCATTCGGTCCATCGCCCATGGGAAAACGAGCTTTACTGGCGATCAACACCTGGTGGCGTTTTTCCTTAATTGCCTGACCAAGAATCCTTTCCGATTCACCGCCGGAGTAAACATCAGCGGTATCAAACAGATTTATCCCGGCATCAATACAACGATCAATCTGGCGACGCGCACCTTGCAGGTCCGTGTTTCCGGTTTTCGCAAACTTTCCCTGACCGCCAAATGTCATGGTGCCCAAACTCAGGACTGACACTTTAAGACCGGAGTGGCCTAACAGACGATATTCCATCATTTAACTCCCTGATTGGTTGCAAGACAGTAATGACTCTGTGCCACTTTATACAAAAAATCCAGTAAAGTGATACCGTAGCAATCACTGAATATTCATCCGTCGTTGATTTCCAGATTGTCTGCCTCAACAGCCTCATAAAGGCGTTCCAGAATATCGGGGAACGCTGACTGAACCCGGCTCCAACTGGGAACAAACGGTTTATCGCCGGGACTTTCGCTATAAATCTGGCCGGATAGGGTAATAACATCCGAAAACAATTCCACCGCAGACTCTTCAGTATGGCGATCAAAATGCAAACCATTCATACGCGCATCATGTTCAAATGCATCGATCATATCCAGCGCTGTTCGATAATAGGTGGCGCGCAGCACTCGAAATGAATCCGTAGTAATATTCACCCCCTGAATCGCCAGCTTACGATACAGCGCTTTAGTGATATCCAGCGCCATGCGTTGCAAGCCAGACGTTGGATCTGTTTCCGACATCGGCTGATGCTTGTGATCATAATTATCAGCGATATCCACCTGACAGATGCGGCTGATTGACGTACCTCGGTAAATTTCCGACAGCACGCCGATTTCCAGCCCCCAATCACTGGGTATTCGCAAGTTACGTAGCACATGGCTGCGCATGGCGAATTCTCCTGACAGGGGATAACGGAAACTGCGCATATACTCCAGATAGTCTGAATTACCGTAGACACTACGTAGCGATTTCAGCAGCGGAAACACCAGCAAACGCCCGACACGCCCATTCAACTTTCCTTCAGCTACCCGAGCGTAGTAACCCTTACAAAAGTCGTAATGGAAGTTTGGGTTGGCGACCGGGTAGAGCAGCCGGGCCAACATGCTACGGTCATACGTGACAATGTCACAATCATGCAGAGCGATGCAAGACGAACGCCGTGAAGCCAAAGTATACCCGACACAAAACCAGACATTACGTCCTTTGCCTGGTTCCATCGGAGCCAACTCTTTTTCGGCCAATTCCTGACTTAACGCCGTAAGGCGAGGGCCGTCATTCCATAAGATACGGTGCCGTTGTGGCAACCGAGAGAAAAACGTGCGTGCATGTTCAAACTGATCACGATCGGCACGATCTAATCCGATCACTATTTCACCGAGATAGGGAACCTGTGCCAATAGATCAATAATTTTACTAAGTGCCGGTCCCTCCAGTTCAGAAAACAGGGAAGGGAGGATCAGTCCCATACTGTTCTGCCCGGAAAAAACCTGTAGTTCATATTCAAGCTCTTCCACACTGCGCTGAGTAAGATTATGAAAGTTCGTAATAATGCCATCTTGATAAAAATCACTCATACCAGTTCCCCTCACGTTAAATAATCGACTCGCCATCAGCGAGAAAATGGTTAAGGCCTTCACTCCATCCTGACGGGCCAGATTGCTGAGTGAGGTATATCCTATTATGATTTTTTTGTGACACTGTCACGTTAAAGTGAGATTTGTTTTTGATAATTACAGTGTAATCAGTGGATTCCAGCATTGAGACATCATTCGGACCATCGCCCAACCCAATTGTGAGCATGTCTGTTTTTCGTTGTTGCACATACTGTGATGTCAGCCAATTGACGGCATTTCCTTTGCTGACACTACGTCCCATTACATGATAAAAACGGCCACCCTGTGTCAAAGACAAGCCGTATTCCTCCAATAATTTCCGGAATCGACCTAAAGCGATGTCATCATCAAACCACTGCAACGGTTCAGAAGCTTCACGCTGACGGGCTAACGCAGACGCCTCGATCCCCAAACCGGTGATATCAGAGACCTTCTTATCATCCATGTCAGAGAACCCTTGAAAATCAAATTGATACTCTTTATGCAGTGTGCCTAATACCTGGCAGATAAATGAATAATCAGCATTAAAAATCTTACGGGGATAATCGGGGTGTGATGACCAACTGTGCGGTAAAGTAACAAGCGCACCATTTTCAGCAATAAAAGGACACTCATGCAGTCCCATTGCTCGTTGTAGTGGAATCACTTCAGCAGCTGTTTTACTGCTTGTAATAATCACTGGTACCTGATGCTGTTGTAACCGGGCCAGCCAGGGAATTGCCGGTTCCCAGCTATAAGTATCGTGGTCCAACAGAGAACCATCCAAATCGCTAAAAACTATCAACGCTGAACTCAATTCAGGCATTCAATCTCCTTCTGGTTCTGAAACGGTTCCCAATTGGAGAGGTATGTATCGTATCAATATGATAAATATAATAAAAATCACATTTACTTATTCTATATAAGAATAGCGGTTATCATGATTAACGCCAACAAGCATGAAACAGCGAGAATAGAGAAGGGGAACTAAATCAGTTTTTTCAATAAGATATTGGATAATAAAGGTAACGCGACCAGCGACGTGAATTTACGGCATAGCCGCCATAAACTCACATCGTCAACAATAACAAACCTATCGGCGGCCACGCAGATGAATGTTGGCAGACCATTCGTAAGTCACGGAAGTATCAGGTTTGAATTTGTTTTTCTTTCTACGAGCGGTGAGTTGCTTCGCGGCAGTCTCGCGCTCCTTCATGAGGTTATCGATGTAGTCATCTTTAATATGATTGTTTTCAGAATTAGTGAGCGGACGTCCGTGTTTTTTTCTTTCCTGATCGAGCAGTGTCTTAAGTTGACGCTGTTCACTTTCCGTCATGTCCTTCTGGGTCAGTCTGGGTTCTGGCATGAGAATCGGCCTGATAAAAGAGAGGGTGCTATCATTGTAGAGGAAAACAGCGCTGAACTCATAAAAATCGGAAACTGTGTGCCGAAACGGTCATGTCACTGCGCCAAATAGTCTGTAATAAGAGCGTGGATTACCTCAACAAATCAGATTACCTTTTGGAAATTCTTCACAGCTTTATTCCAGTAATACAATTGCGCGTTCAAATCCCAATCGACTTTAGAACAAGAGAGAAACGCCAATCTCATCCAGTTCTACAGAGCGAGTTTTGTTTTTGGCTGACTGAGAAGCGATTTAAGCGGTTGACGGTCGGAGAACTATTCATGTTGACCACAGAGTCAGATTCCGTCTTAACCCACATTGGTACGCATAATGTATATTATGTTAAATGAGACGTGAACTGGGAATATGAATAACTTCATATAGATTCGTCATGGAGCTAAATCAATTGATGCCCTCTCTGATGCCGTACACGCAAACTATCTACGCAATGAAGAGCATATACAGGAACAGAATTATAAGATTGAACTTGAGCTGAGAAAATTGAAACGATATCTATGAATCACACTCATGAATAAACACCTTGCTAAATCTTTTCTATGAAGATCTTCTAACCCCTTTTCTGATAAAGAACTGCGGATGCCCCATTAGTTCACTATAAGCAATCCGCATTTATATAGCTTAATTCATTCTGCTTCTATCAATAATTTCTTTTCACGTTATTCCGCAAAAGAATTTTTTCAAAACGAATAATGCTGCTAATGTGGCTCTACTAAGACCCAGTCCTATTAACGTTCGTTTCTGGCACACTATTCCGTTATAGACTCGATAAGCAAGCCATAAGCTATATGCAGTTTCTCTGCTAAATCCGTCCTGGGTGGATTACACTCCTGGAGAAATTGCACAGCCTTCTGGATTGAATTTATTAATGCATTTTTGTGTTTTTTCTCTTCGGTATTTATAGATGTTCTTGATAACATCATATTGGCAGAATCAAGTAACTTTCTAAACGTAGAGCTTCTAATGTCGCCAAAATCAATTGCATTCATAATTATGACAACTGATACTTCATATTTCCCAATGCTTATGGATAATTCCCATATCTTATCTACCAATATTCTGCTTAGATTTATAAATTCTGTTTTTTTAGGTGGTTTTGAATTTTTAATTAAGTTATTTACATATTCATAACCCATGACAAGATATTTTAATTCAACAGTGTCGGTTTTCGCATTTCTTGCTAGTTCATGGCATGCATGTACGTATCTCTCACACCACTGGTAATCATTATTGTTAATATTTTTTAAAGCATTGGTGCAGACGTCATATCTTGAGTTAGCAGTGCCAAATTTCATTTCAGTTTGATACCACATTTCAAAGAAAAATGGTTTTTTTTGACCTTTGACATATGCTTCTACAAATAATTTTCTAACAGATTCTGGTTTTGCTTCATTATCTTCATATTGTATTTTTGCAGCCATAAAATAAATATCCGAATTCTCTTTGAATCTGGGTTTTTTTAACATGTCTTTGATTATTTTCCTGGCTTCATCAAATCTTTGTTCTTTTATAAGAGAATTACATTGTCTAATTACTTTACCGACTTCGCTATTATTTGATCTTAGCTTAGCGTTGTCGCTTAACCCAACAGAAATTTCATTTATTTGTGTAATAAACTCTTCAGCATTAGGCAATATCTCATCACTGATTGATATAACTAATTTTGATATGGAAGATGAGGTTTCAAATCTGGGTTCCGATTCAATAAAGCTGATTGATTTAATTAAGAATAAATTACCAAGATCTTCCATGGCTCGTTCAAGATCATGATTTTCAAGATCTGTATATTGTCTTAACTCGGTTCTAGAACATGTGCCAACAACACTAATTGTAATAAGAATTTTAATTGCTTCTTGGGAGAGTTCTTTTACTTCCTTTCTAAGGGCTGCAACACGCACTGCATCTCCGCTCTTGCCTTTCCATTCATTTATCGCATCATCTAATGATAAACCAAGCTTGCAAAGCCTTAGAATTGACTCTGTAAATAATGGAGAACCCTCAGAAACTTCTTGAAGTTTATATGTGTTTTTTTCATTAAATTGCTGTAGGTGAAGGTTTCTGCAATGCTCTTGAACTAATCTTTTATACTCTTCACCCGATAGCCCAGGGAGGATAATTGCAGAGTCTGAAGAGTACATGTTATTAACTCTAGTAGTTAATAACACTCTAGAACTAGAGTTTGATACTACTCTAGCTATTTCCATAATACGACGTTGCTCATCAGGTTCATTTGAGTCTACATCATCTACGATGATCAAATATCGATATATCTGAAGATTTTCTTTTGCCAGTCGCTGAAGTTGTAAGTAATTTAGCTCTGCTATTTCATCCGGAAGTGAGCCTGTTCTCAGGCAGATTTCTGATAGTAATGTTTCAACATCAGAATAATGAATTTCAGGGGTGTCAATATAGTTGTTATATATTGCCTTGAATTGCTTTGATTTTGCTGTTAGCCAAATTATCTGATCGAATAACTCAGATCCAGACTCAACTATTAGTCTACAAAACTCATATGCAACTGATGTTTTTCCTTTACCGCCATCGGCTGCAATTACTTTAGTATATTGAAGATCATTTGATAACCATGACCATAGTTCCTGAATTATTTCCATTCTCCCTATAAATATGGGGCATATTTGATTTTTATCTGGAAGATTATGTTCAATTATTTTTTTTCTAACTATTGTTTGGATGATACCATAATCTGGTACTCTTTCCCCACTAACAAATTTAAAGTCATCTAAGGAAATAGCTGATTTACATTGGTCATCTCGTCTTATGAATATAAAATCTTTAGATAATATTCGTACATTACCTGAGCCAACCCCATCAGATATAGGGGTTAACGGAGAATCCTGCACACCTCGTTTAGGTATATGTAGAATACCTACATTGAGTTTACCATCATCGACTTCATATTCAATATCAAAGTATGTTAAATCAATTCTTCTTCCAAAGAACTTATCGAACTGACCTCGTAACTTTTGATTGTCCATCATGTTTTGATTCACGCCTATAACCTTCATGCTTGTATCTTTAATTAATTCTTTTACCCCATAAAAAATATATCCGCCATAGGAATTATAAAAACTAGCTACTGCCTTCAGTAACTTTAGATATGCTTCTTTGCTACCATCAAAACTCTCTTTGAAATCCCAGAGTTCACATTCTTTCCCAATGATAACATTTTTATTGACAAAGAGTTTTCTAAATGAATTATCTGTTAAATCGCCAAGTTGTATTAACTCATATATTTCTTTTTTTATTTCTTGAATGTTCATCATGTATCCATTTATTTAATATATCACAATCCCTACAGAAGGAATTTATATCACATCCAAATAAAATCTGTTCATAAGGCAGGCCTGACAATGTTGACATCTCTATCAAAATATTTCGTTCAGGACAACAGTTATACTGCTGTAAAGCAAAAACATCATACTTGCAGCGAATATAATACACTTAGTCTGTAACCACGCTAACGTCCTCAAAAATATTGTCTCTGATAAAATGTTCGAACTTTGAATGTTACAAAAATCCTGAGAAACTTCAATAGAACAATCAGATAAATACCTAAATCTGGCCTGATTTCAGACCGGTGAGCTACCGTGACCATGGTCTCCCTATCTCAGAAAATGTGCTGAAATATGATTTTTATGAATCCGGTCCTAACCAAAAATGGGCGGGGACATCATGTACCTGCATACTGGTGAAGGCTGGTTGCACCACTTAACTAGTTCATCATGGTGAATACAGCTATCAATAATACTCACACGAAGATAATCCCCCCTTCTTTTATAATAGATAAAGAGATGTTTTTAGTGAGATATATCTCATTTTTATCAATTAATAAAAATTTAAATTCGTGAACTTTAAATGGTCATTTTGTCTTAAAAACAAACTAAAATTGACATCTCATGAACTAAAATTCACTTCGCGAATGATAAGAGTATAATATTTAAAGAAAAATAGACGTGAACCTCATCAAATTCCGTAGAAGTTAAATACAATCCATAGTGACACACCAGACAACTATTATGACTCTCCTGCCTCATCTGGAAGCATCTAGACTATAATAAATGGCTAACCAAATCGTTGGTTCCTTGGGATCTGTCCATTCAACACGATGCCTGCACAACGCCGGAATATTCACGAAGTCACCTGTTTTCATTACCCGCATATCAGATTCCTTCTCAAATCGTAAACCGGCAGAACCTTGTAACACCGTTACCCACTCGTTTTGCGGCTGACAATACCAGAACCCTGGTGGACTTGATTGTCCGGTTGAAATAATTCTCTCGATTCGAATATTTGGCTGCGTGAGTAATACTTCGAAAGTTTCAGCCTCTCTTCCAAGAGCTGCTTCAGGAAAATTGGTGAGCAAATTAGTTATCATTCAACTATCTCCTTTCGCTGCGTATTTTTCGTCTTTCTATGTGATCGCGCTACGTGAATTCTGCTGCATTGCATGATGAAATCTTAGAATTCACGTAGCGCAGCCGTCGATTTAACACGTTAACGACTATAAACCGGCATAGGCCTTCTCAACTTTCGCCATATATCTCGGTGCCTGAGGTGCTGGATGATGTTGACGGACATGCCAGCTAAAAGCTGCCGGTGTCAGTTGATTAATCATCCGAATAGCAGCTTGCCGATTACTTGAGAAAGTCCGCAACAATGCACCCGCACCGTTGACGTAGGCCACTTCGGTTGCGTAACGTCGCGTGACCGGATTGTTGATCCAATTTAGTTGCTGATGTTGCAACGAGCTGATATACGCCGTTCCCAGGTCAATATTGGTTTCCGGGTCCAGTAAATCGTCGTCATCAGGACAGCCTCGTTTACCTTTGTAACGGTACGCATCACAGCCACTGGTGGACGCTTTAAGTTGCATCAAACCGATTGCATTTGAAGGACTTACCGCTTCCGGATTAAAATTGGATTCGACCTGGATGATCGCCTTAATGAGTTTTTGATCAACTTTATAATTGTCAGCAGCTTCCTTAATCTCATCATCATAGGCGTGCGGGTCATATTTCTTATAATGAGGTTTGCTGGAGCAGCCTGCCAAAATCATCAGTATGATCAACATGCCTAATCGTGACGAATGTTTGAGTAGTGAAGTCATGGAATTACCAGGGTTAAATTAAGCAAAAGTAAGTCCGTAATTTCGGACACTGACAAGATACCGTTATCGTTACCGAGGGTCATATATTAAATGGCGTTTTACGCTGATCTCGGTTACTAAAAGTGCGAATACCTACATCAGTACCCTGCTCTCTGTCTATTCGGTCTATCATAGACATCCATAACTTGACATTTTTAATACAAATTGTATTTTTAATGCCATGCTTACATTTCTGATTATCGTCCCGGATGGGGGCTTGTTGTTCGAAGCGGCGGGTATCGCCGACATCCTTATGCAGGCGAATTGCCTGGTGCCAAATTCGGCCTATCAGGTGACAGTTGCCACCACGCAACCGCATCATGTAGTTCACGGTGCATCAGGCTTGAACCTGCTGGCCGACCACCGGCTTTGCGATCTCAACCCTGAACTTCCGCGTGATACCATCATGATTACCGGCAAAGGCCTGACCGAAGAAGAAGGCACCAGCGTCGTTGATTGGATTCAACGTGCGTCACCCCACACCCGGCGTGTGGTTTCCATTTGTAGCGGTGCAATGCTTTTGGCTAAAACCGGTCTGCTTGACGGACGTCATGCCACCACGCATTGGCGACTGCTTGATACTCTGCAAGCCGAGTTTCCTCAGGTCACGGTCGAACGTGGTCCGATCTATGTTCAGGATGGGAATGTTTGGACGTCAGGCGGCGTCAGCTCTGGTTTTGACCTTACTCTCGCTCTGGTTGAGGACGACTATGGGTTCAATCTGGCTCGCGATGTGGCACAGGATCTAGTGATGTTCCTCCGCCGCCCTGGAGGACAGTCTCAATTCAGCCGCTATCTTTTGAATCAGGCCAGTGAAGGGCCGATTCGTGATCTTCAGTCCTGGATTTCTGAAAATCTTGCTGATGACTTATCTGTCGAAAATCTGGCGGAACGCGTCGCCATGAGCCCGCGTAATTTCACCCGCGTGTTCACTCGTGAAATCGGAATTACCCCGGCTAAATATGTTGAAGAAGTTCGTCTGAGTGCCGCCAGACAACGGCTTGAACAAACGAAACAAAACATCGAGCACATCGCCTTCACTACTGGTTTTGGCAATGGCCTCAATCTGCGACGTGTTTTCGAAAGAAATTTGCAGCTCACACCAACAGAATACAGAGACCGCTTTTGCTCTCGCATGATGGCGTAAATTGATCCTTTATTGTCATTTACGCCAATCTCCTTTCGCTCTACATTAAATGCAAGTAAGATAACAAAGGGGTATTTATCATGGTCAAAGTAGGTATCAATGGATTCGGCCGGATTGGCCGAAATGTCTTGCGCGCCGCGCTGGGTCGTAACGATTTCCAGGTGGTTGCAATTAATGATCTCACCGACAGTAAGACCCTTGCCCATCTCCTGAAATACGATTCATTATCCGGCACGTTAAAAGCTAATGTCGAAGCGGGTGAAGGCCAGTTGCTGGTCGATGGCAAAGCCATCCGGGTTTTCTCCGAAAGAGATCCAGCAGCGATTCCATGGAGTAGCGTTGGTGTGGATATCGTGATTGAAGCTACCGGTTTCTTCACCGAAAAAGCCAAAGCTGAAGTGCATATCATCAAAGGTGGCGCGAAACGCGTCATTATTTCCGCACCGGCTAAGAACGACGATATCACTATCGTCATGGGTGTGAATGACAGCCAGTACGATCCGGCCAAACACAAAGTGGTCAGCAATGGCAGTTGCACAACAAATGGTTTGGCTCCGGCTGTCCAGGTTCTACATCAAACTTTTGGGATTGAGCACGGGTTGATGAACACCACTCATGCCTATACCAACAGTCAGGTGTTGCACGATCAACCTGAAAAGAATTTACGTGGTGCGCGTGCCGCCGCGGTTTCGATTGTTCCTTATTCCAGCGGTGCGGCGAAAGCGATAGGTAAAGTCATCCCGGAACTGGATGGCCGCATGACCGGCTATTCGCTGCGGGTTCCCGTTCCGGTGGTTTCCATCGTCGATTTGACCGTAAATCTGAAACGTGAAGTGACAATTGAAGAAATTAATGCTGCGTTCCGTAACGCCGCTGAATCCGGCCCGCTCAAAGGCATTTTGGGCTACAGCGAAGAACCACTGGTATCGAGCGACTACCGCGGAGACCC
Source organism: Prodigiosinella aquatilis (assembly GCA_030388725.1). Classification (NCBI taxonomy): domain Bacteria; kingdom Pseudomonadati; phylum Pseudomonadota; class Gammaproteobacteria; order Enterobacterales; family Pectobacteriaceae; genus Prodigiosinella; species Prodigiosinella aquatilis. The sequence goes on from CP128857.1 coordinate 2,368,672, forward strand.
GCGCTCATCCATTATTGACGGACTTTCTACGCTAGTCATCGGTGGTAAGCTGGTCAAAATTCTTGCCTGGTATGATAACGAATGGGGCTTTTCAAACCGTCTGGTTGATCTGGCCCTGCTGATGGAAAAACGGGGCTTATAATTCCTTTTATTCCTGTTAGGCGTTTTAATGAATACCGCCTTTTGGCGGTATTTTCACATGACTTGCAGATGGGTGGTCTATTATAAGCAAGCAATAAGTATGTTGTAACTAATTTATGGTGGGAATTTAATTTAGTGACATCATTTTTAATGAGCATGTGTAATATTTCCGACTATATATTCCTATCTTACTAAGCCAAAATCATCCCGTAAATACTACCCGAGTTTTATTAAACAGACTTATTAATACTTTGATTCCATTACAATTCTATTTTTCTTACTACCCTGCCAGAGACTTATAATTGATTTTTATAGAGAAATATCACTTAAATTACCAGACACCTCATTATTCCGTTTATCCTCTACATCGCAATTAATTGACGAAGGGTGTAAAGAAATTTGCATCAGTTTCCGGAAGTGAGCCTGATTTAGGTGCATTTGCGCGGGATTAACCAGTTGTTTACTCTGTTTCCCAAGTCTGCGTATTATGCAGGCCTGTAAACGTGCAATACTTATCAAAACATTGGAGAGTATGAAATTATTTATACTATTTCTAATATATTAGAATACTTAAAATTTACTTAATAAGCTAATTATTTCTAATATAACCGATTAAGTAACTAATAATTACATATGCTTTTATAACATTTGTTTCTATTTTATCTAGAACTAACTTTGGTGGAAAAATCTGTTATTACATTGCTTTTAAAGAGATTAAACGCCAATGCTAACTTTATTTTTAGTATTGTAATTTTATTGACCATTTAATTGTTATATATGGGAATATTTATTTTTAGGTGTTGGTTGATTTTTTTAACTTGTATTGCTATTTTTCAACATAAAGGGTTGGTTCTTAATAATCATACTATTTCGTACTTTATACTCATACTCCATACGCGTATAAATATAAAAGCTTATTAGACATATAATTTTCATGCATTATAAAGCGATATGTGAATGAAATAACATTATTCCCTTGGCTGCGCGATAGCTTGCGGATTTTCATGTTTAAATTGATAGAGTACTCATATTATGAATACACAAAGCTATTCTTCAGAAGAAAAAGATGTCATTAAACAAGTTGTTAGCAAATACGCCAACATGGGTATATTTATTATTCAGCCAAATGATCCTCTATTAGTCAGATTTTATGACATTCAATTAAAACTGGCGGGCATTACAAAAAATAACTATCCACAGTTTACGCAGTGCTGGTCTAAGGAAAAGAGTCTTAAACGTAACAATGGTTCGCTGAGCCTGGCTAGCAACAGTTCTGCCTACCCGGTCTATAGTATTGTCGGGCTGGATTCTAAAGACGGATACGCGTACCTCACCAGCGCCATTGGATCCTTGCCGGTATCAGCAACCAATGTGACCCAAACACTGGGTATTTTTGACGGGGAGGCCAATAACGTTGGTACAGTGCAGTACAGCAAGACATATGTCTACACGGCAGACTGTGTGGTCCAGGCCAATGGCACGTTCTCAAAAAGTTTGAAGACTTCTGACTATATGGTTGTCGTTATTTATACTTTCGCCCAAACCATTGGTCATACTACAGTTTTCGGTGCGGAAATCCTCGTCACCCAAAGTTATCCTAAAGAGATTACTAATGATTCCCCCACGGATATCAACCATAACAGTGAAATAAAAATTTGCTTAACCCGTAATGAAACCGACTGCGATTATCGACATAATTACAACAACGTAGTCAGTGTCCCGATCAAAGGTAATATCTCTTATTTTGGTAACATTGACCTCAGTGGCGGCAAACCGGTATCGGCCAATAATTCAATCTATCTTATTCGTAAGCGTGCAGGTGGCGATCCCATTACACCGGTCAGCGACAACCCTATTTTCAATAGCCCGAATACTCGTATCAGCGGGAATACTCTGTCGTGGGATCTGGATTGGTTGCAGTTCAAAAAAGTCGATTTTGAGTCAGGTGAAGAGGTCTACTACGTATTTAGAGTCAACCTCAATGTAGAGGGAAAAAGCGTTGTCAGTTTTATCACTAACGCCCCCAAAAGTATCGAACCGGAACAGCGCTTTTTGAACACAAAAAAGATAAAACCGATGCGCATTGTTTACGGTTGCCTTGGCAAAGATACACGGATTACTATGCAAGATGGTAATGAAAAAACCATTGACAATATTATTGCTGGTGAATTCGTTCGTTCACAAAATGGAAAAATTCTCAGAGTAGAAGATGTTGTTACTGGGAAAGAACACCAATATGCTGAAATTACATTACAACGAACTAAACATAAAAAGAAAAAACTGATCTGTAGCCTGGGGCACCCTGTTTGCACCTCATTCGGTGTGGTCCTCGCGCGCGAATTAAGCCTATCCAGCGAGCTTATCACTCAAGATGGAAAATGCCATATTGAGTCAATTAAACAAAAGGAAGGTGAAATAGCAGTATATAACCTGCAGTTATCTGTTGATGACCCCACCGATGATGGCCTTTATGGCAATAACACCTTATATGCAAATGGCGTATCAGTGGGCGATAGCCTGATGCAATCGGCTTATGAAGATGAATATTATCGACGCCCCGTCAATGTGTTGAGCCGACTGCCAGCTGAATGGCATCAGGATTATCAAAACTATATCGACTCTGTGGGTAAATAATATCATGTACCAGGGGTATCCAGACTTTCAACAGATAATAACCAGTGGTGGCCAACGTTTTGCCGCTCTTTATCTGCAAAATAACGCTTATTATTTATACCCTGACGCAGTCTGTATACTTGCAACCCATCCTCTGGCGTTCTCTTTGGATATTATTCGCAGTTACAGTACCGAAAGTATCTACGGGAGACTGAATTTCACCACAGAATTTCAGTTCGCCAGTAAAGAAGACCTGGCACATTTCAAACAACAACATCCTGACCAAGCGATACGCGTTCTGCCCATTGTGCCAGGAGCATTGGGTTTTGATGTACCGATTGAATACCATAGTGATTTGGCCGAGGAAAGTTATGACGCAACATGGTATTCAGCACAATGTATCCAGTTTCTTATTTTACTGGACTCAGCGGGTACTCAACTGATTGAAAAGACCCTACTGGATGACACCATTGGTTTTAATGCCCGGTTGGATGGATTTGTCGAAGGCGTCTCTCCGCGGTTGGCGTATTCCGTCGAATTTGATCCCCGTCTGCTGATCCTTGAATTAGCCGAGAAAGTTAAAAACACTCAATCACTTCCCGACGGTCGTATCATATTTGACTATGCCCAGTTAACACAATATGTGTATCAACATCTCGGCCAATTGCTGTTGACCATTAGCCCGCTATTCCCACTGACCGATCCTGCTGAAACGCTGCTCTTCAGCCAGGCCTTTCTTGACCGGTTATACAACCTGCTCGGTTCAGCCTATACCGGTCCCGCCAGCAGTAATACAGCGTTAATTTGCCTGACCGTACCAGCACACAACAGCCGGGTGATTTTCGACTTGAATACAGTGGTACTGGGTCAGCGCCCGCTTTGCTTTTTATTGGATCCTTTTACAGCCGCGCAGCAAATTGCCAAGGTATATCCCGAGACTATAATCCATCGCACCACCGCTCCGCCATTGCCTGCGGGTCGACTAAATATCGAGATCTTTTACACGTTTCCATTAGGGCTTAAAAAAATATCTCGATTGATATTCAGGTAATCCTTTCGGCCGGAAACCTTTATCCTCTCGCACAGACACAAACACAGTCACTCAGTGAGGATAAAAGTCGTTTGACCTTTCTGTTCCAAAATAACGACTCACAAGGAGAACCAGTATTCCAATACCAAATTTGTGTTAACTACCCGCAACAAGGAACTTACCGTGCAATTGTCGGCGAGCTGAAACAATGCAGCGGCAATACATGTGTTCTGGATTACTCCGCTTTGCCTTGCAAATTTCTATCGATCAATGTTGACCCAGACTTCGCTCTGCAAAGCAAGATTGAGGGGATCTACCATTCGGCAGATTGGTTACAGAGTCTGGAACTAACTCAGTCAGCCCCTGATTTCAGTTGCCCCATCATCGGCGAAAATACCTACGCTAGCATCACCGCATGTGAATTATCTGGCACCGGGACCGTTAAGTTGCAAACGCCTATTACCCAATCCACAACGCTTGGTGCATACAGTTTCCCGCAGTTTGGTGCGCAACAGGCGCGGATCACCGTCCACCTGCCTGCCAATTGCCTCAGTGAGTCCCTGATATTTCAGGCACAAAACGAAATCGGTACTACGGATCACACCTTTACACATCAACAAAACGTCTTCGAATACAAGTGGAACGTCACGTCGATTTTTGCCTGCTCTTTTCGTTACAAAACCCGCACAGGCCCCTGGTCGGAATATGTTACCGGCGATCAAACGATTGATATCAAAGGTGAGAAATGAAGACTGAATTTTTGAATCCAGAACAAACTCTGCAAGACTTTTTCATGCTTGATAAAGCCTTTGCGTTTCACGACCAAACGGCGCAACCAGATCAATTTTCCTACGGTCGTTCTATCCCGGAAGTGGTGGTTGATAGTTCGGGTAGCGATGTCAGCGCCCTGCATTTAATTACCAGTCCCGGCGGCGGGCTAGCTACCTTTATCGCCCCCGCTCTCCCTGTGGATGAAACGGCACTGGAAGACTATATCAGACAAAATTTCGTCCCTGAACCGGGGCAAATCAGCCTGGTACAAGAGGATATCCAACAGGCACTATTTCTACGTTTTATTCACCAGCCAGTCAGTGCGTCTTATGATGTTGCGTTTGACCAGTCAAAAATGCCGCTCACTCATGATGAAGCCACCCAATTGGTCGGTGCCATTCAGGGAGGCGAAAATCAGGTCTATCTGATAACACAAAGCCAATTTAGCGTTAGTAGTCGCGTCAACGCAAAACTTGAAACAGACTGGATCGCGTTTTTGACTCTGGCCTTTACGGAACAGGCCCGTGAGCCTGCGGCTATCACTCGCCTGTTAAACCAGCAAATTGATGCCGGCATTATTGTGTTACACCAACAGGTAGAGAATACGCCCTCGGCACAGACCCAAGAACAAGTGAAAAACGCTTTGATAAATCTGGCGGCAAGTCTCGTCAGCGCTACTTTGCGCAACGTATCATCGCTGGACGAACTTCCCACCGAGGTGAGCTATGACGTCAGCTACAGCAACAGCGTGCCACAACAATACAGGCTAGAGCACGCATTGGATATTGCCTCCCTGCTCAGCCGGTTCCCTTTCAGCAGCATTGTCACTTTTGATTCGTCACCGTTACCCGAACCTAAACGCCCCGACAAACCGGTAGAACATCATGAGTGTATTATTAAACTGGGTTTTGAGGCCAAGGACTTCAAAGTTCTGTCTATGGAACTGAGTTGGGCAGATGAAAAAGTGAGCATGACGTGGCCCGATTTCCCTCCCGTCACCTTAACGGCGGAATCGGAAGTCATCGAGATCACTCTAAAAGTAGGCTTCTCTGACTACTCCACTTATGAAAAAAAACTGCTGTGGCAAGACGCGATCACACTTTCCCCACAAGATCTTGGTTATTACAGCGTGTTGTTTGAAGCCAGCCATCTGAGTTCTTACTTTAAATCGATTTCAGGCAATGCAGAGTATGTTCCTGCTGGCCATGCGAGAAAACAGACCTTTCATTTTTCTTTTCCCGCACAGAAGGCATGGCAAGCAAACTGGTGGATTAATGCCCATTCAGATGCGCTGGACAGCCGGATTGAATATCGCTGGCAAGGAGAAACGTCATCCTTTTTCTCCAAACACTATGACTCCGGCTCGCAACAGGCTGCCGTCAGCCCCATCACACTGCAATACAACAAGTAACATACACAAGAGGAACGCCCTATGTTAACCACCGCTTTGCAGCAATCAGTCAAAATTCCCGTTAATTATCTCGGCATCAGGGAATATGCCTATACCTGTTACGGTGACAGCATTGACAAAAATATTTATTACGTTGTGCCTGAAATACCGGTATTCGTGTCACTGGATGGCAGGCCGAGCTTTATGTTCTATAAGTATCGCAGCAATGAACAACAAGGTGGATACGCTCAATTCACCGTTATGTTGCCGCAGCCGACAGATGAGATAAAAGACAAGATCTGCGTTCAGTTGTTTGGCGGTATTTCGACCCAACTGGCCGCGAAGTCAAAGCTGATCGTCACGTACGTCAAGGCGGAACAAGCCTATAAAGCAGATCCCGCTGATCAGGCCAAAAAGGATGCAATGACTACTGCACAAAGAAATGCCAGCCTGAATGATGAGCAAGCCAGTACGTATGTCGCTTTGTATGATAGCAGCAAAGGCGATGACCAGTTCCTGGGGCAGTTGATGCCGGAAGATGCAAAGAAAATCAAACTCCTGCAACCCAGATATACCGCCAGTCAGGCGTCACTGATTTTGGATGACAACAAAGCGTTCTATCGCCAAATCCCAACCTCGTTGTCACCTTCAGGTCTGGGGGATAACAATACCGTATTCAGTCTGTCATTGACCGGTGAAGGTGCAACCCTGTTTGAAAAAGTGCTGAAAGGCACTGACCAGAATGCCAGTGTCGGCATTCGCTTTAATTTCAACCTGGATGCTTCCCTACCAGCGGCAAAAGTCACCGTAAGCTACGATAGCGAAAAAACCAAAGCAGTGACGCAGACCATTGACCGGCATACCTGGTCGGCTGATGAGAAAAAGATTGAGCGCGAATATATCGAAAAAGGGGCTATCACCATTGATGTATTTACCGGATTGACCGCTGCTGAAATGGGGATGAGTCAGGACCAATACCTTAAATGGAAAGAGGGTCTAAGCGCCTGGGGACAAAAACAGATTGAGCAGATTTTAAGTAGCCAGACGGGGCTCGACATGAGCCTTGATTTGCTGAATGACACCGGCGGTTTCGATAAATTCAAAGAAAGCCTGAAAGACACTCAAAGTTTTACCCGTATCTATGAAGAAAACTCAGTCGTTTCCTTTGCTATTGCGCCTCAAACCCAACTGCCATCGATTAAATCTATTGTGGGTGAAGCCCAGTTGAGTGAGTATTTCAAAGAGTACGATCTTAATGATCCTTTCTATCAATACCTGCAACCTGAATTCTATGTTACCCACGATCTGGCAAAATATAACGTCGCAACAATTGTCGTCACCGCCAAATATGACAAAGATAATGTCAACACACTGGTGTTTGATCCAACGAATAGCCAACCGAAAAAAACAGATAAATGGTTTATAAAACCAGAGTTAGGCCGCAGCTACAGTTATTCTTATATAGTCAACTTTTCCGGTATGCATGCCAAACCTTATCGTTCGGGAGAGATTCTGGTCACCGACAATCTGGTTGAAACTATTAACGTTGCCCAATGCGGTATCGTTTATGCCGACATCTCTACACTGATCGACCCGATAGGATGGAAAACCTTCAAGCAGGTGGTAGTGAAAACGCAATATTCTGATTCGAGCCACGGAATTGAGCCCAAAATCGACAGCCAGATCGTTACCGCTGCATCAAACGATAAAATCCCCTCTTTTATTTACCCCATCGGCATCAAGGTGGATAACCCGGTTTTTTATACCGCCACATACTATACCGAGGACGGCAACAATCTGACCTATATCCCGGCTGGAGCAAACACTGACCCACAAATGCCAGGATATGGCTTAACAAGGGCCAACCAGATTCAAATAGCGAATGCCTTGCCACGTTCGCAGGATTACACCATTATTTTCCAACAGAAAAGAAAGGATATTCAGCTGATCACCTTTGAAATGGTGGTGAACTATCCAAACCACAATTTTAAGCAAACGCAAAATATCGTACTGACCGAATTTACCACTCCGACAATTATAAAGATCCTAAACTTTAATCTGATGCCACAAGAAGCTGACAACGCTCCGCAAAGTGACTACACCGCCATGGTGTATTTATCCGATGGAAGCGATCCGAAGGTAATCACTGGCAAGGTGGCTGGAAACATCATTGTGGTTCCGTGTTAATAGACTGAAATAACGCAGGGCAACAAGGTTTAGTTAGTATTGCCCTGCTTCCTTTTTCATTCACATGGATTGCAGCTATGTACAGCCAAATTGTTGCGCAAAACATCTGTTTTATCCGTGCTGATCCGGATAGACCCATTTTCTATTACTGTGCCGCAGCGCCAAGTATTGTGGTTACTGCCAGCAATCAACCCGCCGTACAGTTACAGATCTTCAGAAATAGTAGCCAGCCGAACGATGTTTACTATGCGACGCTGTCATTACGAACTCAACTGGCCAGTAGCCCTGAAGCCGCACAGGCAGCGGCCAATGCCAGCCCGGATATCCCACGTGAAGCGATATTATTGCCACTGCAGGCTATTGCCTGTAGCGCGACATTGGATGTTCCCGCGATGATTCCCGGCCAGACCAGTAAAACAGCGTTAAATAGCCAGCAAGACTGCTACCTATTGGGAAAATTAACCTCAGTCAATGATATCGCCCTGTTGGCGAAGCTGATGAGCACGCCCGCGTCCACGCCGATCGCCATCAGCTACAAGATTGACTATCTGTTGCAACTTCCCCCCTCCACGTTTGAACTGGAGGCGAGTTGGGATCAGGTGTACCACTATCTAAAAGAATCGTTTGGGTTCAACTTTCTGGTTTTTTCTCTTGATATTGAGAAGATTTCTTCGAAGTTAATCAGTAAAAAGATAGTGACGATCAAGGTCAAAGAAACTGATCCCGACAGCCATATCAAACAGGCTGGTGATGAGTTGACCCAGATCCTCACCAGCGAATTTTTTACGCCAGTTTTTGCCACCGCTCCACAGCAACCTCAACCTAAGTTCGGTTTCTATTTACAACGAATTTCTATTGAGGATATTGATCAGCGCCGCTTAAGCGCTAAATTGACAGAAACTACCGCGGTAAAACGTTCACTTTACCCTCAGGCGCTATTTGCCGAACTGGTAGAAGGCAGCGACTACCAGGTCGATCGCGTGGTGACGAAATGTGATCTGCAGGATGACTTTTTCGCCGACCGTATAATCACAGCCCATCTACTTTCTTCAACTCTGGATAGCAATGTTCAATTGGTAGTGGTTTCATTTCGCTACGGCGGTGAAAAGCGCCAACAAATAGTCTTCGATCATGATGACACACAGCCCAAAATCTTCAAAGTACCAAGCATAACGGACAGCCAAACCGGAAAAATGCTGTGGCCTGTGGAGTACGACTTCACCGTCTATTTCAATCAGGCTATTGGCAGCGTGACCTCGGTTCAGTCCGACCGTATGAACACCACATTAACCGAGGTTTATTTAGATGTTGAGTCAGTATATGCCCGCTATGATTTTGTCATAGAAGCGGCAAGCCACTTTAACTGGCAGTGGTACCAGTCTGTTCTGGTGACCATTTACTGCCGCCACATCCAACTACCAGACAGCAGCATCTCACGAATATTCCAAGTCACTAAGGCATCGCCAAAGAACAACTACCCGGTCATGCTGCCGAATCCTGACTTGTATCAGTTCGAAGTAATCAAAAATTACAGCAAAGCCGACAACTCACCACATATCTCTGCCCAACTGAGCGAAGTGACCAGCCAGGATGTTTTTCTCTTTTCATCGTTATATCACCAACGCGTGTTGACGCTTTCCGCCAGCATGGATTGGCAAGAGATAGATAAAGCAGTGGTATTTGCCAGCTACCCCTACCTGCCCACGGATGGGAATGCCTCTCTTCAGCAAACGTTCCTGTTTACCGAATCTGGTGTAAACCCTCAGATCTTTAGCGCCGACCAAATAGATTCCGCGCTGCGTACCATTAACCTTGACATCTGGTTTACCTACCGCATCGGGAAAGGAGAGGGAAAACCTCTAAATATACAAACGTCTACCGTTCAAGACAGCATCGATATCGCCAACCTCGATTAAGGAAGCATTATGTTATTACTTAGAGAAAGAACCGCGACCGTCAAAAACATCACTTTTTTCGCTGATGATTCAGATGACAATCAGTTCTGGTATTTGCCCGGCGACATCCATATCGCACTGAAAGAGGGAGAGCCAGATTTTTCACTGATTAAGTACACCGGTGACGGAAGTGATCAGCAAGGGGGATACATCAATTTTGCAGTTAATACCGCCATTGAAGAAGAGAAACTCAATAGCGCCTTCAATGAATACCTACGGCAACTGAAAGTTGAGCCGAAAAATGCACGCAAAGCACAAGTGCAATATGACAAAGGTACAGTGAACTTTTTTGTTATGGATGTTCACAATGCCAACGGCCAGTTGATCAGCGCACAATGTCCCAGCCTCTTTGCCAGCAACAACGCTATCTTCAGCGCCAAGTTGACACAAGAACAAGCAGTAATACTGGAGGCGGCTTTTAATCAGGCAAAAGCACCAGCCGCAGTGGCCTATAACCTCAGTTTTACCGGGATCACACCCGCATTGAAGGTTGATGTCACCGCCAAGTTTGAAAGTATCTACAAAGAATTCGATCTCAAATTTGGTGCCAACATCCCAATTCCGGTGGAAACACCGGCCAGCTTCTGGCTTGGTTTTGACAGTGTGATTAAAAAGCTGGAACAGAATCAGGATCTGGTGATTAAAGTCACCGAAAGCATGCCAAGTGAAGAAGCTGCAAAGGAAAAAGAGTGGGCGCTACAATTTGTTAAGGAAGAGATTCTGAAGAGCTTTTTTAATGCGACACTCAAGCCTAACGATGACAGTAATACCCAAGCAAAATCGGCCAGCGACTCCATTCTGGAATCTCTGCTTTCCACGGTTAAAGAAGGAGAGGAAGGCGGCAAAGGTGGTCTCTTTCCCTGCGCTTCACTGGAGATAAAACTGGTGAGAATTGAAGAAACCAAAGCGTTGAACTTCAATTACACTTCATCAAAAGCCATTAGCCAAATGGCGGTTCCGCAGAACTTTATCGGCAGCGATATTTTGCATGCCAAAAAAGCTCCGCCCTACTTTATTGAAGTTAACGTCAATGATCCTTTCTTCCAGAAAATCGACCTTACTGTCCTAGGCCCTGACGGCTTTGAAGAGTACGGCATTAAGGCGGCAAGCTTTAAGATTAGCTACAATAACAACGTCTATACGGCCGAACCGTTTATCGCCGATGACGGCAAATGGAGTAAGACTATTGCCCGAAGCAGTGATGTGGATGCCCTTTTTGATATTCAAAGCGAATTTGCCTTCAAGTCTGCGGCCACTTCCGGCTGGGAAGGCAGCAGCAACTACCAACCGAAATCGAGATCGGCCTCTACCTTGTTGAATCTGGATCCTGGAGCGGAGCTGACCTTTAATGAAATCGAGATGATGCTCGATCGGGGATTCCCTTGGGATAAATATAACCAAGTGCTCATTGAGCTGAGCTATATCGATGACAATCAACGAAAAAAATCCAAGAAATACACCTTTAACGAAGATAAACGTGGATCACAAAGCTTTAAATATCGCTGCCTGACGGAAAAACCCTGGACGGTCAGTTATACCATTACCTACTTCCTGATAGGCGGCGATACCCGTACAGTCAAGGGTATTGATAACCCACCAGCGATTGTCATCTCGACATTGGCGTAGGAAACAGTCAATGGTTAGCCACCATGCAGTATTACCAGCGGCATGGAACGCCCTGGTCGACACCTTGTGTCAGTCAGCACCGCACCTGCGGACAACGTTACTTCCCGACGTTAACCGTTTCACGCTGGCGCGTATGACATCCGGAGATTTGTCTACAGCCTTTACCACCAGCCTCTTAGCCTATAATGGCAGCCCGATCGAGTTCACTACCTCGTCGGCAAAACCACTGTCACTCTCCTGTACCTTGGATCCATTTTTATCACGCTACGAAGAAGACAGAACGATAGATGCTTTTTCTACACACTATCTACAGATTGCTGCCGTCACATCCAGCGAGTCTATTGAAGCGGCATTCGGGCCAGTGCGTCACCTGCAGTCCCGTAATGCACATCAACTGCGATTTGGTTCTTGGCTGGGGAGAAAATACACGTCAGACGGCGTCAAAACTAAAGTGTATTCCGAGATACCCACTATAGCGGACTGGCCGACAAGGAGTGGTTATCCGGCCGCAATGCTCGAACAGGCTGGATTGTCGTTACTCATGATAGGTTATTACCCGGAACACTTTTCCGCATCGTGTGAGTATTACTATCAATGGCACAGTGCCGTGTTAACGCTGTCCGACATTGCGTCAGTCATGCACGTTTTAGGCTGCGAGTCACTCTTCCCTACACTGGTCCCATTGCTAAATAGGGCCTTACAGCAAACCTTGCAACCAAATGAATTTCCTCACACTACTTACGGTTTTAGCCTGGTCTACAGTCAAGACCAGCACTTGGAAAGTTTCACGCTGTTCACTATGGCACCTCGTTTTTTTGGCAATAATTCACGAGTGTTTCCCGGAGTCAACGCCCTATTGATGCAGGACAAGCAGGCTATGCCATTACTCCAGTGCGTAGTGGATGCGAAAATTCCTTTGCAGTTCAATGTGATGGGTTTTTCTATTGACCGGCAGGGAAATCACGGCATCAGTTGTACTTTCAGTCCGCAAAATGATCGGTTTGTCGATATGCCAGTCCAGAAGATCACGTCATCACGGTGCGCTTCAATACCTTGCCTAGCGGAGTTACTTGAACAACAGCGCCCCAGCGGGGCTTTTCTGGCTCACGTCAGGACACCAGACGGGCGCTGGCACCAAGATGAAAACGCATTTGTCACGGCGCAAGTATTACGAACACTGGAATACACTCGGCAAACCGCCCCATATATTGAGAAAGCCCTCGACTTTCTAATGGCATGTGAAATCCGCCCTTTCCATTTCACTTTTTGGCCTGTCGACGCCCATCCCAAATGGATGGCGAATGAACGTATCGACGCAGATATTGATGATACGGCGATCATTACCGAGCTGTTATACACGTTTGGGCGCATCGCTCTGTCCACTGTTGAGCAAACGTTAGCCCAGATGAATAGCTATCAGGTGAAAAAAGTCGATCCCCGACTGGCAGCGGTACAGCATCAATGGGCAGAGTGCCAAACATTTCATACCTGGATGAAAGATGACAATGACATCAACCAATTGGATTGCTGTGTAAATACCAACGTACTGATTTTACTACATGTACTAGTCACTGAACGCGGTGCGGTAATACCTGCTTATACACGGATCAAGCAAATGCTGAGTAAGGCACTGTACTGGAGTAGTAATCAGTACGACAGAATAAACGTGTTGACGCCTTACTACGCACACCCACATGAATGGCTGACAACCTTGCACTACGCCCAGTCGCGTGGCATATCGCAACTAACTCCGATGATTGAGGTGTTGAGTCGTTGGCAGTCACCCTCGGAATGGATGGAAAGCCCTCTCTACCGCCGACATGACGGACAGTTCCTCTGGACTTCATCCTGTTTGAATCAATTCCGATATCTGGCCCATACCCATCGCACTGAGGATACTTATGAATACGTTTCTCACTAATCTAGTTACACTGAATAAAGTCATTCTGGCCAATGCCAAACAACAGTTCCCCACCAGTCCAACACCGTTGCGCAGCAAGAAGGCCGCGATGACAGCCCGATCAAACGATCTCGTCGCGGAGGTATGTACTGAGGTCGTTTCGGGGGAAACTCGCTACCAGATAGCAACCAGTACCACAGGCACCAGTTGGACGATGACATTGAACTTTATGTTGGACCAACATGTGGCACAGATTCCCTATGTCGTTCTGAGCTTCACGACGCTTGGCTCTGTTGATGAAATGATTTTCGACAAGGTGCAACTGACTACAGTAGATAACCATTACCTGGCGCAATTAAATCTCACCCAACTGGATCAACGTGATGCGCTATTGCGAGCCTTATCCGATTACGATGCGCAAACCACATTAGTGGTTGCGATCGTCACCGATCATGGCATATCCAATACGATTACCATACCCAAAATCTTCTATTTTGCAGAAAACTATTATCCCTATATTTACCAGGGTATTGAGCCACCGCAGCCGCGCTTGCAGCTAATTCTTACACCAATGGAATTTAACGAGGTGTGGTACAACTATTATCAAGACTACGTACGTAAAAATTATCTCTACTATCTGCCGGACACGTTTTTGTTGGCAACCGACATCGACGATGCCGATAAGCCGATGATATCTATTTCTTTTTATGCTCCAGAACACGCAACCTCTCTGAGTGATGTTCAAGTAACATTTGACTACTTTTTGTCGCCCAAGGTAAATCAGGCAAGGATTACTTCTGCCACGCAACAGTTCACGCAAATGGAAAAGGACGGCAAACTGGTTCCTTTCGCCAATGCTGAAACATTAACCCTGCAGTTATCATTACCGGCAGGTAAAACAGAGGAGAAAAATGCACTGATCAATTTGCAAAGCGGCATTGTGGACTCATTCGCGTTACCTTCCCAGCAGTTCGCTCTCATCTGGGATGCACTATTTGATCACTCAGCACAGAATCTGTTACTTAAAGGTTACCTCGAGGTTCAACTTCTCGGCTTTAACCCGGAAAATATCCCAGTCATGCTTTCCCTGAATGAAAAATACCGGGACAAGGTACGCGATTTTATCAAGCAATCCGCGCCGGTGGAGATTAACAAAACCCTTGAGTTCAGAAGCGACAGTGGTGCTTATGATCCAGCAGGACCACGCCCTATCAAGCGGATACTGGTCAACATTGACAACCAAACCATTGAATTGAACAAAGATCACCCCAGTCACACTGTAGAGGTCAAGATTTCGGCGCTGGAGCTGATCCTCAACCCCAGTGAGAAGATCGTTTATCGCTATGATCTACAAATTTATTACGTCGATGGGGGCATGATTCCCATCAACAATAAAGAATCATACTTTGAAATCATCTATGTGCCCTAAACCATGATACCGGATTCGCTTTTAAACCCATGAGTACCACAATGGACACCTTCGATATTCAAGAAAAGCGCATTATCTAAAGGTTACTTTAATGAATCGTAGAATTATGTCAGTGAACAGAAAAATCCCTGCGAACGCAGGGATAAGGAAATAAAGAATAGCAAACTAACTGCAGTCAGGTTTGTCCAGCACGGTATTGTGCCGCCGTTTAAAGCGTTGCCAGTGTTGCTTTAATAACATCGGCGTAGGGGGTTGTTGTGCGACCAATCAAATGTCTCAACGTATGACTGTCATCAAAAAGAGCGCCTTTCTCTGCACCGGCATCGGAATCAGCGAGCATCTCAGCCAATCCTGCCGGAAGCCCTGCATCTTTCAACGCTTTGGCAAAGTCGGATTCGGAAAGATTCACATAGCTGACGTTTTTTCCGCTCTGCTTGCTGATTTCAGCAGCAAACTCAGCCAAAGAATAGCTACCATCCCCTGCCAGTTCGTAGACTTTCCCCGCCTGATCATCAAGCTGTAAAACAACGGTAGCCGCTTCGGCGTAATCTTTCCGCGGAGCAGAAGCAATACGTCCTTCTCCTGCCGCACCAATAAAAGCACCGTGGGCTAATGCCGACGCGGTGCTGGCGGCATAGTTTTCGGTATACCAGCCATTGCGCAACAATACATAAGGAATACCGGAATCCTTCAGAGCCGCTTCAGTGGCACGATGCTCAACACCCAGTCCCAACGGGGACGTATCAGCATGCAGTAGGCTTGTATAGGCAATCAAGCCAACCCCCGCTTTTTTCGCCGCCTGAATAACCGCTTTGTGTTGTTTTTCCCGCTGTCCAACTTCGCTGGATGAGATCAATAATAATTTATCCGCACCGACAAATGCTGCTTCCAGCGTTTCAGGCCGGTTATAGTCCGCCAGACGAACAATAACACCTTGTGCAGCCAACTCACTGGCTTTATCAGGATTACGCACCGCAGCAATAATTTGATCTGGTGGAATAGTTTTCAGCAGTATATTGATAACCAAATGGCCAAGCTGCCCTGTCGCACCTGTGATCGTTATCATAACGAACTCCTTTTTAAAAAGTTTCAACATCAAGCGTAGATCATGATGAGGGGATGACAAAAAAGTTGTCTGAAATAAAGCATATAGCTTAAACTAACTTTAAGTAAGTACTTACAGGAATGTTAGTTTGAAGAAAAATCAACCTGTTTTCGATTCACTCTCAGAAAAGATGCAGCGTGGAGAGTTACTGAATGTCAATTGCCCTTCCAGAGACATTCTTAAACGCATCACCAGCCGCTGGGGCGTATTGATCTTCATTGCGCTAAAAGATGAAACACTGAGATTCAGCGAACTACGCCGGAAAATTGGCGGTGTCAGCGAAAGGATGCTGTCACAGACGCTGCGCTATATGGAGGAGGATGGCTTCATCAAACGTATCGCCTACCCCGTTGTGCCACCGCATGTTGAATATTCGCTGACGCCGTTAGGAGAAGAAATACAGGAACGAATTGCCGGATTGGCCGACTGGCTGGAAACCAACATCCACCACATTATGGCACAGCGCCATCTGTATGATGAAAACCATAAATGAAGTCGATGTTAATCCGACATTCTTTACCTAAACGGGCTCTCATCTATTTTTTTTGGCATTCTATCGCTCACGATTAGCGTAATACTGATGTATTCGTGTGCTAATGACGCGAATATTTGTCAGTTTTGTCACTTCTTCAGCGCATTGATTCTCTATCATCAGAATTAGACTATCTATAATTGCAGATTACACACAACTTCTCTGCCTTGGCTGTTTATAACAAAAGGTCCCTTTGGCGTGACAAAAATATTTTTACGCAGTGGAAATTTAGACGATTTTCTTGCGTTGGGTGAGAACGGTCAGCCGGTTTATACTTCAGCGCTTCAGCTACGGGAAACATTGCGTCTTCGTAAACAACAGCACATTGCCGACTGCCTGGCCATCCCCCAACCCAATGAGAACGGTGAACGCATCAATTGGTATTCGCCTATTAATGGCAATGTCACATCCTGGGTAGCGGCCAGCGACGAACAACGAGATACCGCACTGCAACTGCTTGAGCAATATCAGAAGATTGTTGCTGAGATCAGCCAGAGGGCACAAATTTCAGACAAACCGGCGCAGAAACTGTTTGGTGTCCTGCTGGCCAAGGCCATCCAATTTCCAGGCCCTAATCATGTTTATCTGGTTGATGACAAGCCGGTACTGACATTCTGGGGATTCGTCAATCTTGGTAAAAAGTCACGTTTGGATGCGTTGGCATGTCTCCGTCCGGTTGAACCGCCGGAGATACCAGAAGTAATAATAGAAGAAAAAATTACTCCAGAACCGACGCCCATCTCAGTAGACTCACCGGTTGATAATGAACCCACGTCCACGCCGATAGTAGTGTCACCCCCCCACACCTTCACCTGCCTCGTTACCTGGAGAACCTACTCCGTCGATGGCCACGTTGGCAACCAGCAATCCGTGGCTCAGGTTTTGGTGGCTTGCCCCTGGTGCGGCGTTGCTGGTCACGTTGGTGATGCAGATTCGAGGTTGCGTGTTTGAAACACCAGAGAGTGAGACTTCAGTCGTTGCCACTATCAAACCGGAAAAGCGGGTACTGGGTACATCAGAAATCACAGTAACAAAACCGCAGGAAACCCTTCAGGCGCTACCAGTAATATCCGTGCCTGTTGACCAGGCCATTTTATATGTCCCTCCCACACCGGTTAAGAAAGCACCGGAAACGCCAGCCACGATAGATAAAACCAAAGACCTGCTGATGATGTCGGCAGCCGACGTAAAAATAGGGTCAGTCAGCTTCCTGAGTGGTAAGTGGAGCGCGACCGTTAATGTTAAGAATCCGCTTACCGGCACGCCGCCAGTACTGAAGTACCAGATCAAAAATGGTAAAGGCAAAGTGCGGTTCACTTATAACGAAGGAATTACCTGCCAGGCCGACGTTTCAGCCGGATTACATCGATCCGGTAATCTGGTGATTAACAGTCGGTATAAAGCCCACTGTAGCGATGGTTCCAGATATCGGATACCGGAAATTATTTGTGCCCGGCAAGCATTGACTGATGTCGCCGAATGCAACGCCCATTACGATGCTGATACTATCTTACCGGTAACGATCAAGCGTGAGAGTAAATAATAATGCTGGCAACAATCACCGATTATAAACAGCGCATTACGCTGATTCAAAACAGCGGGATTCAGTTTCTGGACTTTGCATTAAAGTCAGACGGAGACGCGGGTATGGCTAATCGTTTCGTGCGTAAAAGCAGTAACGGGCCATTATTGCGACTGATCTACAATGAGAATAACGGCAAATATATTCTTCCGGGTAACATGGGCATGTTACCTGAAGTGGCAAAACCCGAATCCAGTTTTACGCTGAAACAGTCACTGACTTTGCTAAATAAAGTCTGGTTACCACTGCCTTTTTTTCGTTTCAACCCGCCGCGTACTTTTATGGGCGGGCCGGATAACTGGGCCAGAGTACAGATTTTAGCACTGGATGAACCCGATGATGAAGGTAATGCCTACCGCATCTGTGTAGTTTTTGATACGAAAGTGTATCCGGAAGGCCATGAATATGAATCACTGGCCCCCAATGAAAACGACATCAAGAGCGGGTGCAGCTTTACCCTGGCATACCATAGTGACGAACTGGATGAGTTTCTGGATCTCACCTGGGTGGACGGTTGGCTGCGCGAAGTCTTTACTCAGCAGGCGACGTTGCTGGAAAATCGCAGCGTTCGTGATATCAAGCTTGCTCTGCGGGAGTTTGAATATCAGGCACACTATCTCAATCTACTGGATATTCTGGGTAGTCAGCTCAATATGCCGGAAATCCGAATTAATGCCAGCACATTGCAGGAGCCCGCTGTCAATGTCGACCTGATTCTGGATGTTGGTAACTCTCATACGGCCGGCATTCTGGTGGAAGATCATGCCGATGAAAGCAATGGCCTGAAACAAACTTATGAATTGCAAATACGTGATCTCAGCCAGCCACACTACTTATATAACGAACTGTTTAACAGCCGGGCCGAGTTCTCTCCGGCCAAATTTGGCAAACCGGATTTTTCCTTTGAAAGTGGCCGTGATGATGCTTTTGTCTGGCCCTCCATTATCCGCGTAGGCCGAGAGGCCATTCGTCTGGCGTTGCAACGGCAGGGAACCGAAGGATCAAGCGGCATCTCAAGCCCGCGACGTTATTTGTGGGATGAAGAGCCTTATGTTCCAGGCTGGCGTTTCAGTCAGGTAATGGAAACCAGTATGCAAGAGCCGCTGGCGACCACTATGCCATTGACAATGCTGGTCAATGACGAAGGTCAGCCCTTATTCGATTTACCACTTGATGACCGATTGCCAGTGTTTGCGCCGCACTACAGCCGCAGTTCACTGATGACGTTCATGTTGTCTGAACTGCTGGCGCAAGCGTTGATGCAAATAAATAGCGCAACACAACGCTCAAAAATGATCCACACCACCGCTCCACGCCAATTGCGTAATATCATTCTGACCTTACCCTCCGCCATGCCAAAACCGGAGCGTGAAATTTTTCGCCGCAGAATGAATGAAGCAATTGGTCTGGTATGGAAAGCCATCGGATGGCATCCCGCCGATGATGATTTCAAAACACCGGAAGATAAACGCCGAAGCCAGGTACCAGTCCCTGATGTGCAAATGGAGTGGGATGAAGCCACCTGCGGACAGATGGTGTACCTCTATAATGAGGCGCAAGTCAATTTCGGCGGACGAGCGGAAGCGTTTTTTGCCAGTATGGCTCGCCCGGACAAAGAGCTGACTGAAGATGAGCAGCCGGGGAAAACGTTGCGCATCGCTTCCATTGATATTGGTGGTGGCACGACAGATCTGGCCATAACCCAATATTGGCTGGACGATGGCGTTGGCAGTAACGTCAAGATCATTCCACGCCTGTTGTTTCGTGAAGGTTTCAAAGTCGCTGGCGACGATATTCTGCTGGATGTGATCCAGCTGTACATTCTGCCAGCACTACAGGCCGCACTCAAAAAGGCGGGGATGACCAACACAGACGGGTTGATGACACGTCTATTTGGCAGTGAAGGTCGGATGGATGGGCAACTGACATTGCGCCAGCAGGTGACATTGCAGATTTTCATTCCGATCGGACAGGCCATTCTTGACGCTTATGAACGTTTTGATCCTCTGGATCTCAATGCCGAGATTGATACTCTTTTTGCCGACTGTTTATCTCAGGTTCCGACCAAAAAGGTTCTGGATTACGTTAATAACGAAGTACAGCGCGAACTCCCCGAGGAAGGAGCTGCGTTTGATATCCTGCGGGTACCGCTGATTGTGCGATTAAGCAAGTTGCATGGCGAATTTCTGTCTAATCGGATGAGTATCACTCAGCATTTGCGGTTAATGTCCGAGGTGGTTTCGCTGTATTCCTGTGATGTTTTATTGCTAACGGGTCGACCTTCTCGCTTTCCGGGCATTCAAGCGCTGTTCCGTCATCTACAACCACTACCGATCAATCGTATGCTATCACTGGATGGCTATCACACCAGTGACTGGTATCCATTCAACAAACGCGGACGAATTGAAAACCCGAAATCTACAGCAGCAGTAGGCGCCATGCTATGCCTGTTAGCATTGGATTTACGTTTACCCGGTTTCTATTTCAAAGCCGGCGACTTTCAACCCTATTCCACCATCCGTTACCTCGGAATGTTGGATAGCAACAATGCCCTGACTACAGATAATGTTTACTACAGCGACATTGATCTGGACCAGAGCGACTTTACGCTCGACGCTCAGGGCAGTTTCGAGGTACGAGGTTCACTGTGCCTTGGCTTTCGCCAACTGGACAATGAACGCTGGCCAGCCTCCCCGCTCTATATGCTATATATTGTTGATGCGGAACTGGCGCGTAAAGTCGCTGGCGACAGCGTATTGCGCGTCAGACTGGAGGTCGTAAAAGGTGAAAATCATGATACGCCTGAATATTTTCAAATAGCAGAAGCCATCCTGGGCAATGGACATCCTGTCCCGCTACAACATTTGAGGCTCAGATTGAACACATTATCCAGTACTGGACCCGGCATGACACATTATTGGATCGATAGCGGGAGCGTATTCAGAAAATGAAACCTTTAACACCCAAGCAGCTATCAACTCGCCTCAGCCGCCAGTTACAGGCAGTATTACAAGGTGTCGATCAGGCGATAGATTGGGTGGAGGAAAACCGTCGCCATGTACCGCGACTGGATATGGAAGCGGACCGTCTGATCGTCAAGTTGCGCCGCAGCCGCAACAAAACGCGTGGTCTTGCCGAATCTTCACCAAAAGAAATTGCCATCGGCTTTTTTGGACTCGCGCAAGCCGGAAAATCCTATCTCATGACCTCACTGGCATCCGGTGAAAATAACCAGTTGGAAACCTCGGTGGGAGGATTAACGCTGGACTATCAGAAACACCTTAATCCGGATAATCGCCCTAATGCGTTTGTCACCCGTTTCACCCGACAGGTGGAAGGTAAAAATACCCCCAATCCGGTTCAGTTATTTCTGTTGAATGAGACGGATATCGCCAAAATCATTGCCAATGTCTTTCTGCATGATTTCAATCAGCACACCACGTTTTACGAGCTCGATGAACAGCATATTGATGAACATCTGAAGATGTTCGTCATGCATCGCCAGCCAGAACCCGTTGCAGGTATGAGCGGTGATGACGTGGTCGCGCTATGGGACTATATGGTGCGACACGATGCAAAACGGCAAAAACAACTGGAAAGTAAATTCTGGCCGCTGGCGGTCGATTTAGCACCCTATCTTAGTATTGATGACCGTGCCAGCCTGTTCTCCATTCTATGGGGAGAACTCAGCGATCTTTCCACTATTCATCGCCATTTTGCTTATGCAATTCAGCATCTTTCCGGCTCACATAAAGTGCTGGCGCCGATCAGCATTCTGGTAGATGAAAACCTACAGCCCGACAATGGCATTCTTAACACCGCCATGCTGGATAAGCTTAACAGCCCTTCCGATTTCAGTGTGCAGGTACGCCCGATAGTCAATGGTCGTGCAGCAAAATCCGTCGAGCTGTCATTGGCCGAGTTGGTCATGTTAACCACCGAATTACAGATTCCCTTGCAGTCACCGCCCCGGGAAGCCTTATTTGAACAAGTTGACTTGCTGGATTTTCCGGGATTTAGTCAAGAAGTCATCACCTCGAATGAAGCAAAAAATGAGGACGATGAACCTAACCTATCCGTCCACATCCAACCTCATCCTCTGGCGCACATGCTGTTACGGGCCAAACGCTCCTATCTACTTGAGCGTTATACCGATAATCAAGAGATGAACCTGCTGATGGTATGTACTGCCGCCGGTAATAAATCAGATGTCAAACCCGTGGCAAAAGCACTGGATTATTGGGTGCGGCACACTCAGGGGGAAAATACCCAGACTCGTAGCCGCCGTAAACCCGGCCTGATATGGGCTGTCACCAAATTTGATCGTCGCTTTACACATGGACAAAATAATGATGAAGCAGTGCAGCGCTATGTGGGGAGTCCTGGTGATGCCTGGGGAACGATGCTGGCGATGGACAAACGAGGTGTCAATCGCATGACCACCTGGCTGAATGCAGAGGTACACCGAGAAGTAAAATTAGGTCGTATCGATGAACAACTGAGTGAATTGCAACGTGATCTGGCGGATAACCTGCTGGGCTGCTGGTATCAACCGACAGGCGCTGATGACCCGATAAAAAAACAGCATATCGCCGAAACCATGCTCAAATCGCTGCAAACCCGTACCGGCGTACACGGCGAATTACTGGAGCGGTTGCTTCCGTCTCGTGATGATTTACGTCGGCTGTACTTGCAACAGCAAGTGCAGCAACACAATTATATCCATCATCAAAAAAGTAGTGACATTGTCACACCATTGGCAAGTTTTGAGCCTTTTGGCGTAGGTGTGGATATCGATCTGTTTAGCGAAGAACCGGACGTAGAAAACGATGAAGCACTGATTCCTCTGGAGCCTGAACCACTGGAAAATCATGGCTATGAAGCCGAGTTTGCCCGTAACGTCTACCGTTTCTGGATCAATTATTTGCGTAGCATGCCAGAAAATGCGGCCATGATAGAACTGCTCGGCATCGCCAAACCGACCATAGAGATGCTGGTTGAAGAACTTATTACTGCCAGTATTCGGCTGAATATCGAAGAAAATCTTCGCACCATGCTGATTGATTCCGAACAGTTGGGTATTAATCGTGAGAATAAGGCTGATCGCCAGGTTTCACGGGTGCTGACTGTATTAGGCGATTTTGTGGCCTGGTTGGGTTTCCATCAGATCAAAGAAACCGATCGCCCTGACAGCCGCATTAACCGGGGGCATAAGATTTTCGCCAAACCAGAGCAACCGGCAGTCAATTTCAAAGCCTCACGCCGACTGACAAAACTGTCAGTCACACCGACCAACAATACAGCGTCCTATATTTATGATTGGCTGATAGGCCTCAACGAGATAATTATTCAGAATGCGGGCTATTCCGCCGGAAAAGATGTCAGCCCTGCTCAGCGTGAACGCTTAAGCCAATTACTGACACAGATTAAACCGGAAACCAAATAATGCTGGACCACATAAATAGAGAGTGTGTCATAGCACACGATATCGAACGAAAAACCAGCATGGAACGTGATGCGACTATGATTTCATGATATTTATAGCCGGTACGCTCATCATGACAGCAGACGATTTGTCACGGCCAGAATCGTGACCGCTGAAATCTAACCAGGACGGGATTATCACCATGAATCTACATGAGCAAACCGCACAAAAACAGTCGGAAGTCATGTTCAGAGAGTACGGTTACGTCAAACTGACCAGTCATAAAGATTTGGCTCAGGAACTGGCAGATATCAGAACATTGCTGCAAAAGGCAATGGTCTTGGAACATGCCACCATCCCTCCTTACCTAACCATGCTTTACAGCCTGGATGAACACATAGACAATCGAGTACCGGACGTTATTCGCTCGGTGGTGATTGAAGAGATGCTGCATTTTGTTCTGGTTGCCAATATTCTCAATGCGATCGGTGGTACACCTACAGTAAATAGCCCTGATTTTTTGCCCGACTACCCAGCCCCCTTGCCTTACGGCATAGATGACATTGAAATACAATTACATGCTTTTTCTCAGCATGCCATCGCGCAAGCGATGCAGATTGAGCACCCCAAACATATCCGCCCCGAGGTAATCGCCAGCCATGTCTGTAGTGATATGACCATCGGTGAGTTTTATATCTACATCGAATCACGTCTTAGAGCAGCAGTCGCTACTTTTGGTGAGTCTGCCGTATTTTGCGGCGATCCTCAGCGGCAAATCTGCCCGGAGCAGTTTCAGTATAATCAGGGTAATCGTGTCATTACGGTGTTGAATTTGGAAAATGCAGTTAAGGCGATACGGTTGATTAGCCATCAGGGTGAAGGTACCGCTCATTCTATCTGGCGCAGTGAAGATAACGAACTCGCCCACTATTTCCGTTTTAACGAGATTCACTGTGAACGCCTCTATACCCTTGACGATACCATTGCCAGCGGCCCTACTGGTGAAGCGCTGGAGATCCCATGGCATAGCGCAGTGAAAACCCACAGTGGTGCAAAAGTCAGTGACTATCCGGAAGGTGAAGCTCGTAAGGCTATTATTCGCTTTAACCGCCACTACTGTGAGTTGTTGGAAAACCTGCAAACCGGTCTTACCGGCAAGCCACAAAAATTGATGCCTGCCGTGATCGCCATGTGTTCACTGCGCAACGATTTCCGGGCAATTACCGCCAATCCGTATCCTGGTGATAGCGAGTATCACTGTGCACCTACCTTTGAATATACACCGAATAAAACGTCGAAACCGGTCAAAAGTCAGTCACTGGTTTTCGCCAACAATCAGGTGACACTGGAAAAACTGCAACATGCCTATTCCACGGGGAATCTGCAAATGGCGATGGCCTGTATGGCTGAAAATATCATTTGGGATATTTCCGGCCCATTAGATGTCCCCTACGCCGGGGTGTTCTATGGACATGAAGGGTTCAGTCGGTTTTGGTCACTGATGGAACAAACCGTCGAATTCAGCAGTGTTGGCATCGACAAAATGTTTTTCAGCGATAACCAGGCAATGACCTATGGTGGTGAACAAGGTATTACAAAATCGACGCGGGTACCTTACAGTTATGACTGGGCGATCCGCTATGAATTCAATGATGATCATAAAGTCACCTTGATGCGTCAATATTTTAACCCAATGCGCATTCAGGCTGCGTTGGCTGCGCCTCATGCTTCAACCCTGCCTGCCGATCTACCTCATCCCTCGTCATAACGACGATTACGGCTTTCACCGTAGCCCGTCCGTGCGACGAACAGACAAGCAGAACAGGTGAGACATGCCGAGGGGAAATGCCGGAGTCCCTCTTTTTCCTACCTCATGCACATCGATAACCGTGTGTGGGCAGTTTCCCAAAGATATTATGAATATAGCTAAGCACTTCGATATCATCGGGCTGTCTTATACAGCGCCAGTCTTATGAATAAAAAAATGGTTCCACCACTTTCTGAACCGCCGGTACTGCGGTAGAAATATTCATTTTGCCCGTCATGTATGCACCGTGATACTTCACCACCAGCCCGGCTTCCGCGCAGATAACCGTGCCTGCGGCGACATTCCAGATGCTGGTATTCTTTTCGATATAACCGTCGGTAAACCCCAATGCGGCAAAACTCAGGCCAATGGTTGCACAATGATATCTGGCCACCGACCATCCTTCATCCCGCAGGCAACTATCCATCAGCATGACTTCGGTAATCGGCCAGCCTGCGCTATCCCCCATTCCCACCAGTCGAACCGCTGGGAAATCCACCTGCCGTTTATAAGGCATACCATTGCGCCACACCCCACATCCAACTGCCGCCGAAAGTGCTGTACCTAGCATCGGCAACACGATGGCTCCTACCAGCGCCAGACCATTTTCGACATACCCCAGAGAAATTCCCCACAGTGGCAAACCTCGTAAAAAGTTGCTGGTGCCATCAATCGGATCAATTACCCAGAATGTGTCATTCACGTCATCCCCCATTTCTTCGCCCAACAGGGCATCATTGGGAAACTCATGTCGCAGACGATCCCAGATAAGCTGTCCTATCTGTCGGTCAGCGTCAGAGACAAAATCATGCACTGCCCTTTGTTCCGGCATAAGGGTTTCACGTTTGGCAAATAGTTGGCGGGCCAATTGTGCAGCCTCTTCAACCACCGAGTTCGCAGTCTCAAAACGACGCTGTAATTCAGACATGAAGACCCCCCCTTAATTAACCAAGTAGATTGGGAATATCCGACAAAATAGTCTGCGCCCCTCTGCTAAGAAACTCGCGTGCCTGCTCGGCAGCATTGATGACAGCGACAGCATATTCAATACCGCTGTCAGCCAGCCGTTTCTATGCCTCGATATCCATCAGTTGTGCCTGGCAATGCAAGATCTGGCAGTGTGTTTCCTGCAATAATGCCAGGGGATCTCGTGGCGGCACCGAAACAGCGAATGCGCGGGGAACATCCGGCAACAAACGCGCCGCGGCGTGAATCGCCTGGATCGAGAAGCTGGAAATGAATAACTGTTCACGATTAGCTGGCCACAGGGTTTTTAGTATGTTAAGCGAAATTTCTGCGGTTTCGATATCATCTCCGGCAGTAGGTTTCAGCTCCAGTTGTAATCCAACATCCAGTTCTAATACACATTCAATCAGCTCTTGCAATGACGGTATTCTGATCCCTGCGAATTCACCGCCAAACGTAGCGCGGGCATCGAGTGAACGAATCTGTTCGAACCTGAACCCCATTGGTTACGCAAACCAAATGGGTTTTTTATTCGTCAAACACTTTCAGATCATAATGCGCCATAAGCGTAATGGACGACTACACTCATTAAATTACTTTCACCATTAGCTCATATTTCGGTTAACACTGTGCTACGTAATTACGTCATTAAAGGGATGCTACCAACAATCTGTCTTAGGGAGATTTATGACTGAGCTACTTGCCCCTGCGCTTGATCATCTGAATGCCGCCATACTGGTTTATGATGCAGATGATCGGCTGATAGCGTTTAACCAAAAAGCCATTGAGTTCTATCCGGAAGTCAAGGATGTGCTGAAAGTAGGCATCACCCTTCATGATCTGGTCGCCAGTTTCATTTCTGCCGGATACATTTCAGATGACACAGAAAACAGACAATCATTAATTGATGCCTTGGCCAAACGCAGTCGTCTGGACAGCCACTACGAAGTTCGGCAGTTACCTGACCGCAAGTTGTTTATTCAGATCAGTCATACTCCGGATGGAGGCAGAGTCAGTCTGCATACCGATATTACCCGCTACAGCGAAGTCCTCAATTCTCGCAAACAACTCCATGAGGATTTTTTACTGATAGCGGAATCCACTCATATTGGCATATGGGACTGGAACGCCAGAGAAGATATCTTGCAGGTGAGTGATATTTTTTTGGCACTGTTAGGATATCCACGCATCGCCTGGAATTATTCTTCCAACCTGCTGGCTGCGCTAACCCATCCTGATGACCGGGAAACCGTCACCAATCTGTTACATGCCGCCAGCAACCAACGACTTCCTATTTTTGACTGTGAAATCCGTATTCTGCATTTCGATGGTCACTATCGCTGGATGCTGCTGTCCGGACAGATCAGCAGCTTGACGATAGAAGGAAAAATAGAACGAGTTATCGGTACCATGCAGGACATCACCAATCGTAAAGAAGCTGAAGCGTTCTCACGTCAGTCCGCCGCCGCTGCGCAAGCCGCCAACGAAGCCAAAAGTCTGTTTCTGGCAAACATGAGTCACGAAATTCGCACGCCGATGAATGGTATTTTAGGTATGGCACAACTTTGTCTGGATACGAAACTGACCCATGAGCAGCATGATTACATCAACATGGTGTATAACTCCGCTCGCTCCCTGTTACACATCATTGACGATATTCTCGATTTTTCCAAAGTTGAAGCGGGAAAGATTGTCCTGAATGAAGAGGATTTTGAGCTACGCCCTTTTATTCAGGAAATAATCCGCCCTTTTATGCCGGGCGCGACGGAGAAGAACATCGAATTGCTGGTCGATATCTCGCAAGATGTTCCACAGATGCTACGGGGTGATAACCTCCGTTTACGTCAGGTGCTAAACAATCTAGTCAGTAATGCGCTGAAATTCACTCATCATGGCGAAATTTTACTGAAAATCAGTCTGGTCCCCCACAACGACCGTCTTCTGTTTCTGGTACATGATACCGGTATTGGTATTCCTGACGAAAAACAGAAACTGATTTTTGAATCATTCAGTCAGGTCGATGCATCCACCACTCGCAAATACGGCGGAACCGGTCTGGGGCTGACAATCTCTGCCCGACTGGTGGAAATGATGGAAGGGAAACTGGTAGTCGAAAGCGTGCCAGGGGAAGGCAGTACCTTTAGCTTTACCCTACCTTTTCCCTTTTCCTGCCATACTGATGTCCGATCATTGGTACTTCCCGCCGAACTTCTCGGTACACAGGTACTGGTGGTGGATGACAATGCAACTAACCTGCGTCTGATGAAAGATATGCTGCGCAATATGGGACTCCGCCCCATTACAGTCAGCAGTGGCGCATTAGCGCTATCATTGGTGGAAAGCAACAGTGATTTTCCATTGATTATGCTCGACGTGCAGATGCCTGACATGGATGGTGTATCGCTGGCCACCACTCTTTCCGCCATGCCCGCGTTCCACAATAGTACCTTCATCATGCTGAGTTCAATGGGTCGCGCTATGGATTCGACCGCATTAACAGCGCTTGGTGTGTCCTACGTTCTCAGTAAACCTATCGCGCAGAGCGAACTGTTTAACATTATCGTCAAATCGTTTACCGGAAAGCACTGTCCAGCGTTGCCAGAGGAACTGGCAACGCCCCAACCAGACTCCCTGGATGCTTACCGCATACTGCTGGCGGAAGACAACCTGGTAAATCAGAAACTGGCGGTTAATTTTTTGAATAAGCTGGGCCATCAATGTGATGTTGCCAACAACGGCATGGAAGTGCTGGAAAAACTCGATGAGACTGATTACGACCTGATTTTTATGGACTTGCAAATGCCGGAAATGGATGGCGGAAAAGCCACACAGATTATCCGCGACATGGAATCCCATCAGCCCGCATTACAGCACCATATCATCATCGCGCTAACCGCTCATGCCATGCAGGGAGACCGGGAGTATTGTTTGCAACACGGTTTCGACGGTTACCTTGCCAAACCTATCACCATGAAGGCACTACAGCAGGAAATCCACCGGGTGATGACTCAAGAGCAGAAACTTACGCCATTGCCTGATCCCACACGTGAGACAATGGATGAGCAGACGCTATTACAACGCTTTTATGGCGATACAGCATTAATGAAAGAGTTGTCAGGCATTTTCATCCAAAGGTTCCCGGATTCGATCGCAACGCTTCATACCGCGATTAACGAACGTGAACTACAAACAGTTCAGCAGGAAGCACATAAATTACGAGGTGAAAGCAGCAACTTTGGTTGCGATAAGTTGGTAGCACTATTGCAACGGATAGAGCACGCGGCCAGGCAGCATGATCTAACCCAGCTTGATGAACTGGCAATCGAACTGAAACCATTGAGTTTCCGGCTGCTAAAATCGCTGCAAACCATAGTTGATAACGGCTATACAGGGTGATTTTTCACGAAAGACGCTTTATCCGCAGTGACATTCATGACATTGTCACGAATGTCAACCCACTGCATCTGACACTTCATCCATCAGTAGTTGTACCAAGGTGTTTACTTCCTGATCAAAAAACTGTTTCTCTTCATTTACCACCAAATACAACGACGTAGCACGGTGCGCGCCCTGAATCAACGGCAACGGTTTCAGCTCACCGCAGTCCAACCAGTGGCGGATACGCGATTCAGGTAACCAGCCATAACCAACCCCGTGAGTAATCGCCTCAATTGCTGCTTCAACGGTAGTAAATGTCCAATTTTCTGCCGAGACGGGCATACGACGGCTGTTCTTTTGTTGGCGTCGGTCAACAAATTCAATAAGTGGATAACGGGCCAGATCATTATTGGAAAGCGGTGCCGAAATCTGATGCAGAGGATGATCGCAGTGTGCAATGGCGACAAACATTATTTCCATTAATAGCCGACCACGGGTTATCCCGTCAGCAGGTTGTGTTATCAACCAGATATCCGCATCCTTATCAGTTAATTGTGCCGGACTTTCGCTACGCAACACTTCGGCCAAGTGTATTTGCGTCAACGGATGGCGCTGCTGAAATGCTCGTAATACTGCAAATAGATGATTTTTAGGGAAAATACAGTCCACAACCAAGTCAATCCGGGCACGCACTCCTCGTTTTAATCCCTCCGCACGGGATTCCAAATCTCGAAAAGCCGCTAATAAGGGCAATGCCTGTGACAACAGTAATTGCCCTTGTGCAGTGAGCTCGGCCTTTCTGCCCACTTGTTTTAGCAATGGCACACCAATCCGTTTCTGCAATACGGAAATCTGGTAGCTCACGGATGACTGGCTGCGATTAGATGCTTCGGCTGCCTGAGCAAAACCGCCATATTCAATCACGGCGCGCAATAATTCCCATTGTTCCAGTGTGGTTTTAGTCAACATTGATTCATCGAATTTTTGAATTAAACAATATTAAAAACAGCGTTATTAATCAATTTAATTCATATATATACTTTTTGCATCATAACCGGAGGGCAAACGATGCCAAGTTTTAATCAGCATGATCTGAGTGAGTTTGTAGGTAAGCATCTGATTTATACCTACGATAATGGCTGGAACTATGAGATTTACATTAAAAACGCGAAAACCATAGACTACCGTATTCACAGCGGTATCGTTGGTAACCGTTGGGTCAAAGATCAGTTAGTTTATATCGTGCGTATTGCCAGTGATGTCTATAAGGTTTCCTGGACCGAGCCTACTGGAACGGATGTTAGCCTGTCCATCAATCTGAGTGAGCGGATTTCCCACGGCACTATCTTCTTCCCTCGCTGGGTTATCAATAACCCGGAGAAAACCGTGTGCTTCCAGAATGATCATATCGCCGAAATGGAGGCTTACCGCAAGGCAGGCCCGGCTTATCCAACAGAAGTGATTGATGAATTTTCCACTATCACCTATATACGTGACTGCGGTGAGAACGATGACAGTGTGATCAACTGCCCAGCCAACGAGTTACCCGCTGATTTCCCGAATAATCTATAACACTTCATGCGTCATACCACGTCAGTGAGTCAACGAGAAATCAAATACCCACAGAACGCTTGATGAAATCCATCAAGCGTTCCGGAAGGCATAAAAGTGTCCACTTACGCCAGGATGAATTCCTCACTTTTTGAAATCCACCACACTCTTGGCCAGCGCCGCAAGTAAATCATCACTCTTTTTACTAACTGCATCGAATGTTTGATCATCAACGACGGTCACCGGCTGAACCTCCATCACACGCCCTTTAACGGTGGTCGCGCATAATAAATGCAGCACCTTATTATTAATCATTGTCTCCAGACAATTAAACGTAAGACCGGAATCCGTCACCAATTCCCGTTTTTCCGGTCTGATACGCTGGCGAATCATTTCTTTCTCGGCACTGGCAAGCACAGCTTTCAGATAAGGCTCCCCTTCGCTTTTTGCTTCAGGTATTTTACCGCTGCTGTCCATAGGTAGTGCATAAAGGGTAACCAGCGCTTTACGTTTGGTCGCTGATTCAACATATTCGGCCTCAACCGCATGACTAGCGGGGTCGACGCTAATACTACGCCGTTTTAATCCATCGGCCGAAGTGGGTAATGCAGCAGCCAAATCTTGAGTGGTATAACCGGCAATAACATCGGCATTATTCTGATCCGCATAGCTATACAGTGGTAGTGCCAGCAACATTCCATAGATCACACGCTTGATTCGAAAATTAAATTGCATTAATTCATCCTCTCTCATTCAAATAGTAATATACCTGAGACCAAAGAGCTGTGTGTCTGTGAGATGTGTAATTCGTTGTCGTTGTCACACAACCCCAAGATTTCTCAGCATTTAACCCATTGAAGGGAAGCGTACACCTAGACCATAAAAGAGTCCGTATCTACCTGGAGACATTATGTGGGGCGTGTTATTATTGACAGTGTAAATACCTTTCATCTCATACTGAGGCTTTGATGCTGGAGAATGTAATCATCGGATAATCAGTTTCCCGACCTTCTCAGGCCGGACTGGTTATCGCTGCGCTTAAACCCTACGCAAACACCTGTGGGTGTTAGTTCGTTTTTGCACATGATGATTAGCAGGTTTTTCAGTATGAATTTATCCCGTCAGGAACAACGTACCTTACACGTTCTCGCCAAAGGTGGACGTATCATGCACGTCCGTAATACTTCGGGCCGCGTCACATCCGTTGAATGCTACAGCCGCGAAGGGCTGTTGCTCAGCGACTGCACACTCGCCGTCTTCAAAAAACTCAAAACTAAAAAGCTGATTAAATCTGTCAATGGTCAGCCCTACCGCATCAACACCACCGGGCTAAACAACGTTCGCGCCCAGCCGGACAATCGCTAAGGAGTAGGTCATGAATATGACTATGAGCACGCCGTTTACCGACAACTATGACAAATCGTTTCTTCTGGAAACGATGATGGGGCCGAATGCCATGCGCATTATGGAAGAAATGGCAAATATGCTCCCCATTTCTCCGGGTATGCGTATTCTCGACCTCGGTTGCGGAACGGGAATTTCGTCCATTCTGCTTGCGGAAAAATATGATGTGACAGTGTTTGCAGCCGATTTATGGATCTCCCCTACCGAAAACGCGAAACGGTTCGCAGGGCTGGGGCTTGAATCTAAAATAATTCCTCTCTTAGTAGACGCAACGAAAGAAATCCCATTTGCTCATGAATACTTTGACATGATCATAAGTGTGGATGCTTATCAGTACTTCGGCGGCAACGAAGCCACACTGTCAAAACTCCTGCCTTTTGTAAAAAAAAGTGGACTGATAGCGGTTGCCGTACCTGGATTTATACAAGACTACCCAGAAGGCCAGTTACCGGAGGAGGTTCAACCTTTCTGGACACCAGAGTGGTATTTTTACTCCTGTAACTGGTGGAAGGCTTTATGGGGAAAAGAACCCGGCATAGAGATTACCATGCTGCGCGAAATGAACTCATGCCGGCAGGCATGGGATGAATATCTGCAATCTCCCAGTTGGCATGCTCAAAAAATGATTCCCATAATGCAGGCAGGGGCCGGAAAATATTTCAACATTATCCAAATCGTAGGGCAGAAAGTTTTATAGGACCTCGCCTCTAATTTTCGCTCCGCCCTTCAGGGGCGGGGCGAATTTCCACGGAATAAAGGGTATTCACTGCGACAGAAAATCTTTCGCTATAAAATTAATGACATAACGATATACCAGCTTGCATCATCCCTTTTCGATAATTAGTCGCTTAAAACATTAGTTAGCTCACTATTTATAAACCTGTTCTTGGAATAAGGA
Source organism: Prodigiosinella aquatilis (assembly GCA_030388725.1). Classification (NCBI taxonomy): domain Bacteria; kingdom Pseudomonadati; phylum Pseudomonadota; class Gammaproteobacteria; order Enterobacterales; family Pectobacteriaceae; genus Prodigiosinella; species Prodigiosinella aquatilis. The sequence goes on from CP128857.1 coordinate 2,402,362, forward strand.
CTCTTATCAGGCGCAATAAAAGCTGTTAAAATTGACCAATATCAATTATTGCCTGAGCAAAATCTATGATCCCGGAAAAGCGAATAATTCGACGCATTCAGTCTGGTGGTTGTGCAATTCATTGTCAGGATTGCAGCATAAGCCAGCTTTGCATCCCGTTTACCTTGAACGAGCACGAGCTGGGTCAACTCGACAATATCATTGAACGAAAAAAACCAATCCAGAAAGGACAGGCGTTGTTTAAAGCGGGTGATGAACTGAAGTCGCTGTACGCCATTCGTTCCGGCACCATAAAAAGCTATACAATTACTGAACAAGGTGACGAACAGATCACCGGCTTTCATTTGGCCGGTGATCTGGTGGGGTTTGACGCGATTGGTAGTGCCCTGCACCCCAGTTTTGCGCAGGCTCTGGAAACGTCTATGGTTTGTGAGATCCCCTTCGAAACACTTGATGACCTTTCCGGTAAAATGCCCAATCTGCGTCAGCAGATAATGCGCTTGATGAGCGGTGAAATCCGAGGCGATCAAGACATGATACTGTTGTTGTCAAAGAAAAATGCCGAGGAACGTCTGGCGGCATTTGTCTATAACCTCTCGCGTCGTTTTGCCCAACGCGGTTTCTCTCCGCGCGAGTTTCGTCTCACCATGACCCGTGGCGATATTGGCAACTATCTGGGACTGACAGTAGAAACTATCAGTCGGTTGCTGGGCCGTTTCCAGAAAAGCGGCATGCTAGCGGTGAAAGGGAAATATATCACTATTGAAAACAATGAGACACTGGCCGAGCTGGCGGGTGCTGCTAAAACTAACGCCTAACCTATTGCTGGATCAATGATTTTTCTGAATTATTGATCCAGCGCTCATCATCAGTTGTTCAAAGCGATTTCATTGAGGTACTCTTAATTTACTGGCTGTGGATTGACAGTCGTTAGGAGGACCCTATGGCGAAGTATCAGAACCTACTGGTAGCTATTGACCCTGATCAAGATGACCAACCAGCGTTACGTCGCGCTGTTTACCTGATTCAACGGCTTGGCGGCCGTATCAAGGCGTTCCTGCCTATTTACGACTTTTCTTACGAAATGACCACCCTGCTCTCACCAGATGAACGAACAGAGATGCGACAGGGCGTCATCGCTCAACGTATTGAATGGATTGCAGAACAATGCAAACACTATATTGATGCAGGCGTTTCTATTGATATTAAAGTGGTCTGGCACAATAAACCCTTTGAAGCCATCATTCAGGAAGTCATTACCGGGAAGCATGATCTATTGCTCAAAATGGCTCACCAGCATGACAGGCTGGAAGCCGTTATCTTTACACCTACCGACTGGCAACTGTTGCGTAAATGTCCTTGCCCGGTATGGATGGTAAAAGATCAGCCCTGGCCGGAAGGCGGACGCGCTTTAGTTGCTGTCAATCTGGCGAGTGAAGACCCTTATCACGACCCACTTAATGTAAAACTGGTTACCGAAACATTGGAATTGGCCAAGCAGGTGAACCAAACAGAAGTCCATCTTGTTGGTGCCTATCCGGTAACCCCCATCAATATTGCCATTGAACTGCCTGATTTTGACCCCAGTGTCTACAATGATGCCATTCGTGGACAACATTTGATTGCCATGAAAGCACTGCGTCAGAAATTTAATCTGGATGAACGACTAACCCATGTTGAAAAAGGGCTACCAGAGGAAGTCATTCCTGATCTAGCGGAACACTTACAGGCTGGGGTGGTGGTGTTGGGTTCTCTGGGTCGTACAGGACTGTCCGCCGCCTTCATCGGTAACACTGTCGAGCATGTTATTGATCACCTGAAATGCGATTTGCTGGCGATAAAACCCGAGGATTTCGTTTCTCCAATCGTTCAGGGAAACGATAACGAGGATAAAACAGAGTAAAATTCCGATCTCATACCTGGGTTTATTGACAATCAGGGGGGTAATCTCCCCTGATTGTGCACCCTTCAATGGAAACGCTATAGCCTATACACCCGTTACAGTGCTTTCAGAATCGCTTCCACACTCGCTTTGGCATCACCAAACAGCATTTGAGTATTCTCTTTAAAGAACAGTGGATTCTGAACACCCGCATAACCGGTATTCATCGAACGTTTAAAGACGATAACATTCTGTGCTTTCCACACTTCCAGCACCGGCATACCTGCGATCGGACTATGTGGGTCTTCCTGTGCCGCCGGGTTTACCGTGTCATTAGCACCGATAACCAGCACCGTATCGGTATCAGCAAAATCATCATTGATTTCATCCATTTCCAACACGATGTCATACGGAACCTTGGCTTCGGCCAGCAACACGTTCATGTGTCCAGGTAAACGTCCAGCAACCGGGTGGATACCAAAACGGACCTTTACACCCCGAGCTCGCAGCTTGTCGGTAATGTCATGCACTGGATATTGAGCCTGTGCCACCGCCATTCCATACCCCGGTGTAATAATCACCGAGCTGGAATTCTTCAGCAACTCTGCAACTTCTTCCGCAGACGTTTCACGATACTCTCCCACTTCTTCACTACTTCCGGTAGAAGAACCATCAGACCCGAATCCACCGGCAATCACACTAATGAAAGAACGATTCATCGCCTTACACATGATATACGACAGGATCGCACCCGATGAGCCGACCAATGCCCCGGTGACAATCAGCAGGTCGTTGCTCAGCATAAAACCCGCCGCCGCCGCCGCCCAACCAGAGTAAGAGTTCAGCATTGAAACGACGACTGGCATATCAGCACCACCAATGGATGCCACCAGATGCCAACCAAAGACCAGCGCAATAGCGGTCATCAATAACAACGCAATGGACTGCAATGCAACACTGCCAGTATTTACGAATAGCAGGAGCAGCAGGAAAGAAACGACCAGCGCCGCCAGATTCATCTTATGACGATGAGGCAACATCAACGGCTTAGAGGAAATAAGTCCACGTAGTTTACCAAAAGCTACCACTGAACCGGTAAAGGTCACCGCACCAATAAAGATCCCCAGGAAAACTTCCGTCAAATGGATATTTACCATTACTGCATCGGTAATTTCTCCGTGATCAAGAAAACTGTTGAATCCAACCAGTACTGCGGCGATACCCACGAAACTGTGCAGAATAGCAACCAGTTCCGGCATTTCAGTCATTTCCACCTTACGTGCCAGATAAACACCAATCGCGCCACCAATCAGCATAGCGATGATGATCCAGCCGATATTGCCGGCATGAGGTCCCAAAATCGTTGCCAGTAAGGCGATAGCCATCCCGGTAATGCCGAAAATATTTCCCTGCTGGGATGTCTCATGCTTGGATAACCCAGCGAGACTACAAATAAACAGAATGGCAGCGACGATGTACGCTGCTGTAACTAATCCCCCAGACATGTGCTACCCCTTAATTCTTGCGGAACATTTTCAGCATGCGCTGAGTGACGGTAAAACCACCGAAAATATTAATGCTGGCGATCAATACGGCAATGAAGGATAAACACGATACCCATCCACCATGGTCAATCTGCAGTAATGCACCCACCACAATAATGCCTGATATTGCATTGGTGACCGACATTAGCGGGGTATGCAGAGCATGACTCACGTTCCACACCACGTAGTATCCCACCACGCAGGCCAGTGCAAACACGGTGAAATGCGAGAGAAATTCTTTGGGAGCCACATTAGCCAACCAGCCAAACAACGCAATAGCCACTGCCATGAAAATGAATTTATTCCACGGTGAAGACTTTTTGACTTCCTTTTTCTCCGTTATCACATCGGGTTTCGCTTGCTGCGGTTGGACTGAGACTTGAATTGGTGGCGCTGGCCAGGTAATTTCGCCATTTTTAACCACGGTAACACCGCGGATAACGGTGTCTTCAAAATCAATATCTATTTCACCGTTTTTCTCTTTACACAACAACTTGAGCAGGTTCACCAGATTGGTGCCATAGAGCTGTGAAGATTGGGTTGGTAGACGGCTCGGCAGATCGGTGTAACCAATGATTTTGACGCCATTTTCCGTAAGCGTAACCTGATCGGCGACCGTAAGCTCACAGTTACCACCTGTTTGCGCCGCCAAATCGACGACCACGCTTCCGGGCTTCATGCTCAGTACCATCTCTTTGGTGATCAGACGTGGTGCTGGCTTCCCGGGGATCAATGCAGTGGTGACAATGATATCCACGTCTTTGGCTTGCGCCGCAAACAGGGCCATCTCGGCATTGATAAAAGCCTCAGACATGACTTTGGCATAGCCATCACCACTGCCTGCCTCTTCTTCAAAATCCAACTCAAGGAACTCGGCCCCCATACTTTTGACCTGCTCTTTCACTTCAGGTCGAGTATCAAACGCACGGACAATAGCCCCCAGACTGCCCGCCGCACCAATTGCCGCCAGACCCGCCACACCGGCACCAATAATCATGACTTTTGCCGGAGGCACTTTACCGGCCGCGGTAATCTGCCCAGTAAAGAAGCGGCCAAATTCGTGTGCAGCTTCCACAATGGCACGGTAACCCGCGATATTGGCCATTGAACTGAGCGCATCCATGGATTGCGCACGGGAAATACGCGGCACTGAATCCATGGCTAATACCGTTACCTGTCGCTCAGTCAGCTTTTGCAGTAATTCAGGGTTCTGAGCCGGCCAGACAAAGCTGATTATCGTGCTGCCTGCACGGACTATCTCAACTTCATCATCCTGCGGCGCATTGACTTTCAGGATAATATCGCTTTGCCAAACATCCTCTTTTCCCAGAATGGTCGCACCAGCCTGTTCATAAGTAGAATCGTCAAAACTGGCAAGTTTCCCTGCTCCACTTTCTATTGCGACCTCAAAACCCAACTTCAGCAGCTGCTCCACCGTTTTCGGTGTAGCTGCGACCCGGGCTTCATTGGTCAACCGTTCTTTTGGTACACCAATACGCATACTGAATCCCTTTCGCTTATTTTTTAACGAAGACTATCGATTATTGTCACCCACGTGAAAAACAGTTTACCGCCACTGTTCAACCCCATTGCCATAACGACAAAATCAGTTATAACCTACTGAAAATATGATTAATAATCCACATGTAAAGCCATTTTGTGCTAAAAGCGGAGTTATGGCGGGTGACAACCCCAATTTTCGGTCAGATATAACACTTATTACACGCTTTTTTAGCATTAATAACATAAAAATATTCTGCACCAATTCACAAAAACCACGTGTTACATGCTTGTTAAATAATGCTAATGTCTATAAATATGCTTTATGATGCAAAAAATACCATTCACTACTATTATTAATCGTTTTCATTGCAGCCAATTTATCGCCATTATTCGTAGCCACTCCCTCTAGGATATTGCTTAAAATGCTGAAGCAATGGAGATTGTTCCGTGTCATAATCATCCGCTACAACATAGAACCTAGAGTGGCCAGTACGAATTAACCGTATTACGTCAGAAGAAAGGATTTTTTATGAAGCTGAAAACCAGCGTTATTGCATCCACCCTCTTTTCAATATTAACGTTTTCGGCGCAGGCTGCGCAGGAACTTACTCCAGAAAAAGCACAATCAATAAAACCCTTTGAGCGTATCACGTTCATGGGACGCTATGACGCCATCTATCAAGCCGCAGCAGATGCTGCCAAACAGGCTGACAAACATGGGGCTGACGCGTTTTATATTCAGGGCACTTCGGAAGTTAACGGTGGGCGATGGGCTGTTACGGTAGATCTGTACCATAAAGATGCGCCTCCGGCCACCCACGATGTCGTTTATCGGGAATTTAACGGTGTTAAAGAGTTACCAAAAAATGAAGCCGTCAAGCTGGAACCTTATGATACCGTAACCGTTAATGGCTCTTTTTCTAATCAGCCAGACATCGAGGAAAGCATAGCCAACGCGGCAAAAGCAAAAGGCGCATACTCATTCTTTATTGTGCGACAAGTCGATATCAACTCCGATGGCAATAGTCAGAGTATTACGGCGTTTATTTATAAAAAAGATGCACCTAAGCGTCGGGTTCAGAGTCCCGATGTTATCCCGGCAGATTCTGATGCTGGCAAAGCTGCTTTAGCGGAAGGCGGTGCGGCAGCTTCTAAAGTGGAAATTCCTGGTGTAGCGTTTTCCTCCAGTTTAAGTAATAAAGTAGGTAATTTCTTTCAGACGCAAAGCTCACCCAATAACCGTTACACTGTCACCCTGGATAATGGCAAAAAGGTTCAGGAGCTGAACAATGCCACCGCCGCCCAGATGGCACCGTTTGATTCTATTACCCTGCGGGACAATTTTACTTCTCCGACTGATATCTCTGAAGCTGTTGCTAAGGAAGCGGGAAAGAAAGGGGCTAAGTACTATCACATCACCAGAGAGTGGCAGGAAAGAGGCAATCGCTACACGATCAGTGCCGACCTGTATAAATAAATTTTTACCCCATAAAAAACCCGCCGGAAGCGGGTTTTTTATGGAACGCATCCGTGCTCAATTAATGGCTGGTGTCCAGTTCCGGAAAATTTTTCACCAGATCATCAATAGCTTTGATCTGATACAGGAAAGGTTCAAGCTTATCCAATGGTAATGCTGAGGGACCGTCGCACTTGGCACTGTTGGGTTCAGGATGTGCTTCAATAAACAAGCCTGCCAGCCCCACCGCCATTCCTGCCCGCGCCAATTCTGCGACCTGAGCACGCCGTCCACCCGACGCTGCACCAAACGGATCACGGCATTGCAGCGCATGAGTGACGTCAAAGATAACTGGCGCACCATCAGACACTTGTTTCATCACGTTGAAACCGAGCATATCGACGACCAGATTGTCATAGCCGAAATTTGTGCCACGATCACACAAAATAACCTGATCGTTACCCCCTTCTTTGAATTTATCAACAATATTGCCTATTTGCCCCGGGCTGATAAATTGTGGTTTTTTCACATTAATAACCGCACCTGTTTTCGCCATCGCTTCAACTAAATCAGTTTGTCGGGCCAAAAACGCCGGTAATTGAATCACATCGACCACATCAGCAACGGGTTGCGCCTGTTGTGGCTCATGAATATCGGTGATAATTTTCACACCAAAAGTCTGTTTCAGTTCCTGAAAAATGCGCATCCCTTCTTCCAGGCCCGGACCACGATAAGAATGGATGGATGAACGATTGGCCTTGTCGAAAGAGGCTTTGAAAACATAGGGAATACCGAGTTTTTGTGTGACCGTGACATAATGCTCACAAATACGCATTGCCAAGTCACGCGACTCAAGCACATTCATGCCACCAAACAGGACAAAGGGGAGATGATTGGCAACCGGGATATCCCCGATTTTGACCACTTTGTTATTCATATTCTTACCTTTATGTCGGATAAATCAAAAAACAGCGATTAATGCAACACTATCTGCTTTTGCTCAATAGAATGAATCTGAATCTTGATCATCTCACTCACCGGATCTTCCGGGCATTGCTCGACAAAATAGTTCAGATCGGAAATCGCGATGTGATCACAATCCAACTGAGCATAAATCAATCCGCGATCACGAATTTCGTAAGGGTCTTCCGGGTCAAACTGCAATGCAGCTTCGCTGGCGCGTAACGCCAGTTCCATTTGTTTCTCTTCCATCAGAGCCGCTTTCAGCGTATCCAGCATTTTTCTGACAATCATGATATTTTCTGCTTCGTCGAGATCTTCATCTATCAACTTGGCAGAAGGTCCGATGTTGCCTTTTAGCCATACTTCCAGCACATGTTCATTGAGCGTGTCACCATTCAACGGATTGATCAGCCACATTTCCTCATCCAGCCAATCAGCGCGCAGAATCAACTGGGTGGGAAAAACGACCGGCATCAATGGAAGCGCCAACTGGTGAGCAATATGCAGGAAAACAACCCCCAACGAGACAGGCATCCCCTGGCGAGACTCAAGCACTTTATCCAACCACAAGACATCAGACAGGCAGTACACTCCACCAGCGCCACCAAAGCCCCAGGTTTTGAAGAAAAGCACGATGAGCTTTTCAAGCCGCTGCTCATGATCCAGGTTTTCAGGAATGACTTTCCTGGCTTCATCAACCAACTGTTGTAGATCGTGTCGCACACGCTGTGTGGGGAAATCACGACGTATAGTCTGAGAAACTAAAATAATGCCTTCACTTAACTGTGAACGGTTGAATTCAAAATCAGCAATAGAACTCATAGGTATTCCATCAGCACAGGTAACTTGATAAGCGGCACCCGAATAATCGGGAACAGGTCACCAAGGTGAGTTACGAACGCCAGCAGCGGATGTTGATCCGTATAGGCGTAACCTTCCGCGCCATAGCGCCAAAGGAATCTCAATAATAATGCCAAACCGTTTTTTCGTCAGCCAGCTTTCGCCAACGGAAAGCAGATAAAATGCGTAACCACCAGCAAATAATGCCGCTACACAATGGCAGATGATAATGCGTTGGTACCCGGCTTTGTCCATTGACCAAGCGAAACCCGTTCATTACCTCCATAATCCCGACAGGTAACGATCTGACAAAAACCTTGTTGTTGTAAAAGTTGACGCACTGCTTCACCCTGTTGCCAACCATGCTCCAGTAGTAACCATCCATCTTCCTGCAGAAAATTTACCGAATGCTTGATGATGATACGTAAATCAGCCATGCCCGATTCGGTTGCCACCAATGCACTGGCAGGTTCAAATCGGACATCACCCTCAGCGAGATGGTGATCCGATGCATCGATATAAGGTGGGTTGCTGGCAATCAACGTGAATTGTTGAGACGTAAGAGGGGAAAACCAGTTCCCGGTTAAAAACCGACAATTCGTCAGCCCCAGACGCACAGCATTATGTTGGGCTAACACAACAGCTTCTGGTTGAATATCAATACCGATAATATCGCAATCTGGACGCTCACTGGCTATAGCCAGCGCAATGGCACCCGTACCAGTACCAAGATCCAGAATGGATGACGGTGTAACAGGCAGATATCGCAAAGCCTGCTCCACCAGACATTCTGTATCTGGCCGAGGAATCAGCGTGGCTGGTGAAACAGACAGCGGCAATGACCAAAACTCCTTCTCACCGGTCAGATAAGCAATCGGTTCACCTTTTACCCGCCGCGCCAGTAGCATATCCAACCGCTGGTGCTGTTCTACCGTCAATTGGGTTTCACCAAAAGCCAGTAAAAATGTCTGCCGTTTGCCAGTAACGAAACCAAGTAAAATCTCTGCATCCCGCTTCGGACTTTCACTGCCAGAGAGTTGTGCGATGGCCTGAGCCAGCCAGCATTGATAATCCATTACTCTTGCTCTGAAAGCGCAGCCAACTGGTCAGCCTGATATTCCTGCACAATCGGCTGGATCAGCATTTCCAGCTTGCCTTCCATCGCTTCATCCAACCGATATAACGTCAAGTTGATGCGATGATCGGTCACCCTTCCCTGTGGGAAGTTATATGTCCGAATTCGATCTGAACGATCGCCGCTCCCCAGCAGATTACGTCGTGTGGAAGCCTCTTCCTGATGGCGTTTTTGCATTTCAGCCGCACGAATACGGGCACCCAACACTGACAACGCCTTGGCTTTATTTTTATGTTGTGAACGTTCATCCTGACATTCCACCACGATACCGGTCGGAATATGCGTAATACGGATAGCAGAGTCTGTCGTGTTGACGTGCTGCCCCCCCCGCCCCTGAAGAACGGAAAGTATCGATGCGTAAATCCGCCGGGCTGATTTCCGGCAACTCAGCCTCTGGAACTTCCGGCATGACCGCCACAGTGCAGGCCGACGTATGAATACGGCCCTGAGATTCTGTGGCCGGGACCCGTTGCACACGATGTCCACCGGACTCAAACTTCAGTTGTCCGTATGCTCCCTCACCAATAACTTTGGCAATTACTTCTTTATAACCGCCATGCTCGCCGTCACTGGCGCTCATGATTTCCACTTTCCAACGGCATGACTCAGCGTAGCGGCTATACATGCGGAATAAATCACCAGCAAAAAGAGCGGCTTCGTCACCACCAGTACCCGCTCGAATTTCCAGAAAGCAGCCACGTTCATCATCAGGATCCTTGGGCAGGAGCAGAACTTGCAACTCTTGCTCCATTACTTCACCTGAAACTTTTGCGTCTTTAAGTTCTTCCTGTGCCATCTCTCGCATTTCCGGATCGTCTAGCATCATCTCCGCTGTGGCGACATCGTCCTGCGCTTGCTGCCAACGCTGAAAACAACGAGTAATATCAGTAAGTTGTGAATACTCACGGGATAACGTCCGGAAACGGTCCATATCGGCAGTAACAGTAGGTTCACCAAGCAACGCCTGGAGTTCTTCATGGCGCTCTTGTAACGCTTCCAGTTTGGCAACAATAGAAGGCTTCATGCGTGATGTTAAATCCTGTTTGAATATAAAGAGAAAAGAATGCTAATCCAGTCCGAGGCTGTCACGCAAAATCTGCAAACGATCAAGATCGCCATTGCGGGCAGCCTGCTGGAGAGATTTGGTAGGAGCATGAATCAGGCGATTTGTCAGGCGGTATGTCAATTCCTGCACAATGGATTCAACATCGCCGCCTTGTTGGATTGCCACCATGGCTTTCATTGTCATTTCTGCACGTAAGCTATCTGCCTGAGCTCGATAATCACGAATGGTTTCAACAGCCGACTGCGCCCGCAGCCAGGCCATAAACTCTGAACTTTCCTGTTGGACAATAGACTCAGCCTGGACGGCGGCAGCCTTACGCTGCGCCAGGTTATGCTGAATGATCGCTTGCAGGTCGTCCACACTGTAAAGATAGATATTAGGCAGTTTCCCTACTTCCGGTTCGATATCCCGCGGAACAGCAATATCCACCATCAACATGGGTTGGTTACGTCGCGCCTTTAATGTCCTTTCCATCATACCTTTGCCAATGATGGGCAGCGTACTGGCCGTGGAAGTGATTACGATATTGGCATACGCCAACTGTTCACCCAATTCCGCCAGTGTAATAACTTCCGCCCCCACTTCATTAGCCAATGCCTGGGCCCGCTCACGAGTACGATTGGCAATAACCATGCGTTTTACCCGATGCTCTCGCAGATGACGGGCAACCAGCTCAATAGTTTCGCCCGCCCCCACCAGCAGAACATTGACCTCAGCCAGTGATTCGAAAATCTGACGGGCAAGTGTACAGGCAGCAAACGCAACAGACACAGCACTGCTACCGATATCCGTTTCGGTACGTACTCGTTTTGCTACGGTAAAGGATTTTTGAAATAACCGTTCAAGTTCACCAGAAAGAGAGTGTTCACGCTGTGATTCTGCAAACGCCTTTTTCACCTGGCCCAGAATTTGTGGCTCACCCAACACCAGGGAGTCCAATCCGCTGGCGACGCGCATCAGATGACTGACTGCAGCATTGTTTTCATGCCAGTAGACACTTTCTTGCACGTCATCCCGGTCTAGCTTGTGGTATTCACATAGCCAGTTGATTAACTGTTCACGCTGGTTTTCCCGATCCTCAACACTGAGATATAACTCGGTACGGTTACATGTAGACAGCAGCACGCCCCCCCTGCACCAGCGGTTGCTGTAACAGGCTATGTAACGCCTGCCCCAGAGTATCTGGCGAGAAGGCTACACGTTCTCGCAGAGAAACAGGTGCAGTTTTATGATTAATACCAAGCGCAAGCAGGGTCATGGATAGTTCTGAGTAATACCGATGTTAGTATGGGTTTCATCTGTTAAGCATTCTACTTGATGCAGACAAGCAAGAAAAGCGACACTACATGCCTCTCGTTATTCGAAATTATATCTGACGGGTAAAATAACAATGATTGACGCTAAGGACCAAGCCCGTTAGCGTGACGTATTGTTATGACCCCATCATGCTTTATAGGACAATAGTAATATGACCATAAAACCCGTCCGTTGCCTGCGGTTACTGCCATTGGCCTGTCTGTTACTGACAGCCTGTAGCCTTACTCAACCCAACGTTCCGGGTAAAAGCCCGACCTCACCTCAGTGGCAGGATCACCTGAGCAAGGTACAGCATTTGACCCAATATCAAACACGCGGATCCTTTGCCTATATCTCTAATAGGAAGAAACTTTATGCCCGATTCTTCCTACAGCAATTCTCACCCCAACGCTATCGCCTGCTGCTGACCAGCCCGTTAGGTAGCACCGAGCTGGAACTGAGAGCTCAACCTGAAAATGTGCAGATTATCGACAGTCAAGGTAAGCGCTATGTGGGGAAAGATGCGGAATATATGGTACAGCAACTGACTGGCATGGCGATTCCACTCGACAGCCTGCGTCAATGGATGCTCGGTATCCCGGGAGACGCCCAGGATTATTCACTGGATGATCATTACCTGCTGCGTAACCTCACGTATCATCAGGGGAATCAACGCTGGAATGTCACTTATCTGGGGTATATGCAAGACAGCATTCCGCCGTTGCCACAAAGTCTGGAACTGACACAGGGTGAACAACGCATCAAACTCAAGATGGATAACTGGACGGTTCAGTAAGTGACATATTCACTGGATAATCAATGGCCTTCCCCTGCCAAGCTAAATTTGTTTCTGTACATCACCGGACGGCGTGCCGATGGCTATCATAATCTACAAACGTTGTTTCAATTTTTGAATTGTGGTGACACTGTCACCATTACGCCACGTCAGGATAGCATTATTAAACTCCTCACCCCAATTATCGGGGTACCGGACGAGCAAAATCTGATAATCCGTGCGGCAACCCTGTTACAACGTTACGGTCAACGACATGGACTGCCCGTGGGGGGAGCCGATATCGCCATTGAAAAACGGCTGCCTATGGGTGGCGGACTGGGTGGCGGTTCATCCAATGCCGCCACTATCCTGGTGGCACTAAACCATCTATGGCAATGTGGATTAAATCGCACCACGCTGGCAGAGATTGGCTTGACGCTGGGAGCAGATGTGCCAGTCTTTGTTCACGGTTATGCCGCTTTTGCTGAAGGTGTGGGAGAGAAACTCACCCCCGCGTCACCACCGGAAAAATGGTATTTGGTCGCCCACCCGGGCATTAATATTCCTACACCACTCATTTTCAACGATCCTGACCTAAAACGTGACTCTCCCGTTTGTCCGCTGGAGGCACGGTTAAAGCAGACTTTCGTCAATGATTGTGAACCTATTGCAAGAAAACGTTTTCGTGAGGTTGAACAGCTACTTTCATGGCTGTTAGAATACGCCCCGGCGCGCCTGACTGGCACTGGTGCTTGTGTGTTTGCTGAATTCGACACTGAGTCTGCTGCTCGTCAGGTGCTTGACCGGGCCCCGGGATGGCTGAATGGCTTTGTCGCACAAGGTGTTAACATTTCACCTTTGCAACGCACGCTTTCCGGGCAACTCGAGGGTCGCTAAAAAACCACCGGCATCAGTGGTCTTTTAACGCCTTTATTCCTACACCCGTATGCATATTGTATCTGCGTGACATGCACCCCGGTTTCACGCCGATATGGTATTTCTCTGGACGCAAGCCTGAGGTTCTTCTCGTGCCTGATATGAAGCTTTTTGCTGGTAACGCCATCCCGGAACTAGCACAACGTATTGCCAACCGTTTGTACACTAGCCTTGGCGACGCCGCTGTTGGTCGTTTTAGTGACGGTGAAGTCAGCGTGCAAATTAACGAAAATGTACGCGGTGGTGATATATTCATCATCCAGTCCACCTGTGCACCCACCAATGATAACCTGATGGAACTGGTTGTCATGGTCGATGCCCTGCGCCGCGCTTCTGCGGGACGTATCACTGCGGTTATTCCCTACTTCGGATATGCACGCCAGGACCGTCGTGTACGTTCTGCCCGTGTGCCGATTACAGCCAAAGTGGTTGCCGACTTTCTCTCTAGCGTAGGTGTTGACCGGGTACTTACGGTTGATCTTCACGCTGAACAGATCCAAGGTTTCTTTGATGTCCCTGTGGATAATGTTTTCGGTAGCCCGATCCTTCTTGAAGATATGCTGCAACAGGATCTGAATAATCCTATTGTGGTTTCTCCGGATATTGGTGGTGTGGTACGTGCCCGCGCTATCGCCAAACTGCTGAACGATACCGACATGGCTATCATCGACAAGCGTCGTCCCCGCGCTAATGTTTCCCAGGTAATGCACATCATCGGTGACGTCGCCGGTCGTGACTGCATCCTGGTTGACGACATGATCGACACTGGCGGAACACTGTGCAAAGCAGCCGAAGCTCTGAAAGAACGCGGTGCCAAGCGTGTATTTGCTTACGCCACGCACCCAATTTTCTCCGGCAATGCCTATGACAACATCAAGAGTTCGGTTATTGATGAAGTTATTGTCTGCGATACCATCCCGTTGACTGACAAAATCAAATCTTTACCGAATGTACGCATGTTGACGTTGTCTGGCATGCTGGCGGAAGCGATTCGCCGCATCAGTAATGAAGAATCTATTTCTGCCATGTTTGAACATTAAGTCAACACGATAAGCAGAAAAAAACGCTACCAGTTTATCGGTGGCGTTTTTGTTTTTATAATTATTTTCAATAAATTATTAAACGATGTAATTGGCTGTAAGGTTGTAAATAGAAAAAAGCAACAACCCAACAGACTAAAAATAAAGAGATAATAAAAAACCGTTATAGTCTTGTGGATTTTTATTACCTCACAGCCGACATGATTTTATTACCATAATTAATGATTTTGCCGGCGGCAACGTTTATCAAAATGCTTTACCCACCAATAGCGGTCAGCTACATGCTCCCTGCCACTGACACGAGCCCCCACCAACCATAAAATGGCTCCGACGAAAATAGCTATCAGTTCAACGTAATTTGAGGCGCCGGGCAAATCCAACTTAGGCAACTGGCCAATGATAGAATAAGCGATCCCCAGGATCATCAGTAGCATACCCAACCCCATAAATATGTTACCTACAGCTACAGAATGTTTATGTTTCATATTTCACCTCCAGAAATATCTGTGGAAATAATGAGGATGTCGCTGCATTCCATTACTATTCTTTGTAATTATAGACATAATCCCTATTGACATTGAGTGAAAGGTCACAGATAAAAAACAAATTCCGTACGCATGTTAAACAATAAACACAAGTCAATAATAACCAAGCGATACCTGCCATCTATCAAGTTGCAGGCACGCAGGTTATGCTCAGTTACTCGCTTATCCCTGCGCTTCGCTTCTTTCTCTTGCAAACATCGCCGATACTTGGTGATTGCCAGGTTGTCCGTGTAAACTAACGCACCCGTTTTAGTGACTTTACTCTGCGTTACGGCATGTAACGCGTAATCTGGAACTGTATTGTGAGCAGCATCAAACTCATTGTGGGGCTGGCAAATCCGGGCGCTGAATATGCCGCGACCCGTCATAACGCTGGCGCCTGGTACGTTGACCGTCTGGCAGAATCCCACCGTCAGCCGCTCAAAGAAGAAAGCAAGTTCTTCGGTTACACCTCACGTCTGACACTTGCCGGGCACGACATCCGCTTATTGGTACCTACCACTTTCATGAACTTGAGTGGCAAAGCGGTTACAGCGATGGCAACGTTTTATCGCATTCAACCAGATGAAATTCTGGTCGCCCATGACGAACTGGATTTATTGCCAGGGATTGCCAAACTGAAACTAGGTGGCGGCCATGGTGGTCATAACGGTTTGAAAGACATTATCAATAAGTTGGGAAACAATCCCAATTTCCACCGTTTACGGATCGGTATTGGCCATCCGGGTGATAAAAATAAAGTGGTTGGTTTTGTTCTTGGTAAGCCGCCTGTCAGTGAACAGTCGCTGATTGATCAGGCGATTGACGAAGCTATCTACTGCACGGATATTCTGTTGAAAGAAAACATGACCAAAGCAATGAACCGTCTGCACGCCTTTAAAGCGTCATTATAGTCATACGGCATGATGACGGCAGATCGAGTTAAAGCATCATTATGTGTATAATTGGCCGGAATATTTTCATTTTGACAGGCCAATGAATCTAATGGCCTGATTAATAAGTTATTTAAGGTGATATAAACATGGGATTCAAATGCGGTATTGTTGGGCTGCCTAACGTCGGTAAATCCACACTGTTCAATGCGCTGACCAAAGCCGGTATCGAAGCGGCCAACTTCCCGTTTTGTACCATCGAGCCAAATACCGGCGTAGTGCCAATGCCGGATCCGCGTCTGGAGAAACTGGCAGAGATCGTAAAGCCTCAACGAATACTTCCAACAACGATGGAATTCGTTGATATCGCCGGGTTGGTAAAAGGCGCATCAAAAGGTGAAGGCCTGGGAAACCAGTTCCTGACGAATATCCGTGAAACCGAAGCCATTGGTCACGTAGTCCGCTGCTTCGAAAATGACAATATCATTCACGTTTCAGGAAAAGTGAATCCCGCTGACGACATTGACACAATTAACACCGAGCTGGCGCTGTCAGATCTGGATACGTGTGAACGTGCGATTCACCGCGTACAGAAAAAAGCCAAAGGTGGCGATAAAGACGCAAAAGTCGAGCTGTCAGCACTGGAAAAATGCTTACCACAGCTGGAAAACGCAAAAATGTTACGAGCGCTGGATCTGAGCACGGAAGAGAAAGCGGCTATCCGCTATCTGAGTTTCCTGACGCTGAAACCCACCATGTACATCGCTAACGTCAACGAAGATGGGTTTGAAAACAACCCGTATCTTGATCAAGTTCGTGAGATCGCGGAAAAAGAGGGTTCTGTCGTGGTGCCTGTCTGTGCGGCAGTGGAATCTGATATTGCTGAACTTGATGATGACGAACGCGATGAATTTATGGCCGAACTGGGTCTGGAAGAACCGGGACTCAACCGCGTTATCCGCGCTGGTTACGAACTCCTCGAACTACAGACCTATTTCACGGCTGGTGTAAAGGAAGTTCGCGCCTGGACCATTCCTGTCGGTGCGACGGCTCCGCAGGCAGCCGGTAAAATTCATACTGATTTCGAAAAAGGCTTTATCCGCGCCCAGACGATTTCTTATGAGGATTTCATTACTTATAAGGGTGAACAAGGCGCGAAAGAAGCCGGCAAAATGCGCGCCGAAGGCAAGGAATATGTCGTTAAAGATGGCGATGTTATGAACTTCCTGTTCAACGTCTAATTGGCTTCTGCTGTCTCATGGGATCTCAATGCATCTCATAAAGATCACAAAAACCTATAAAATCCACGCAATTGCGTGGATTTTTCATTTCATAACGTCTCAAATGGTTTCGTAGAAGCGCAGCTAAAATTGAGTACATAGGTGAGTACAACAAGCCTTCATCTTCATTTTAGGTGGGTACAACAACGGTATAAGAAATAGACAAGGACTCGCTATGCTCACTGATACGCAATGCCGCACTGCCAAGCCGAAAGAAAAACTCTATCGGCTCAATGATTTCAATGGTCTCTACCTCGAAGTGAAACCCAATGGCAAAAAGCATGGCGCTATCGGTTTAAACTTAACGGTAAATCAAGCATGTATGCGTTAGGTGAATATCCTGCAGTGAGACTTGCAGAGGCGCGGGAGAAATGCGAGCAAGCACGTAAGCAAGTTGCAGAGGGACTCAACCCAGCACAGGCTCGTCAGTTAGATAAGATCCGCAAAGCCAACGATGCCTCCAACACCTTTGAGCTTATCGCTAAAGAGTGGTTGCAGATGAAAGACTGGGCCGACATCACCAAAACGCGCCGCCTTGATATGCTGGAGCGTGTAGTTTTTCCCGCCATCGGCAAACTTCCGGGAAATCACCCCGCACCATATTCTTAAAATTATTCAGGAAACAGCTAAGCGTGGTGCTCCGACCGTTGCCGCTGAAGCTAGACGCACTATTTCATCGGTTTTTGGGTTGGCAGTAGCAACGCTCAGAGCAGACAGCGATCCTGTCTGGCCGGTACGTAAAGCACTTCCGGCAAACAAGACGCAGCACAAGCAGACATTGAACCCACAGCAAATCGGGAAGCTGTTAAGCTGTTTTGACAACAGTCGGCTCATACCAGGTTAACTATTGCATGTGGCTAATTTGGTGGACGCTGGCGCGGCCTGCCGAAGTTACCGAAGCGGAATGGGCAGAGTTCGATCTCGATAACGCACAGTGGAGAATTCCGGCAACGCGAATGAAGGCCCGTAGAGAACACGTTATTCCCCTTCCCTCACAAGCGGTCAACATGCTCAGAACACTACAGGGATTAACCGGGCATCGACAGCATATCTTCCCGGGGCGAGATAACCCGCGTGGCCCGATGACACCGCACTCACTGCGCCAGCTACTGAAAAGCCTCGGCTGGAGCGGAACGTATAGCCCACATGCAACCCGAACCACAGGCAGCACACGTTTAAACGAGATGGGCTATCGGCCTGATGCTATCGAGGCTCAACTTGCCCACGCGGATACCAATAATGTGCGCCGAGCGTATAATCATGCAATCTATCTTGAAGAACGGAAAGTTATGATGCAAGAATGGGCTGATAAGCTTGATGGATGGGTAGGCAGTACTGATAGCAGTGTTGATGTTTCATAAACGATGATGTATTGGTGTTTCATCATTGATTAATATATTAAATTTGTGATTATTCAAAATAACCTACAATTCAATCTACATTATATGTAAAGCACGAATAACGGATGTTGATTAACCTCACTATCAAGCCGCCGAAATTTTCACATACCCTGGCTTGATTTAGCTGATAGGAGGTACCCAGGCGCTACGCGGCCATCTGCGTTGTCAGGTACCGGTCGACAACACCCTGAATGATTTTAAGTCGGTTGACGTCATCCAAAGTAAAAAACTCCGCTGCATGGGCCGTTATCAGAATCCCTTGATGGTAAATCTCGTGACGGACGTCTTAAACCTAGCACAGAGGGGGTGCGGATGTTTTCTTGGACGGTTTTATTGCGCGATGCCGAGTTGTCGACGGTACATTTCCGGGCTGAGTGCTCCCAGCGACAACTTGATGCGATGTTCGTTATACCATCGTATATAGGCATCAACATGCTGCATAAAGTGCTCAGGTGTCACGCCTGACCACTCATGACCATAGTACATTTCCGTTTTCAGGCGACCAAAGAATCCTTCACAGGCCGCATTATCCGGTGAACAGCCTTTACGGGACATCGAACGGATAAGACTGGCAGCATTCACACGCTTAAGCCAGCCTGGCCAGCGGTAATGCCCGCCTCGATCGCTATGGATTATTGGTCGTTCGCCTGCGGTTAATGTGCTGATTGCACCATCCAGCATGGTATTCGCCAGTTCTGCATCCGGGCGTGTACCCAACGACCAGCTCACAACTTTACCATCGAAGCAGTCGATTACAGGTGACAACCATACTTTGCCTGACGGCAGCTGGAACTCCGTGATATCTGTCAGCCATTTTTGATTAGGCTGTTCCGCGTTAAAGTCTCTGGCGAGAAGATTGTCAGGTGCCGGGCCGATTTCTCCGCAGTATGAGCTGTAGCGGCGCCGACGGTTTCGACTGACCACAAGCTGTTCTTCCACCATAAGTCTGCGTACAACCTTCTCAGAGAGTCGCTGGCCTTTGTGCCGTAGCATAGCGTGCAGACGGCGATAGCCATAACAACGATAGTTACCGTTGAAGATCTCTGTTATTGCGATACGTACGGTCGCGTATTTATCTCCCGAGCGCAGAGCTGTCCGGTGGTAAAAAAAACTGCTCCGTGCAAGTTCAAGGACTCGCAGCAGCTCTGTCAACGGGTACGAGCCTCTCAGGACATCAGCGATCTGCGTCTTTTCCCTGTTTGTCAGAGTGCTGACGCTGATGCCCGGGTCTTTTTTTATGATTTCCTCCGCTTTTTTCAGGATATCGAGCTCCATCTGCTGTCGACGTATCTCCTGATTAAGTCGGTTAACTTCTTCGCGCAGAGTGTCGCGCTCTTCCGTAAGAGACGGCTTTTCATGTTTGCGCATGGACTGGTAAGCCTCATCGCCGATGATTTCATCTTTCCATTTGTACAATACCGTGCGACTGATGCCAACGTTCATGGCGATTTCTCTGGCAGGTACATGCCGTGTACAAAGCGCCATGACAGCCTGACGTTTCACCTCAGGTTCAAAAGGTGCATTTTGATTGATCGTACTGGTGAAAATAAGCCGTCTGCCGGGATGACGTTCATTAACCCAGCGAGCCAATACATCACAGCAGGGATAACCAAGAGTCCTGCTGGTAAACGCCAGGCAGCAGCCACGGTTAAGATAATGTTCAACAGCAGCCTGCTTTTGCACATCAGAGTAACGAGGCTTACGGAGTATGGATTTTGTAGCACCGTCACTCGCTTCCCATAAACGGATCCAGCGTCGTAGATTTCTTTTAGAGGGGTAACCCAGTTCACGAACTACAGGAGCCAGTTTTCTGCCGTATTTAAAGTAAAGTTCAATTGCGCGGAGCCGTTCTGCTTCGGTAAACATTATTTATCTCCTGAGAGTCCAGGAAATCGTCCGCACCCCCAGAGGGGACATTACAACTTTGCTGTTACATAGATTGTCAAGGCTCGATAGGAATGTCTAACAGCTGGCTCATTAGAAATGTCCATATGTTGCAAAAAACTTTGAGACACTCAGACCGAATGACCGCTGTTTACCGCTGCTTAAATGATTCTAAATGGGGTCCACTTGGAAAACGGAAAATATCATACGTTAAGCCTGTTTTTTGTACAGACTGCTATCTACTGAGCATAACGAACGGTATTTTCCCTGTCCCAGCTTGAGGTTTGTTCGCCAGACGCAATCTCCACTCAGGTTGATGTGTTCCCATCCCAGCGGAGATAGATGGGTAAACCTCGCCGTTAAATAACGCCGTTAAAACGCATCACTTCGATAACGACCAGTCCGGCGGCAAGAGCGCTAGTCGCAAACAGCAAGTAATCGCGCAGTCCTGCACGTTTTAATCGAGACGTCTTCTCTAATTCGCTGACCCGCGCTGCCATCCCTGTTGCGACGTTTTCCTGCAAGGTCAGCTTGTCCATCAGTAAGGCCAACTGTTGCTGGTACTGATCCGCCTGCTCTTCAAGGGCCAGAGCCAGCTTCCCTGACTGTTGCCATTGCTCCTGCTGCTGTCGCTCGAATTTTGGGACAACCTGCTTCAGGAGGGCAAGCTGTATTGCGTGCTCATCCTGACTTGCCTGCAAACGTTGAAGCATCTCCTCCTGCTGCCAGCTCAATGACTGTAACCGGTTAATCTCCTCTTCATGTTCCTCGACACGCTGTGCCTGTTCCAGTTTGTCTTCCACCTGGGATTTCAGATGTTCAAGAATAGCCAGTGAGTTTTCACGGCTGCTGAGATCCAGCATCGTGTCGTTGTGTTTCAAGTCTCGAATCGTATTCATTAACGCCAGATGAAACTCTTTCAGCACGACATTTTTTTCTGACTGGATTTGTAATAAACACTCGATCACTTCTTGGGTGATATTCAGACTGCCACCCAGGCTTGCAATCATCGTCGCTAAGTCAGTGTCATTTCTCGCGGTGAGACTGCTACCCCAACGCTCCAAAAAACCCCGATTATTGAAGTCATCTGCCGCTTTTTGTATCCCTTTACTTCTCTCTTGTTCCTCTTTCAGCTTTTTGCCTATTTCGTGGAGATTTTTTTTGAAACTGGCGATGCTGGAGTCTTTGTTCTTCTCAACAATCGTGACAACCGTCATATTACTGCGCTCCCAGCTTTTTAATCTCTTCGGCAAGAGAGAAGCGAGTCAGTCTGATGACATCATTGTTCAGTTCTGCCGTATGCTCCCGGGTTTCACTCATCAGATTCACCGTGCTACCTGCATATTTTTGCAGTTCAGCCACCATACCCATACTGCTTTCATGGTTAGCAATCAACTGCTGGAAAGCCTCCCGTCCTTTTGCAGTATAGGCAGGTTCCGTTGAGAGTATCAGGCTGACGGCTTTAGGGACGATATCGGCCAAAAGGTAACTGCTCAACCCAAATCCCATCGCGCACAGGGAGGCAGAAATATAAGGGGCAAAGGGAGCCAGTGGAGCAAAAAGAGCCACCATACCAGATTCAATCACCGGTTCTACCGCATCCCAGAACACCAGAGCCCCGCTGGTGATAATGACCTCAGAGACCTTATAGATGGTTTCTTCCCTGGTCATGGTTTTGCTCCCCTTCATCAGCGAGAGTGCTGCCATGCCCAGATCATAGATATTTTTTGCTAACTGATAAATTTTCCCGATGGCCTGAGACAGTGCATTTAACACGAACTCGAATAAACCTCTAAGCAGATTTAACGGGGCTTTTATCAGGTTAACGATAACCTTCCATATTTTATCAAAAAAGCGTTTTAGACGGATTTTCACCTGCGCTTTCTGGGTGATAAACAGGTCAACAACTTCATCCTTCAAAGCTTTAATCATCGTGGTACTGAGCGTTTCCAACACACCCCACCCGACATTTTTTAATGCCTCTTTCCCTGCGCCAAAGGCCAGACCTCCCGCCTCGTTTGCCGCATCTTTCATTTTTTTTGCTTCGATATTAGAACGCGTACCCTGTTTTGTGCACAGCTCTTCTTTCTTATTTACCGGGGGTTTCTCATTTTTTAAAATGTTAGCCTCGACCGCTGCTGCCGTCTCTGCCGAATCCATGACCATAAATTTGACGGTGCAGCCCTCTTCAAACTCCGCCGCCATTTTGTATTCTGTGCCATTCTTTTCGGCGTTTTTATTTTCATTCAGATGCCCGGCATGCCACCGTTTCTGTAAATTCTTCGCATCGCCGATATACCGCACCTCACCGGCGCTATCATAAACCACATAGACACCCGGGGAATTCGGCACATCTTTCAGGCCTTCCGGCACACCATTCTTGATCGTGAACTGGCCATCAAACTTCATGGTGGAAATAGAGGTAATGCCATGAGTGAAACTTTTGCTTATCATTTCCTTCCACTGAACACCCCGATTCGCCACGGCAAGCACACTCGCAGACGACGTGGCATTAAGCGTATCATCCACCGATGTACTGAGGTTGGGGACCTTGGCATTCGGTTGAGAATTTCGTTTATTACGAAAACCGCCGATCAGTTTTCGTGCAACATTATCAACGGTTTTATCAACAATACTGTTCAGCAGGGGGTTAAGAGTATTGAGTTCCGGGTATTCCTGTACCATGGTAGGTGATGACATAATGGTGTGTCTCTCTGGCTGTGGTTGAAAGGCCTATTTCCCACTCGAAATGCAACAAAATAACGAAATCACCGGAATGGCAAGCTCCGAGTGAACGTGTTCAGGTCCGTTACGGGTGATCAATCTGTTGATTTTATCTAGTTAGAGTTGATTCTACGTTGGAATCGTCAGCCATGCATCAATAGAAATAGCGATTGAGTCATTGAGTCATTGAGTCATTGAGTCATTGAGTCATTGAGTCATTGAGTCATTGAATCATTGAGTCATTGAGTCATTGAATCATTGAGTCATTGAAACGAAAAGGCATCCCGATTAATGAGCAACTCGTATCTCATCTTTCTCCTCTGGGTTGGGAACATATCAATCTGAGTGGAGATTACGTCTGGCGTAATAATCTTAAGCTGGGGTCCGGGAAATATCGGCCATTACGCACAGTCGATCCCAAATTGTACAAAAAGCAGTCTTAACGTGGGATAATTTCCGTTTTCCAAGCGGCCCCCTAAATAACCGTGTGTAATATCGTTACACTTTTACCAGACCATGTTCCTCTCTGGGGAAGGGGCTTACGGTTTCCATAAAATACCGTATCTTTTTCAGCAGCTGCATTACCCTTAGTTTTGGATTCGTTTGAAAAAGGATGAAAAACATACCTTTTGTATTAACATTAGCCACCGGGTGTTTTCACCCAATCAGGGTTCAATAAGGCTGATTTTGTGAAAACGATGAAGCACCCGTGTACATCATTACTATCAGTGGATTGTGTGATCCGAGGACAGGTTCAAGGATAATTAAATGCAAACAGCAGAGATGTTTCAAAGTTTTCTGAACAACTTGAAGATTCCAGACGAACGTACGCAGGCTATTGCGACACATTATAAAAATGCCACGAGAAGACTTAACATCAAGTTCCGGGGGTCTGCAAATGGATTCAAGGTAAGACTAGGTAGACGCCCACGTGCAGTTACCGATGCTTTTAAAGCAATTTTAAAGGGATTGAAAATCCTCGTGTCCTTGGTTCGATTCTGAGTCCGGCACCACTATTCTTTTTTTATGCCTCCCTATGAATTCCTATGTTGTTGCTATTCAATAGGTTGGGGTAAAAAGTCTTTCTGATACGTTTTTATTTATCCCTTCGTATCCGGAGAATTTGGGGTCAGATTGCGGGTCATTCAGTTCGACAACTGGAGTGACCCTCACATGTTAACTGACAGCAAAATCCGCTCAGCAAAACCTCTCGCAAAATCATACAAGCTCACCGACTCGCAAGGCCTGTACCTGACAATATCGACCAGCGGCTCTAAGCTATGGTACTTCCGCTATCGCTTTGGCGGTAAAGAAAATCGTCTTGCTTTTGGCCCCTATCCACAGACGACGCTGGCAGAAGCCCGTGAAAAGCGTGATGTGCAGCGTAATTTACTGACATCCGGTATTAATCCCTCTCGGCGTAGGAAGAGCAATAACACTACCGTTGATGAATCCCGCACCTTTCAATACATCGCCAACGCATGGCACTCCAGTTGCCTAAAGCTCTGGTCCGACGCACACGCCGATAAAATTCTCACCTGCCTGAAACGCTACGTTTTCCCCACTATTGGCGCGATGGATATCACTCAAATTGAAACCCGCCATCTGGCACAGTTAGTTAAGGTAATTGACGATAAAGGCGTGCATGACGTTGCCAGGAAGGTTCGCCAGCATCTGACGAAAATCATGCGCCATGCCAATGCCGTACAGCAAGGATTAATCAAATACAATCCGGCTTACGATTTGGACGGTGTCGTGACCCCGGCAGTGACCCAACATCACCCCGCCTTGCCGCTGAAACGCCTGCCTGAACTGCTGGCGAAGATGGAGAGCTACAAAGGCCGGATGCTGACCCGTCTGGCGCTGGAGCTGAATCTGCATGTTTTCCTGCGCTCCAGTGAGCTACGTTTTGCCCGCTGGGATGAATTCAACCTGAAAGCCAATATCTGGACGGTGCCTGCAAAGCGTGAAGCCGTAGAAGGCGTGAGGTTTTCAGAGCGTGGCGCAAAGATGAAGGATGAACATCTGGTGCCGCTGTCACGGCAGGCGGTCGCCCTGCTGAAACAGATTCAGGCGATTTCCGGTGAATCGGTCTTCGTTTTTCCGGGCGCACATACCCTGAACAAGCCGATGAGTGAGAACACCATTAACAAAGCGCTGCGCGTGATTGGCTATGACACCAAAATCGAGGTATGCGGCCACGGTTTCAGAACCATGGCCTGTAGCGCCCTGAACGAGTCCGGACGCTGGTCAAAGGATGCCATTGAGCGGCAGATGAGTCACAAAGAGCGCAACGGCGTGCGGGCGGCGTATGTGCATAAAGCGGAACATCTGGAAGCCAGAATCGAAATGATGCAATGGTGGTCGGATTATCTCGATGAATGCACTGAAGGGTACTCAGCCAGTTTGGGCACGGGACAGCGCACCCAAACCAGAGCTGATCTTGACCCACCATATCCTGACAGCCAGGATAATGCATCCGATTAGCAGAACATGTGCTTTTCGGTAAACACTCCGATAACTTTTTCATGGGCTTCAATGGAACGAGAGAAACAAATCGTTATGCGGGACAGTCTATCTGAACACTGCCCCCAAAACTGAATCGCCACGGGTTTAACAAACACCTCCGAGTCATTGAAGATGACTTAAAGAGAGGTGCCCATAAGCGGTAAGAAGGGAAAACCGCTTGGTCGCCAACCCGTTACGACGTCGTCTGTATTTTACGCTCAGGCCGTTAAAATGATCAATGTGGTATACCCGCTTGTGTAGTGACTTGAAGCCCCTCCCGACGCAGTAACTGCCAGATGCGCCCTGATAAATATGTATCAGCAGCCGAACACTGAGACTCATAGAGGCAGATCGAAAGGAACAAACCTGCGAGGCTACAGGCACAAGGTGACGACTACCACTAAGAAAATCACGCCATACTTTAATCGTACATACGACAAAAACTCAAAACCCAATGAGTCAAATCAATCCATCGTGCGTATGCAGCATCATATATTTAATGTGGACTCTAAATATCAATGTAAAAATAAACACCAGTAATACGCAAAGAGAAAGCACCGTCAGCATCAAAACATAGCCACCAGCATCCAGTATCATTCCGGCACAAATAGGAAATGTCAGTCGAGTGGCGATAAAAAGGCTTGATTGCAAGCCATAATCTGAAGCCCGACACTTATGTCGCGTAAAATACATCATTAAACCAAATATAAGAGAAGACATTGCCCCCATAGCTATAGCGACTAAAAAAACACTGGCAATAATCCATATTACACTGAGCTTAAATAACATCGTTAATGTTAAAATAATAAGCGTCAGCAATGTGTAAAATAAATACGTAGGAATAGCTTTAGCCACACCTAAATATCGAACAAACTGCCCGCTTAACAGACTGGAAAGAGCACCAATTGTTCCACCGCCGACGCCAACGATCCAGGCCACGTTTTGCGCCTCTACGCCTAAATCTAGGAGCATGGGTTTAAGATATAACCAAGCTGCACCAATAAAGGGGAAACTACTCATCAGCAACCAGATCCAGAATTTAGCTCCCGGTTGTCGAAAATAACCGACCAAATCCATCATTACCGGTCGTTTATCAGACTGAGGCAACAATTCACCATTCTGCTTATCTTCTTTCAGTAACAACATAAGTAACAAGCTAAGTAACAAGCCACTGGCCATCATATAAAATGGCGCCGACCACCCCCAACGTCCTTGAATAACTAACATCAAACCACTGCCGACAATTGCGCCTACAAATGTTGCCATTGAACGGATGCTCCCGGCACGCATCTGTTCTGAACGCGGAAGTAGTTTCACCGCCAATGCATTCAGAGGAATATCCGCCCAGGTTGACAGGAGATTTATGGCTAGCGACAACAAAAATAACGGTATATGGTGCGCCAACATGCCCGGATCGCTAATCAGGTAAAGTAAGACCACAAGTAGCAGCCCCAACAGCACTACCCAATAGCTATAGTGGCGTTTTCCTGCCCTAAAACGTTGAACCGGCAATGCCAGCAAGAACTTGAATACTGCCGGTAGTCCGGCCAGTTGGAAAAAACCTATATCGGTGCCAGACCAGCCATGTTCCCGCATAATCAGCGGTAAACCAAGCAGAAGGTAAATAGCTGGGATGACTAAAACAAAATTCATCCAACCGAAAATTACCTGATACAGTCCAAACCGTAATGACACTATCTGATTCATACGGCCCTCTTTCTGGCAACAAGAACGGAGACTGGCGCAACAGGGAACTCGATATCGTCATATTGCTCAATCTGGGTAAAACCAGTCATCGTCATCGCCAAAGACAGCTGACCTTTCAGGGGAACATGATTACGTTTCATCTGCATTGACAGGTAATAGGGAAGAACCTTCCTTGCCTCGGCAGCGATTGGCGACACTTCTGCATGAGCACAAATAAATACGCCACCGGGGTTTAGCGCAGCCCATATTTTAGCCAGTACGTCATTAATATCCGGGACAAAATGCAGCACGGAAGAGCACCAGACTAAATCGAAGTTTTCGCCAATAGAGTCAACGGTCAGATCACCGCTTCTAACCTGCAAACGTTCGCTTAACCCGGCCTTATTAATATTATTTTGCGCTACCGCTATCGTTTCGGGAAAGTCAAACACCTCGCCGGAAAATGCCGGGCAGGCTTGCAGCATGGCAATCGCAATCAACCCCGGTCCGCCGCCCAAATCCAGCAACCGGCCACCGGACTGAAACTCAGGAATACGCCTCATCAGAGCCATTGCCACATCCACAGTGACGGCCCGCTGTTCCTGTGCGATCTGTAAATCGGCGGCTTTTGCCCAATTTTCCTGCGTAGTGTGAACACCAGCGGCTTGATTGCAAATCAGGCCGCTTCGGATCTGCTCTGCCAACTGACTGCCGAAATGGCGTAACCCTCTCAATCGAAAAAGAAAAGCGTCTCCCAGATACTGAGCTGCATCGGAGCAAAAATACTTTCTCGCTACCTCTTGATTAACATAATAGGCAGGATTGTCTGATTCGCGGGACAGTAACCCCATACTCCAGAGCATATCCAGAATATAACCCGTATTCACAGGATCTAATCCTAAACGCGTTGCAATATCAGCGGCTTTTGTCGGTTTGTCGAGATATCGAAATAAACGCATCTCTATTGCCACACGTAATACATCGGCGTTAACACTAGCCAGCGCCAGATCCCAATACGGCTGTAATATTGATTCCTGATTAGAATTCATAACTTATCCTCATACCTAACTCCCGAGGTGGGCTATAAACAGTCACATTGCCATTCATAAACCCGACCGCATCATAATGCTCATTCGTGATATTCTGGACGTAAGCACTTAGGGTAATATTTTGATTAACTGGATAACTTGCAGACATATTTAATAACTGATAGCTGCCTCGACGATATTTATTTGCTGGGTCAAGATAGATACTCCCGACGCCGTCCAGAGAGACATTGGCATACCAGCTATCCGCGTCATAGCTGACGCCAATATGCCAGGTCAGGTCTGGCGCGTACGGGTTTTTATTACCGTCATAATCATTATCACCGTCGCGATAGCGCTTAAAACGGGTCCTGTTCAGACCAATAGTGCCATCAATGCTCCACTGTTCATTCAGCCAATATTCAAGGGATGCTTCAAGTCCACTGGATTGTGCAGTAGCGGCATTAGTAATCGACGTAACCCCCGGCGCAACGTATTGCTGCACCTGCATATCATTAATTTGCATATAATAGGCGGCGACGGAATAGCGTAGATGAAGCGGCGCAATCAGGCCTTTAATGCCTGTCTCGTAAGAGCGCACTTTTTCTGGCGCATAGGCGGGATAATTAACCGTCGAGGCAAACGGATCATAACCGCCTGCCCGAAAGCCTTCTGAATAGCTCAGATACAGGTTTTGTTCCGGCATCCAGCGGTACTGGAGAGACGCTTTCGGCGAGAATTGCTGCCAGCGCTGACTTTTGGCCGATGAATCTTTCGGCTTAATTTCGCTCCGGTCCTGCTCTATACGCCCTCCCAGCGTCAGGGACCATTTAGACGTTATCGGCTGTAGCCACTGACCAAACAGCGAGAGTGAACTGCCCTCCAGCGTGGACCTGGTTGTTTTAACTTGTAACGGCGTTTTATTGGTAAACGATAAATCGTTATCGGTTTTATCGGCATAGAGGCCAATCAGCCATCTCGCCTCTTCCCGCTCGCCGGATAACCTCAATTCCTGAGATAAGTTACTGAGATGAAAATCCCGCTGGATAAAAAAGCGCTCAGCAGGCATAAAATCCGTATCCTGCTTAAGCTTGTCATAATAATCAGTTCTGGCGGTAATTGAGCGCAACGATATACCGGAATCAAACTGATGGGTAATGTCCAGCGAGAAAGTCTCTCCTTCGGAACGGTTCCAGCTCGGCGTGCCGGAGCTGACCCGATAGCGCGGTGCGCTGACGCTGCCCCACAGTGAGGCGCCGTCACGATAATTCAGATGGCTATAGCGCAGTGAAATATCGCTTTTTTCACCGGGCGTCCAGCGAATAACCGCCCGGCCATCGTAGCTTTTACGGTCGTCGGCCCGATCACCGTTATAGCGATCGTGGATAAAACCATCCTGTTCGCGAAACTGTCCGGTAACCCCGATATAAAGCGTATCGTCAATAAGAGGGTGCGCGGCATCCAGCCGTACGGCGTGCTTATTACGGCTGCCCAGCTCACCATCAAGGCGCATCCGGGGGGCGTTATCCGGCTGGCGCGTATAAATATTTAACACCCCGCCTTCAGCATTTTTTCCGTACAGCGCGGATTGGGGTCCCCGTAATACTTCAACCCGTTCAACGCCGACCAGACTATTTTCAAACCCCTGATTTACCAGAGTCGGCACGCCATCAACCGTCATCAGCATTGAGGAAGAAAAGGCGGTGGCGTAGGAGGTCAGGCCGCGTATTACCGGTGGGTTCAAGCCGGACTGGCCGGTGCTTTGAAAACTAAAGCTGGGAGTTTTACGCGCCAGCGTTGCCAGACCTTCAATCTTCCGACGCTCCAGCTCATCGCCAGAGAAAGCGGAAAGACTACCCGGAACATCCTCAACTCGCTGCTCGGTTTTATCGGCAGTCACGATAATCACCGACTCGTCGCCATAACTGAGCGGACATATCAAACCGGATAATCCCAGGCAAGCTACTTTATAGAAAATGCGTTTTCTTATTATATTTTCCATGCGTTTATTCCCGGACATTAAATCTCTCCAACGGTTGATAAAACGAGTAACTCATTTATCTAATTAACTAATAAATTGCGGATGGAACGTATAACAACCACATTTTATTTGATAACGATTATCAATACCGTTCATATTGCTATGAAATAAGATGGAATTCGTCTGCATTTTTATCAGGAGGAAATAAAGGTGTCCGTTGAGGCAAAACTGACTTATAGAAAACTAAGAGAAACGAACGAAATGGAAAGCTAGGTTAACTCATACAGATTATGCGTAACAATTGTTGATAGATCTACCCAGCCAAAACTAACCAAAGCGATAGTGAACCCCCGACGCTTCCTGCGGATAGACCCATTTGGCTAATACCGAGTTCCCGCCGATTATGCGGCAGGCCCCACACTCCAGACAGCCAACATAATCAAATCGGATCGTTCCGTCTTCCAACTGCTTATACAGACCGGCAGGGCAGGCTTTCATCAGCAGACTAAACGTAGCCATATCAGGAGACTCACGGATAATAATGTGCGGGTGGTTTTCATCTATATAAAACTTATTAATAGTCAATTTGACGTCAATGCTTTCATTCATAGGGACGTTATTCCTTTTATGCCATCCTTAATCAGATTTAGATAGCCAACCGCTTTACAGCGGCGCACGATCTTTTTGCGCAGAGGCTGCGGCGGCTGCCCGTCAACGGTAAAAAGATCCGCCATAATGCCCGCCACCATCTGAGGATAGCGCGTAAACAGGCGCGGATTGTCCATCATCGCGGGTAATCTGCGGTAATGACGCAGATCTTTCATGACGGACAGCTCCTCCAGATAGCGGAGATAACCACTCAGCCCGCAGGAAGTGAAGTCATTTTTACCTTTGGCTTCCAGCACCGCGCGCGCCGCCGCTTCGCCAGAGGCAATGGACAGATCCATGCCGCGAATAGTAAAGCCGAGATTCAGGCACATGCCCGCCGCATCACCAACGATAAGCACGCCATCGCCTAGCAGTTTGGGCTGCATATTGATACCAGCTTCGGGTACCAGATGGGCCGCATAAACAATTTGCCAGTGACTGAATGAGAGCTAAATCGTCCTGCGCGGCTAACCTCGCCCAACGCCAACCACGCATTTCGCCTTGGTTAACTCGACGTTATCGACAGGTTTGCTGTTCCGGGCCTGACGCATCAGCGAGTGGTGAGGAGGAACGTAGTCAAGCAACACCGTCTGATGGGAAACAGATTCTTTTGGCTCTGATACCGATGCGCTGAACCCGCCCGGCGGTAGAGTCACAATAGCAAATGAGGCATTAACTTTTTTTTCTCACCGATAGCCAATCCGCCATATAACCGCTGTTCGACCAGCAGCGCCCCCTCCTCCAGCCGAATGTCGGTGACGTCATTAACCAACGGCGCGTTCAATAAAACACTCAGTCGCGCCGCCAGGGCCTTATCCCTTTTGCTTGTTGATAACAGAAGTTTCATTGCTGTACCCCAGTCCCCCCCCAAATTTGCATCGCATCGTCAATAACCTCACAGGCAGCCTGCGCACAGTAAAGCTTACATAACGGCGATGAAAGACGAATAGACAGCCCTGGTCATACTCCCAGGCAACCCGATAAACATAGTGTTTCATATTCTGAATTTTGATAGCCATCTGCGTCAGCTTAAGCTGAATGAGTTGGAATTCACCGAGCGTTTTATCAAACTGAACCCGCTGGTTGGCATAGCTAACCGCATCGTCGAACGCGCACTCTGCAGCTCCCAGCGTGTGGGCGGCGATTATCAAACGGTCATGATCAAAGTTTTTCATCATATGGATAAAACCACGCCCTTCTTCACCTACCCTGTCGCTTTCATCAAGTTCAACGTTGTTAAGAAACACCTCACAGTTGCTCACCATATTCCAGCCAATTTTATGTAAATCATGGCGTTCAACACCTGATGCGTCAGGGTCAACCCACCACAGTGTGAAGCAATCCTTATCGTTCTGACACTCGGCGTTACGGGCCATTACCAGTATATAGGGATAATCTTTAGCGCCCGTAATGAAGGTCTTTTGGCTGTTCAGATAAACTTTGCCGTTTTTACGAGTGTATGTGGTCGCAATACGGCTGCTGTCTGACCCCGCCTGTGGCTCTGTACACGCCAGCGCGTAAGGGGGAACGCCGGTTAGCGCAATTTCGGCACTTTTAGCCAGCTGTAAAGCGCTGCCAAAACTCAGCATACTGCGCATACGCTGCCCGACTGTCAGAAGATACGCCGGAGCCCCAAGACGGGCGACCTCCTCAAGCACCAGAACCTGCGTCAACATATCGGCAGGGACACCGCCAAACTCCTCCGGTATTCCCAACAACCCCATACCGCTATCAACAAATGCGGTTAAAAAATCGCCGGGATAGGTATGAGTTTCATCGCAACGCTTAAAATAGTCCTCTGAGAAATCTCGATTAATCAGTTCATTCAAACTTGCCAGCAGCAGTTCCTGTTCTTCGGTCAGTGAAAAGTCCATACGCGCCCTCATTACCAATAATTTGATATGCATCTTGCGAACCAATAAAAGCTATGCTATATAGCCTAAATGATAATAATTATCATTTTAATCTAGCATTCGTATGAAAACGCCTGTGTTTCGTCTGCATAAGGAAAACGGTTAGGGGAGTGGAAGATAATGAATATGTTATTGAAAAAAGAGTATCAGCTTGATTACAAAAGCCTTCGCCTGAATAAAGGAAGATCGGGTCAGGTTCGTTTTCAGACTCTTGAGAATTTGGGGGAATGCTATTCAGATCACATTGAGCTTGCTGACGATTTCAATCTGATCTATTTGCGCTATAGCCCGGTATGCGATCTGACCATCAAAGAATCAAATAACCCGCATAACAGCCAGGTCTTAGTGATAACATTAGGACTGCACGGTAAATCTTGCTATGAGACAACGCAGACCGCGCCAGCGGTTAACTTCACTGCCGGATATACGACTATTAATGCCTTCCATCGCAGTACCGGTCAGCGCCACTATAAATCAGGCGAAACGACGGCACAATTACGGCTGGTGATAGGAGAAAAATTGCTGCACCAGTATATCGGCGAAAAAAGCGCTAACTCACTGCTGGGTAATGGACAATTAAATCAACTGCTGCATCAAAAAACGTCACACGCCAGTCTGTCTCACGCCTCCATATTAGTACGTCATATCAATTTTCATTCAGCTGGTGTAAACAAATTAATATTGCATACCCATAGCCTTTGCCTTTTATCCGAACTGGTTGGCGTTATATTACCGCAGCCGAAGAGAAGCGGACAGAAACTATCACAGGACGAAATACAGAAGCTAGAGCAGGTGCAGAATATAATGCAACAGCAGATGGAAAAACCGTTAACCGAAGAGTATTTGTGTACCGTTGTCGGTATGAACAAATGTAAACTCAGAGAAGGATTTAGCTATTTATTTAATACCACGCCGCATAACATGTTGTTAGAAATGCGTATGCGCAAAGCGCATCTAATGCTCGAATCAGGGTATCAGGTTGCGCAAACCGCCTGGAGCGTAGGGTACGGTCATCCGAATAACTTTAGCATCGCATTCAGTAAATTTTTTGGTTATCCGCCAAAATTTGTTTATAAAAAACAATAAATTCAGCATCATCCGCATTAAATTACCAATTTCATAACTGACAGGTATCGCCTAAACGCGGCAGCTCCCCCTGTTTTGCAATACGATACGCTTCACCCATGCCGACTATCTTATGAACAGGTGGAGCGTCTGATAGCTTAACGTGGTTAAGGGCTGCCCAAACTTTCGAATCGTGACGCGCATACAGAGCGCCAACGCCTTTTGGACCATATAATTCGCTGCTGGAAAGCGACATAATAACGGATCGATCTGCCTATCGGCCGCTATTAACGCCGCAAGCAGGTAAAATAGGCCGCAGGGCGATTCAACGCAGCGTTCTTCCTTCTCTGAGGTTCGATAGCAGTGACCGATAAATTTGCCTTCTTTAAAAAGAGCACCGCTCTCTGATTCTGATAACGCAAACCGGCCCTCGTCAAGATAGGCGCTACGCACAACCGTCGCGAGCTGTTGCTGCGCGTGTGATACAAGCCATGACATGTCGGGCATCAATCGCGCCATCCCCAACATAGCAATACAGGCTATCAGACTGGCACAGGGATCGCGCGCGCCTTCGGGCTGACTCAAACGATTAACGGGTATATGATAACTGTACTGTGCGCACCAGTGCTCAATCGTTTGCCATGCAAATTTCCAATAATCATCACCGAATAAATGAACGGCCCGCACTAACGCCAGCATAACCCACGCCTGCCCCCTGGCCCAATCTCCGGCAACGCCGTGATGGATAAGCTGGCCGGATTGATATCTGGCCTCTGAGTACCAGCGGCCATTTTCCTCATAACAGGCGATCACCGCCTTATACACCTGTCGCTCGGCCAGCTCACCATAGCCCGCTGCGGACAGCAGCGAAAGCGTCGACGCCAGCGGATCGATACTAATAGTTTGCGCACCTGACGCCCCGCCCCCCATTGCCGGGCCTAAAGGAATAAAGCCCAATTCCGCCCGTTCTGATTCTGCTATCGCCTGTCCCGCCAGGTCACACCGCCGTTTAGCCATCGGATTACCGAACAGTCGCTCGCTTAATCCCGCACCGTAGTGAAAAATAAGGCTGCGCTGAAGCGTGTCGCTATTTAGTTTACTCTCCAGCTTCTGACTCATTGTTACAGCGTTATCCCGATCAACCCGACGTTGGGTCTTAAACGCCTTTAGGTGCAAGGCCCCCGCCCAGAATCCCCCCATCCATGAGCCACCCGCTGATAATTTCCATTGTCGACCGGCAAAACGGTATAGCGGAAAACACCCGCAACTTTCGTCCTCAATCGCTCCAATCCAGCGAATCAACGCGGCAATTACCGAAATAATGTCCTGATGAGATAGTTTATCCTTCGACATGATCTATCCTTTTATCTTTTCCGTTCGATATATATAGTCTCAAACACAGGAAGCCCCCCAACGTTAGGACGGACAGCAACATAATCCAGCCTGCGCTAAAGTGATATTGTGTGCTTTGCAGCCAGCCAAACAGCGGTGGCCCGACGGTAAATCCGGCAAAAAAGCCGCAGGACAGCAAACCCGCCGACGGCGCTGGCGCGCCGAATTGCTTATCGCGCAACAGCATACTCATCGCAATAGCATTTGTTGCAACGACCGTCGTCCCCATACCGATGGCGCACAGCCATAGAGGCCAATAGCGGTCAGATGATGCTAGCGGGGCAATCAGTAAGACTAAAATAGAGAGGCCAATCAGCAATAACAGTAACAGAGATTCATCCCGCATTTTAGCCCCCAGCGGGGTGAGAAATATCCGGGAAAAGATTCCCATGCAGCCAAATAAACCAATTAGATAGCCGATCATGACCGACGAGGCCCCCTGCGCTGAGGCAAAAACGCCAAGAAAGGTAATAAAGGATGACAACACCACTCCGACGCATAGTTGTATCGCCATGAGTAAAGATAATTTTTTACCGGGTTTCACTACGCTAAAACGGTTGTTCTTAACGGGTTGTTTAACGATCAGGCGAGGAGCCAGTAGCGCCAGTAGCAGAGCAACAGGTGCCAGAGTGAATAAAGCGCCCCGCCAGCCAAAATGTAACGCCAGCGCGGGTAGACACAGTCCGGCAAACAGAGCAGAAACCTGTACACCTGACTGTTTGATGCCCACTATCCCCGCTTTGTAACGCGGTTCAACCGACTCAGCGATAATCAAATTAGTTACCGGATTTGCCAGTGCCTGAGCGAACCCGCAGAACAGCAGCGCGACCACCAGACCAACAAAACCAGGCAACAACGCCATTAGGGCATACGCCAACAGGGTGGACCAGAAAAGCAGCGCCAGCGAATAGCGAGAGCCTAAGTTATTAACAAGCGTTCCTGCCCATAGCGAAAGCAACGATGCCAGTCCGAACGTACTCATCGTTAATATTCCCAACCATCCCGTATCGATCGTTAAGTCCGCAACCAGCGTGGGGCCTAAAACGCCAATCGCATAGAAAATCAGCATGGGCAGCGCCATTGCGAACGTCAGAATTGCCGTAAGAATAAAACGGGTAAAACTGTTTGAAACCGGCATCACAGACTCACTGAGATAATTTATAAATGAGACAGACAAATGAAATAATGAATTATTACATTTGGCCCTTTAGTATAGAAAAATAATGCCGCTTTTCACTTTAGCTAAGATAAGGAAGCGGATTCAGCAGCCAGACGCTTTTTATCCACTTTTCCAGCTGGAGTTACCGGCAGGTGACGATAAAAACGCAGATATTCAGGCAATTTATTTACTTCTAAACCCTGCGTGCGTAAATAATCAGTTAATTCCTTTAATGAAAAACGCTGAGCACCCTCACGCAACGTAACGCAAGCACAAATTCTATGACCGAGATCGTCATCCGGCACCGGCACCGGCACCGGCACACAAGCAACGCTGACAACGTCAGGATGACCGATAATTAACGATTCAATTTGCACCGGACTAATATTAACGCCGCCGCGAATAATAATATCTTTTTTACGCCCGGCTAAAACCAGGTAGCCATTAGTATCGATATAGCCAAGATCGCCGGTACATACCCAACCCTCCTCATCTCGGTATCGACTATCCAGTTCGGGCGCATTGACGTACTGCATCGGACTCATCGGCCCCCGCGCCTTGAGTTCACCGACCTCGCCCTGCGGTACTTCCTCACCCTGTTCATTCGTGATTTTGATTGAACAAACGGCAGGATTCGGCCGACCGATGCTATGGAAAACCACATCCTGCGGCTCCTCCGGCATGTTGTGGCAGTTCACGCCGTCCGCTGAGCCATATAAATTTATAAAGTGACAGCCAAATGCTTCCACGCAGCAACGAACGATAACTTCATCGATCACCGCTCCCCCACAAATTAATCCCCGCAAGCTCGATTTATCGATCTCCTGCAAACGAGGATCGGCCGCAATGCGCTGTAGCATAGCTGGTACGGCAAAAATATGGGTTGGCCGTAGATCATTTATCGCATTAATAGCCTCCGCCACGTCAAATTGCGGTAACACAATGATCGAACCGCCTAACCATGACAAACAGGCAAAGGTTGCGGTTGATCCAAAAGATGAACCCAGCGGGACTAAATACAAGCCGCAAAAGCTCGCTCCATCGGAATAGATGTGCTGTAGGAACTTTCCTCGACCGCCAACTAAGGCATTATGCGAATAAGCGACAAGCTTTGGCTCCGATTCGGTTCCCGATGATACCAATAGCCGGACGGGGGAGTCAGGGTTAACTTGCGGCAATCGTTCCATCTCAATTGCCGTAAACTGAAACATCTCATCAAGACTTAACCAGCCTTCACGCTTTTCTCCCTGAACAATAAGTATTCGAAGAGAGAGTAACGTAGGCCGTAATGACTCAATAACTTCACATAAATCAATCCCGGCATATTCAAACGGCACGATAACCGCCCGAGCATCGCAGCGGCGCACCAGCGACTGTATATCCAGTTTTCCTCGACCCGGCGGAAAAGGCGCTACAATGCCGCCCAGTGCCGCCACGGACAGATCGATAGCGCAGCTGCGCCAGCTATTAGTAAGCTGGTATGCCACCACATCGCCTTCTACAATTCCGGCATCGCGTAGAGAGGCCGCTAATCGTAACGACAGATCCAGCAATTCCTTATAGGTTACGTAACCCTGTGGTGATAACACCGCCGGTTTATCCGGCTGGCTGTTAGCGTGCTGACAAAACAGAGAAAACACCGACTGATTAAGATATGACCCGTCAGCTCCCCACTGACGGCGCACGTCGGTAGGAACTAAGTCAATAATGCCTGATCTATTCATTTGAACCTCCAATATGTAGTAATTGCGGAATAGCCATTTGTACAGATATCACTATTCATCCTGCTATTAGTCACAAGATCGGATAATTTTTGAGTAACAATGGACGCTGATATTCCCAGGTGATTAAGTTTGTTTTCCCAATAATGGGTTGATTGGGTCGCAAATACCGTTTGTAGTTGCCTGTCGCGGTTTAATATATCGTTGGAGAAAGTTGGATTTAACAAATGGGCTAAGCGATTAAGCTGAATATTATCCAGACATTCTACGGCCATTAATCCATCTTCCGTAGCGTATACGCCTTTAATTAATTCAACCTGCGGTGGCGCAGATCTCCGTACATCCGGGGACATCTGAGAGGCACACAGCAGGTTGGCAGCTCCCAAAAGAGAGCTTTCAATATTTGTCCCCTGTTTTTTTACTTCCCGGTTAAGCAGCGCCGCAACGACGCCCTGCGCGGCAATGACGCCGCCTAGAACATCCAGCGCGGTAAACAGAGATCCACCGCAAGTTTGCGAATGCTGGCCTATCAAGTCCGCAACACCTGACCACGCCTGAACCATAAAATCGGTGCCCGTGAGTTGAATCTCCCCATGCTTACCCCAGCCGCCAGCATAAGCGTAAACTAACGATGGGTTGATCCCGCCTAAATCAGCGTAATCCAGCCCCAATTGAGCCGCCTTACCCGGTGCCCAGTTGTGCAGAAAAACATCCGCCTCCCCGACCATTTGCTCGATCTCTGCACGCCCCCGAGCCGATTTAATATCGACTTCACGCACCCGCTTAAGCCGATTCAGGGCATCAAAGCGGACGGAGCATCCATTGGCTCTGGGCGACATAGCCCGTAACGGATCGCCGCCGGGTAATTCAAGCCGTATGACTTCCGCGCCTAGTGACGCTAATAAGTGTCCCGCTAACGGCCCCTGAATACGGAGGCAGGATTCAATTACCCTGATTCCTTGCAGAGGTAAACCACCGCTGTTGGATAACGGCGTTAGCGCTTTTCCACCAGTCAGTGAGGTCTGAAAACTCCAGGGTCCCTGCTGCAACTCAGAGTTAAAATTGTCATCCTTCATCCGTTCAGCTAATGAACGAACCGGGCTGAGCGAGATACCGCTTTCTGCGGCGAGCATTCGTATTTTGCTCATAGGCAGGCGGGCTAATAACTGCCGCAACTCGGCCAATAGCGCATCAGAACGCGATCCATCTTTACAGTACAAAACTAATGGTCTGCCATCGCCAAAGCGCGCCTTAATATGCTGAGCCAACTCGGGCGTTTTCGGCAGATGAATAGCCGCAGGAATTCTTACAATTTCCCATTCAACTTTTTCACGAATATCAATAACAACAACGTCAGGATCTTCCAGGTCACGCAGCTGCTGCGGCGTAATAAAACAGAGGTCATTATCGGCGTTTTCCGCCGCGTTACCTTGTAAGCCGCATAGCACCTGATAATCAGTCAGCTTCGTAATTGATTGGCGTTCTGGCAGTTTACGTATAGATTTTTGCTTGTAGGTCATCTCCAGAACATCAAAAATCAGCAGACGCCCCAACAGGCTATCGCCGAGACCAATCAATAATTTAATCGCTTCCGTGGCCATCACTGCGCCAATCGACACGCAGATAACGCCTAATATTCCACCAATGGCAGAGGACGGAGCCAGCTCAGGCGGCGGCGGCTCAGGATAAAGATCGCGATAATTAACGCCCGCACCATCAGGCGCATTTTCCCAAAAGACCGAAACCTGCCCTTCAAGCGCGAAAACTGCCCCATAGACATAAGGTTTACCGGTCAGTACGCAGGCATCGTTGATCAAATATCGGCTGGCAAAATTATCGGTACAGTCAAGAATTAACTCATATTCGAAAAACAGTGCGACCGCGCTCTCCGGGCCAAGTTGCTCAGTGTAAGTATTAATCGTCACAAAAGCGTTAAGCCGCTGGAGAGTCGCTTTGGCACTATCAACTTTCAACTGACCAATAGTGGTGATGTTGTGTATCACCTGCCTTTGCAAATTAGAATCATCTACCCGATCAAAATCAACAATACCGATAGTTCCCACTCCGGCAGCAGCCAGGTATAGCAGCACTGGCGAACCCAATCCCCCTGCGCCAATAACTAAGACGCGACTATTTTTAAGACGGCGCTGCCCCTCCATACCGATATCGGAAATCAAAAGGTGACGGCTATAGCGGGTTATTTCGTCTCTGGACAGTGTGTCGCCAGGTAAAACAAGAGGTGGTAATTTCATAGAGCATCCCCTCATGTTAAAAATGATACGCATTATCGCTGAGATGTAGTTATTGAAACAGATAACCTATTCATTTAATACAGTAAAATCCTATGAGAAATCATAAATTATCTATTATATTTTCAATAACCATTGCTAATAGCGACAGCTTTATCGCCTCCCCCATTCAGTTTCAACGCGCCGCACAGCGCGAATACGGCTAATTTCGTTTAATAGCATTCATAACCTTCCTCAATTAGCCAACAAAGGATTTATCCCTATACTCCTTATAAAAAATAGTCAGATACATTTGTAAATATTCAACCATTAATAGAAACTGTGCGCCGATTATTTATCGTAAATTCTAAAGACCAAATAATTTATAGTATAAAAATATATTTAACCTCATTAATTCTTTAATAGTAATGTTAAACCATTCACCACATTGATTTATTCTTCTGGTGGAAAAACAAAATAATATTCTTTTCTACCAAGAAAACCAACATCCTCTGTATATCCAAATTGATAAATATCACCTGCTATTAAGTTTGAATTAACAAATCACTTGAGGGTTTACTACTAAGAAAAGTCATTCACTAAGGAAGAACATTATGCAAATGCATAATAACGTTAGCCACACCGTAATAAGTGAAGCACCTGATTGGATTACGATCAAAGAAGCGGTGAAAATGATAAATCGGCAAATAAAAACACAAGTAACGGACAGTGATATTTATCGCAATACATTATACGGCAATATTCAAA
Organism: Prodigiosinella aquatilis; assembly: GCA_030388725.1. Classification (NCBI taxonomy): domain Bacteria; kingdom Pseudomonadati; phylum Pseudomonadota; class Gammaproteobacteria; order Enterobacterales; family Pectobacteriaceae; genus Prodigiosinella; species Prodigiosinella aquatilis. Next base: position 2,443,597 of record CP128857.1, read on the forward strand.
TATCAATATATTTCCAATCCCCAATTAAATTACGCAAATTAAATTCTCAAAAAACAAGATAAAACTCAGAACCGCTCACTCATCGCGTATAAATAGACTTTGTTATCTTGATAGAAATTCATCCCTCCTTAATAAGAGTCTTATTATTAGCACTGATGATAATATTCTATCTCCGTGCCATGATGTTATTGACGTACCATTGTTAGGTCATGAATATATAGCAGTCAAAAAACTATTAGCGCAAGCGTTAAATATACCATTACCCAAAGTAGAGATAAGTCAAATAAATCATGGCATCTCTGCATTATATAATAAAAACATATATCAATTTTTTGAATGTACGACGTGGCGCGAAAGGATAAAAAATCAAATAGAGCGACTACCTGCAAACATTATTTCCCCCAACGATCGAGCGTTGCTGCTTGAAAATAGTGATACAATCTGCAAAACTGCATACTTCCCCGTTTACGATTTACTTGAAGACGCCTGTTTCGTTCTTCGGCGGTCTGAAATCAATAAACTAATTCACGTTTATTTTAACTATAAATTTGCTTCTGCTATCTCATGGGATCTCAATGCATCTCATAAAGATCACAAAAACCTATAAAATCCACGCAATTGCGTGGATTTTTCATTTCATAACGTCTCAAATGGTTTCGTAGAAGCGCAGCTAAAAATGAGTACATGGATAGAGACAATCAGTTTTCATCTTCATTTTTAGGTGGGAGCAATGGCGGTGTAAGAAATGTACAACGCCACACGTTCCCGTGTGGCGTTACGCGATTGAATTTTATCTGTGTACCTGCTCAGGCTTACCGGCAAATTTCGCCTGAACATAATCAGCCTCAACAGTAGATTTTGCGTGCTTTTTTATGTCGGGAAATATCACGGTTGAGGCGTTGCCAGCGCCAGATATCAATCAGCATAAAGAACAGGAGACTGATTCCCATTACCGGCAGCGCATATCCCAACAGGACCGTGATAACTAACACCAGCGTTTTCTGCAAACCATTCAACATCAGCCACGCGCCGGAGAGCGTATCCAGCGGGCTAACTCGTGCAATAGATGGGCGTCGCAACCACCACATCCGATACCCCAGGACGATCATGCCGCACAGTGCAAAGCCAAAAAACGCCAGTATCAACTGATTCGGCAGTCCGAACAGAATCCCCATATGCGCGTCAATACCCCAACGGGTCAATTTGGCAACCAGCGGAAAGTTGTCAAACCATATATGGTCAACAATTGCAAACGTCTGCGGATTTACCGATACCGCATCCACCTGGGTCGGCCAGCTACGATCCACCTCGGTTACAGTCCATGCCTTCCCTTCTCCTTTAGGCTGACGCAATTCAACTTTTGCCGCAGAGATTCCGGCAGCTCGCGCAGCGATAAGCACCTTATCCCAATCACTGTCAGGCTGATTTATCGCCATCTGATGAGGGAGTATCTGCGCGGATGTATTTGCCATGTTCATTCCTGGCATGGACATACTTGCATGATGCTCAGCATGTGGATCGGTTGGCGCAGTCCGTTTTGCAACTCCGAGGTCAGTATTGACCTGTGGTGTGAGCCAGTTCAGCGAGGTGCGTAAATGATCGATATTTCCGCCCGCCCATTGCGACCAGGTTAATCCCGTTGCGGAAAAAAAGCAATCCGGCGAGTAGCGTCAACCCCAGTGTAATATGCCAGTATCGGGAAACAGCAAAATGGCCCTTTACCTTCTTCGCTTTACGGCGAGGGCGAGTTCCCAGCCAGAGTACAACACCGCCTAGCGCCACGACCCAGAGCCAGGATGCCGCCAGTTCACTGTAGTTTCGCCCAGGATCGCCCAGCAGTAGCCCGCGATGTAGCCGATCCAGCCACAACCGCAACGGCAACACACCGGAAGTCCCGTACACGGTCATATCACCTTTTATGTCCAGAGAATAAGGATCAACAAATATGGAACGCGACTCTGAAGGTCCCAGGTCACCGCTGACAAACTGCACACGTGTAGTTTCCGTCGCCTGTGGCGCGGGCCGAACCGCATAAACTTTCAGCATTTCACCCGCATAGCGACGAGCCGCGGTGATTTGTACCGACAGAGGTTTTGCTTCACCAACGGGCAATGCAGCCAACACATCTTTATAAAGGTAATTTTCCAGCTGTGGCGTAAGCACATACAACGTTCCGGTCAGTGCCGCAACAAAAATAAAAGGCGCGACAAATAGCCCAATATAGAAGTGCAAACGCCGGACGAGATTTAAAAACGCACCACGAACTGCCCGTGTGTTTGTCGAGGAATTTGACATGATTTCACCGTTTCAGTTATCGAAAAATATCCGACAGCAGAAGTTACTATTTTCCGCGCAGATTATAATTTGCAACGACCTGAAACGTACGGTGGTGCTCTGGGGCTATGAAAGAAAGCCGCATTCAGACACAAATAAAGGGTAGGAACCGTGATGCTAATCGCTTCTCGCCGGGAGGACAGCATAAGCCAGAGAGCCGGGACGAATAACCACAGAAACAGCGGGACATGAATCAACAAATCGCAGTAACCGCAGGCACTGTCTTCCCCAACGATACCATGTTGAGCTAAAGCACTCCCGGCCTCCTCTTCCATAGACGCGTTCGCCATACCGGACACACGCATAGATGAGTGCCCGGCAGATTCACCTATATCATGTTGTACAGACGTCAGTAATCCCGCACACTGCAAATGCCTTGAGATTATGGGCGCACCAGACAGCATCAATATGGCGAACATCGCAGCATATGTGGTCAGGCGAGCGATCAGTCGGCGCGAATACATCATTAAAAGGAATGCGTCAGAGTCAGGAAAACGAGGCTAGATGTTAAGGTTTTGCTTGGAAAAGTAAACCAAAAACAAATCGAATGTTACGAAACAAAAAAAACACAGTACACCATAATTGAAAAGCTATCACTTTCCCAACAATATGGTTGCGGAATCAATTAGCGTCCTCCCAGGCAGGACTCGTGTCCCAGTTCCTCTCTGTCATCTTTAAGCACCAGGTAAAAAGAGAGTAAAAATAAAAGAACCAATCTGAGTACAATATTGAGCATAAAACGATCATCCATTCCAATAAATATTGGAAAACAATGAGATGGAATTTATTTTACCGTTCAACGCCATCGTCTCGTAGAGATATCTGAGTATCTTTGCCGGACAGGTGAAATCATTAAAATCCACACAATTGCATGGATTTTTGTTTCTAGTGCCTGAAGTATGAGTACAATTCCGCTATCGACTATAACAGTTGGTATCCTTCCCGCAGTTTGTTGGTAACAATCACCATAGATGGAGTGCACTAAACGATGGTTAGCGATGTATCAGGCGAGAGAAAATTACTGTCCGTCTTTGACTTTGACGGCACGTTGACCAGGCGTGACAGCTTTGTGCCATTCCTGCGATTCGCCTTTGGTAATCGTGTATTTGCCTGGCGTCTAATAAGACTGATATTACCCGCAATGAAATACATTGGCCGTCAGTTGACTCGCGATGAACTGAAAGATGCCTTGATCCACACGTTCCTAAGCGGTGTCGAGGCTACGTGGGTTGAACAGAAGGCTGCTGAATTTTGCGATCGGTACTGGATACGTTTAATGCGCCCGTCCGGGCTGATAGCGGTGGCAACACAGATCAACGCTGGTGCTGTCGTGACGATCTGCTCAGCGTCTCCGGCGATAGTGTTGAAACCATTCGCAGCGCGTCTGGGTATCCGGCTGATAGGGACAAATTTAGACATGAAAGATGGCGTGCTTACCGGGCGGATAAGCGGTCAAAATTGCCGATGTGCCCAGAAAGTCAAGCGTCTGGAAGCTGAATACGGTCCACTTTCCGCATACCATCTTAGAGCCTGGGGTGATACACGCGGAGACTATGAGATGCTGGCTGCGGCGCAGGAACCGTACTGGCGTCACTTTCACGGCTCATGGGCCAGGCGAAACCCGCCTCTCGCTATAATCAAATCGCTACACAGCAAGTCCTCTGAACAATAAAAAAAGCCCCGATGTTTTACCACCGGGGCTGTTAGGCATGGCTGATGCTTCTTTAGTTAAATACGTTGCCGCCTTTAATCAGAGAAACTACCATTTAGAACGCCTGTAATATTAAATACTCGTTAGCGCAGGCAGCAAAAATATCGCCTGCTGCGTTTTACTTTGTCGCGATTAAGACGCGTTGATACCGTACTGTGCACACACGGAGTTCAACCCCCCCGCATAGCCCTGACCTACTGCCCGGAATTTCCACTCGGGGCCATGGCGATATAACTCACCAAACAACATCGCGGTTTCTGTTGACGCATCTTCAGTCAGATCATAACGAGCGACTTCAACGTGACTATCGTCATTTACCAAGCGAATGAAAGCACCAGAAACCTGGCCAAAGCTCTGGCGACGAGCCGTCGCATCGTGGATGGTGACCACGAATACGATCTTATCTACGTCTGCCGGGATCTGGTCGAGTTTGACCTTCAGTGCTTCATCATCACCATCGCCTTCACCTGTGCGGTTATCACCCGTGTGCAGAACGGAACCATCAGATGATTTCAGATTATTATAGAAAATGAAGTCCGCATCTCCGCGAACCTTGCCACTGCTGGCAAGTAGAAACGCTGATGCATCAAGGTCAAAATCCTGTCCGTCAGTTGAGCGAGCATCCCAGCCCAGACCCACCAACATATTTTTCATTGTTGGTGCTTCTTTGCTTAAAGAAACATTACCACCTTTAGAAAGAGAAACTCCCATAATTACATCCTCAATATTTACGTTGATATTCAAAGTGGAGTGATAAGGGGTATTAGCCCGCTTTTCCTTCCTCAGCTTCAGGTTTACCGGGGAACAGCACGCTGATAATAATCCCCAGAGACAGAACCCCCAGAACTACCAGCAGACTCGCATTGGCAGATATTTCGTAGCCGTGATGCCACAGATGGTCGCTTGCATTGAGACCCAGTTTCACCGCGATGAAGAACAGCAGCACGATGACCGCTTTTTCAAGATGAACCAGGTATTGCTTAAGTGCTTCCAGAACAAAGTACATGGTACGCAGACCAAGGATGGCGAACATCATGGCGCTATATACGATCAGTGGTTCACGACTCACCGCAATGACAGCCGGAACAGAGTCAAAGGCAAACATCACGTCAGATAGTTCAACTACCGCCAGACAGAGCATCAGCGGAGTCGCGTAAAGGAGCGCCTTTCCTGCACGCCCGACATTGATATCTTTGTTTTCCGGTTTGGCTAGCTCGGCATTTACTTCCTTCTGGCTCAACAGAAAATTGTGCCCTTTTAATTTTGGCCAAATAGGGAAGAAACGCTTCACGAGTCGGTAGGCAATGTGCTGTGAATAATCCTCAATAGCCTCGTCATCGCCACTTTTTTTGAGCATCATCACGGCGGTCCAGGCAACGACCAGCGCAAAGACAATGTCGACCCACGGCCCCAATGTTAATAACCCGGCCCCGATGGTAACAAAGATACCCCGGAACACGATGGCGCCGATGACCCCCAGGTACAGAACGCGATGCCGGTAGTTATCCGGTATTGAAAACCACGAGAAGATAGCCATCATTACAAACAGGTTGTCAATCGACAGGACTTTCTCCAATGCATACCCGGTAATAAACAGGCTTGCCACTTCAGCACCATGATGAATGTAGAGAAAACCGGCAAATAGCATGGAAATGACAATCCAGAAAACTGTCCATAGCGCCGCGCTTTTTAATGAAATCGGCTCGTCATGACGGTGCATGAACAAGTCGATAAAAAAGGCCCCGATAGCCAGAACAACAAAAACCGTAACGGTTTCAGCCGGGAAACCAATATGCGTGGATACCATAATAGCCCTTAAGCCAGTGTATTGAAGTTAGAGACCAAATTCTGCGGCGGTAAAGCCAAGCGCCACGGCAATTTCGCGAACCGCACTTTGCTCATCCTGATCGAAGTTACCATCGCTTTTGGCAACAGCGATCCCGACACGAACAGCCAACTGAGCAGCTTCCGGCTGATCTTTCAGTGCCAGAATGTATTTCATGGTTTCGCCTTTGCCAATGTCATAGTCAAAGTTAAAGCTGGTCACCAGTTCGTTAAAGAATTCAATGACCTCTTTAGTTTCAAATACTTTTAACTCAGGTGAAGCCTGAAGAAAGCCGATCATCTTTTGCTTTTCTTCGGCACTGACTCCATCGCTGGCTATAGCGATCCGGGCACACACGGCCACCGTACCCTGCATGAACTTTTTGTTCTTATAACGCCCGACCTGTTTGGTCAATTCACTACGGCCGGCATTGATTGCGTCTTTAACTTTGTCGAAGATACCCATGTCTAATCCTCTTATTTTAAATAATTATTTAGAACCAGCAGTCCAGTGGAAACCCCAGCCAAATGCTTTATCCATCTCCCGGTGGCCACTGAAGAACTGGTTGATACGCTCAACCTTTATTGCCCCGTTCTCATTCACCAGGCGCGCAATCGCACACATGCTATGGCGGTTAGATCCTTCCGTTAAACGAGACTCGATCGGGGGTTGATCGGGCATATGGATTGTCACCACACCGTCTGTTTTATCCCAGCTCGCCACACCCTCATAGATGAAGGCAAAGATTAGAACTTGTCGAATATTTTTCCATTCACGACCATTGATATGCAGCCATTCACCGTCGCTGACCTGACCGGTGCGGTCATCACCTTGCAACTCAACGAACGGTTCACGGTCAAATGTCCCAAATCGATTACCCAATGCCTGAATGACATCTTTTGTACCGCTTTGTTGTTCAACAAACGCACCCAAATCGAGATCAATACCTTTGGATTTACTGAACATGCCGAGCAAACCACCAGAAGAACCGTCGCCCTGATTCCAATTGAGGTTGATTCGGATTTGGCCGAAGTTATCTCGCTTGGCAAGGCTGATAGCCGGTTTCTCTTTGGTCAGAGACACTTTACTCAGGCTGATTTTTGCAGGTTCCGGTGCAGGGGCTGGCGCGGGGCTCAGCGTACCGGTGGGTGCCGGAGAGTCACTGATATCAACGCCAAAATGTTCAGCCAGGGGTTTCAGCCCGCCGTTGAAACCTTGAGCAATAAAGCGGAATTTCCACTCCGTATTTCGTCGGTAGAGCTCACCCAGGATCAGCGCAGCTTCCTGACGCCCAAGGATATCGACGTTCCCCACGAGCAATACGCTGCCGTTCAATTCAACTTGCACGGAGAGGTGCTTAAGGCCCGACAGCGTCAAATTACCGTCACAAGTAGCCGTAAACGCTAACTTTTGCACTTCTGGCCGCAAGCGGCTGATATCGACGGTAAACGCGGTATCCGTTCCTGCCCCGGAGAGCCGAACAGACGTATCGTCATTCATCGGCTGGCCGTAAAACACCATGTCGGCATCGCCCTGTACTTTACCTGAAGCATAGAGACGGAACGCAGAGGCGTCGACCGGAACGCCGGAGATAACACGAACGGTCAGCAGTTGTGAAGGTACGGGGGCATTCCCCCCTGGCGTCATCGTCATTGGCGCACCACCGTTGCAACGATATCTGCCTGCATATTATCAATGGTGCGACCGCTTGAGGCTTTTCCGTGAGCGGTGAAATCCCAGTTGCCACCATTACGATACAGAGAGGCAATGATGATACCCGTGTGAGATCCCTGCTCAGTCAGTTGGTAACGTGCAAGTTCTTCCCCAGCCTGATCGACCACACGGCAGAACGCGTTATCGACCTCATTGAAAGTCTGGCCCCGGAAGCTGTTTACCGTAAACGCGAGATACTCGACTTGCGATGGCAAGTGAGCCAAGTCTACGGTGATCACTTCGTCGTCACCCTCACCTTCACCGGTCAGATTGTCCCCCAAATGCACAACGGAGCCACAATTTGATTTCAGTTTTCTAAACCAAATGGTATCGAGGGCTTTTCCCGTGCTGTCTAACAAAACACAACCCGCGTCTAAATCAATTGAGTCGCTACCACCGCCAAACAGACTGCTTAATAACCCTTTTTTCTTCTTTAATGGATCCCACCCCAAACCAAATTGAAGTTGATTTAGAGAAGATGTTTTTTTGCTGAGTGAAACGGTTTGGTTTTTACTTAATGAAACCATTATTTATTCCTTCAGATATAGATTGAGTCATTATTTATTCCTTCAGCGATAGGGTGAGCCATTATTTCTTAAATTTTGAATTCATATACTGAAAAAATCATATCATGATGCAGTTACCACACAACCCATAATTTAGTCTTCTTTTGTATGTTAATTTTTAACATATTGTTTTAAATTGATTTTTATTTTATTTTTTACACTAACTGACATATTTTTTCAGAAAATATAAGAATTGTTTTGTAATAATTCACGCAGCCATAAAAATCATATCATGATTGACATGAGTAAAATGTCTACTTAGACTCGTAGATTGATTTTTCCTCACCTCTCATTATTGGAATATAAAAACCGATGAGTCATGTAATTTGGATAATGGAAGGTTTGTCATCACAACGTGATATTATTTTAGGCATTAAAGATTATTGTAAAAAAATTAATAAAAACGTCACTCTTATTGCATCTCATCGCCACAGTCGAAATGAAATACTTTCTCTGGCTGATATTGCGTTGATCGAGCCTCATGAAGATGAACAGCGTCTAGCCTTTATTACTGCCACCGTGAAGCGTTATGGCGTTAACGTCATCCATACGGGACGTCACTGCCAGTGGTTCGAAACACACCGTCAGGATATCGAAGTTTTAGGCGTCGCGTTGACAACCGGCGCCACAAGCACCGCTATGTTTGAGCTGGCCAATGATAAGGTCAAGTTCGCCAATTTCATGAAAGAGCATGGTCTCCCGGTTGTGCCGTCCATTCGCGTGGAGACAGCCAGAGAACTGCGTTATCATATTGAAATTAATAATTATTCTCCTTCCGGTAAAAAATGGCTCTGTGTGAAACCCGTCACCGGTATTTATGGCATGGGATTCTGGCGTTTTGATGACAATGCCAGTGCAATGGCAGCATTCACACATCCTGATAGCCGCGAAGTACACCCTGAAATTTATCTGCATGCGCTAGAGCAACAGGACGTCCTTGAACCGTTAGTTTTAATGCCCTACCTGCCCGGCCCTGAGTACTCGGTCGACATGCTGGTGGAACGGGGAAAGGTCATCACGGCAGTCGCCCGCCGTAAAGAAGGTGCTCTGCAATATCTTGAGCAATCAGGCCCTGCCTATGAACTAGGAAAGTCTTGTGCTGAGCTTATGCAGGCTGATGGTCTGGTGAATGTTCAGACTCGAAACAATGACAATGGCGAGCCAGTGTTGCTTGAAATCAACCTGCGTCCATCAGGCGGCATTGGTTATACCCGCCATAGCGGCGTAAATCTGTCGGGCCTATTTGCCATGCGCCAGCTCGGTTTTATCGAAGAGTCGGAAGCTGTTATAGCCGAGACAACGGGCAATTTCACCCCCGCTGTCGTGCGCTCACTCATCGATGTAGTGGTCTACAGCCCGACACTGAATAATCTATCCTTTAGTAAAGGTGATACATGAGCACTTTCAATGCACTCCCTGTCTATCGCCGGGAACTCTCCAGCGGTACGCTGACAGTCACGCCGACTGGCGGCACACGTTCTCTGGATACCTTATTTGATATTGCTGAGCGCCAGAACCCGAAGCGTGCATTTTTATTCGTCAGTAAAGTGCTGGGGAGGCATATCCCGGTATCCCCCTTTACCATACGTTCGGCCTATCGGCAGTTGGCGCAGCAAATTCCGTCTGACCTGCCTGGACCGGTACTCTTTATTGGCATGGCGGAAACCGCCGTGGGGTTGGGTGCCGGCGTCTTTGATGAAGCAATGCGTCACGTTGAGCACTCAGTGTATTTGAGTTCCACACGTCACCCGATGGAGGGTGAACTGCTGTGTGAATTTAAAGAAAATCACAGCCACGCTACGGATCACCTTCTTTATCACCCTACCGACCCGATATTGCGTGCTCGCGTGCGCGATGCACGCAGCCTGGTGCTGGTGGATGACGAAGCCACCACTGGCAATACTTTCATTAATCTGCTGGAGTCGCTGCGTGTGCATGCCGGCCTGACACAACTGGAGCGCGTTGTAACCGTGACGTTGACCGACTGGAGCGGCAATGCAATTGAGGCACAATGCCCGCTACCCGTGACCACGGTCTCTCTCATTCAGGGCGACTGGCATTGGGAGAAAAATCCCAACGCCCCTATCCCAATCATGCCTTGCATTAGCAAGACGGCCACCGGAAGCGTACCGATCACCGGCAAACAGAGTTGGGGTCGCCTTGGGATGGCAGCACCAGCACGCGATCTGGGCAATGATATTACAACATCATCTGGAGAAAAGATCCTGGTGCTGGGATCCGGGGAGTTTGTCTGGGAACCATTACTGCTGGCCGAACGTCTCGAAAACGCCGGGGCGCAGGTCAAATTCAGCTGCACGACCCGGTCGCCAATTGCTACCGGGTTTGCTATTGAATCGACCATTGCCTTCACGGACAACTACGGTTTGGGTATTCCTAACTTTGTGTATAACGTTGCCCACCAGCTGTTTGACCGAATTCTGCTGTGTGTCGAAACACCGGCCGACAGTGTCGATCCGTCGCTGCTGGACGCGCTTAACTGTGTTGCCCCTACAGTAGAAGTCATCTCCTATGAATAAGCCCGTTATTCTTTCAGATCTCGATGACACCCTGTTTCAGACGCGTCGCAAGATGGTCGATGAACTGGCGCAAAAACCTTTCCGTCCGGGTGCATTAAATCGCTCCATGATCCCACGCAGCTTTATGAGTGAAGAGCAGTCTATGCTGGTGGACTGGTTGCTTGAACATGCTGACGTTATTCCAGTGACTGCCCGTGGCACCGAAGAGATAAGCCGCGTCACTATCCCCTTTCGCTCATGGTCTATTACTACCCACGGTGCGGTGATCCTCACGCCTGAAGGAGATCCTGACGAGGAATGGAAAGCGCACATGTTGGCCAGTCTGGCGGTATACCGTGAACGTCTGCTCGACCTACAACGTGGCATCACCACGCTAATGGCAGAACGTAATGTCAACGGCTGGGCGCGGATCAACTACGAATACGGCGATACACCCGTGTATCTGGTGATGAAACACACTGACAGCACCCAACTCGAAGCGCTGTACACCCTCGGCGATGAAATCGAAGACAGATTCTCAGCCGAAGGGTTTTATATCCATCGCAACAGCAACAATATTGCGTGGTTACCCATACCCGTAGAAAAAGGTCTCGCCACGCAATTCCTGCTCAATAAGCTGCGGGCAGAACGCGGCGTGTTTCCGGTCATTGGGCTGGGAGATAGTCTCAGCGACCATCGGTTTATGAAACTGTGCAACTGGTTTGGGATGCCACAACAAAGCCAGTTCGCCAGGCAGATCAGCACCCACATTTTCGGAGAGGAATAATATGCAAGCATTCACCCCATTTTCCGGCTCATATCTCCCGAATGACGTTCACTTTCTGCTCAAACTGGTGGAAATGGAAATGACGCCGGTCGAGATGAAGGAACAACTTATTCAGTCTGGTGCCAGGCATTACTCAGACATGTTGAGTCAGGAGCCCGAGCCGACGGACTGGCATCTGGATCTGTTTGCGCGAGCGCTCGAACAAGGGGCCATTCGGCTGGCGACTGAAGTGGTTATGCTGGCCAAGGCATTAGTCAACCGTTTTGGTGATACACCGATTGTCCTGGTCAGCCTGGTGCGTGCTGGCGTCCCCCTGGGCGTCATGTTGCACCAGACGTTACGGGCAATGGGAAAGCGCTCACATCATTACGGGATAAGCATCATCCGCGACCGGGGTATTGATGAAACCGCTATGGATTGGATCGAGGCACAGCACGGCACCGATGGGGTGGTGTTTGTTGACGGCTGGACGGGAAAAGGCGCGATTACCGGTCAGCTACAACAGTCGCTGGCCGGGCGTCCAGGCTACCCGGATCGACCACGATTAGTGGTGCTGGCTGATCCGTGCGGGTGTTCGTGGCTGGCTGCCAGTGACGACGACTGGCTGATCCCTTTCGGTATCATGGGCGCCCCCGTATCCGGGCTCATCTCGCGCTCTATCTGGTCATCAGAAGGTCTGCACGGCTGTGTGAAGTGCACCCATCTTAGCCCGTTTGAATGTAGCCGACAGTTGGTTGATACGGTGGCGGATTGTCGCGAAAAACTCGATGTTAAAGCGATTGCCCCCAGCCAGTGGGAACCAGAAAATTACGCGCACCTGAAAGTGCAGAGCGAGCAAGTCATTACGGCGCTGACCGAGGAGTACCATATTTCCAGTATCAATCGGATTAAACCCGGTATTGCAGAAGCGACGCGTGCCGTATTGCGCCGGGTTCCGGAACACGTGCTGGTTCGTTCAGTAGACGATCCTGATGTGGCCCTGCTGGTGTATCTGGCCCGCCAAAAGAACATCACCATCACTGAAGTGGGTGACCGTATCGGACAATACCGCGCTGTCACCATTATTAAGAAGGTTCACTGATGACAAAGAGACTATCGCCCTATCGGCTGGGCGCCACACTCTACATGCCTGCGACCCGCACTGACATCACCCAGTGCGTGTTGAATAATGAAATTGAGGGGCTACGCTCTATCGTCATCTGTCTTGAGGATGCCGTCAGTGAAACGGACGTGCCTGTTGCCCTGCACAACGTAAAGCAAGTGCTGTCAGCGCTGACCAGTGCGAAACAGGCTGGTCATGGTGCCGAATGGCCGCTGGTGTTTATCCGTCCGCGTCATGCCGAGATGGGTAAGCTACTGACTGAAACAGAAAGTCTCACTCCGATTGACGGACTGGTGCTCCCCAAATTCACCCTGGCTTCCCTGCCAGTGTGGTGGGCTATTGTAAAGGACACGCACCTGTGCATGATGCCAACACTGGAGACCGAAGATGTCTTTGATGTAGTACAAATGCGTAAGTTGGCCACGGTGCTGGTAGACCATCCTTGTCATGATCGAATCATCGCATTGCGTATCGGTGGCAATGACCTGATGAATGTCATCTCGCTACGCCGTCCACGTTATCTCACGCTGTATGACAGCCCTATGGGATATGTCATTAAAATGCTGGTGGCGGTGTTCGGTTCACGTGACTTCGCCCTGACCTCACCGGTGTGTGAACATATTGATGACCATGAAGTGATGGAGCGTGAGCTGGCACTCGACATAGCCCACGGACTGGTAGGCAAGACGGCCATTCACCCAAATCAAATTGCCAAGATCGAACAGGCGCTCATGGTGTCATCTGCTGATCATGCAGATGCCCTGCGGATACTTAACTCCAGCCAGGCTGTTTTTAAATCACAAGGCGCGATGTGTGAACCAGCGACCCACCGCCGCTGGGCCGCGCGCATCCTCGAACAGGCACAGATTTACGGCATTGCCCCGGATGGCGCGCAAGATGACGTCAGGTTCATTACGTTAACAAATCAAAGCTGAGGATAGACAAGTGAGATTCAGATTTCGAAAAGCACTCAGCACCATTCCGGATGTATCCCTGAATATGAGCAACAGCACTCCCATTAAATTGACGGCAGGCACTGAATAACCATGCAACTCAGCACCCGACAAGCACGCATTTTCCGATTGGCGATCCTGTTGAGTTCCAGGCATCCTGTATCGGCGAAGAAAATCATCACTCAGCTTGCCTGTTCAGAACCCACATTAACGCGTGCTCTGAAAGAGCTACGAGACAGCTATTCAGCCGATATAAAATACAGCAAGGCGACGCATACTTATCAACTTATCGAGTCAAAGCTGCTGGATAAAAAAGCCTTAAAATGGATGAATGATGTATTAACCGCGAGCGGAGAGCTAAAGTCAGGAGATGCCGTGAGACAAGTATCTCTGGACAAAGAAAAAAAGAAATCTGTTTCGCTTTCTCTACGGATGTCAGTGTTAAGAAGAATCGACCAATTGGCCATTCTCGCCAACACCACCCGCAGCGATGTCGTGGAACTGTTAGTAGACCAACATATTGCAGCGTTATCCTCCTCACTGATACCAAATAGCCAACAGGCGCAAAAGTAATGTTGAGCTCTCTCCGTCAAGATAGATGACGCGGCGTGCCCTGAAGGTTGATCTTCTGGATACCCGCGACGTTGGCTTGACACTTAACGGCAAACTCAACGTCAGACCCCATCGGATAACACGTCAGAACACCAACGCCTGACCATCCTTGCGGCTTTCGGTGGCGGCAATATAACCGCCGTGCGGATTGCGCATCACTACTTGCGCACCGCCAAAACTGTAGGTTTGCAGCGGATCTTCCACCACCACGTCATGACCCATGTCGCGCAGCGCTGCCAGTGTATTACGTGCCAGCGACAGCTCCACTACCACCCAACGCCCCTGTTCCACCCGCCAGCGTGGCGCATCAATCGCCGCCTGCGGGTTCTGACCGTGCAACATGATGCGCAATGCCATCTGCAAATGTCCCTGCGCCTGCATTGGTCCCCTCATCACACCAAACGACATCAGTGGCTGGCCGTGCGTATCCAGTGCAAACGCCGGAATAATGGTGTGGAATTTCGATAGCGAGATGAAAAGTAAGGGAAAGCTTGCTACCTATTGATAGCCGACCTGAATAACAGCGCCGTCTTCAGACAGTGCATGCACAGTGCTGTATCAAGGAAATGAAGAGATAAAAGGATGATGGTGCAGAAAAAGGCAGAGAGCCTGTTTCCGATTCTGTGTAGTCTCCGAATGGAGTACAACATAGATAAATCCCCCTCTATTCGAAGGGGGACATTTTATTACTCCAGCGCCAGTAGCGTTTTGATCGTTGCTATCTCCTTACGCCACTGTACTTGCAATGCCGGTTTTTGATGTTTCTCCTTGCGAGACAGATCATCTGCCAGCGTCTTCTCAAGCTCGATCAATCGCTCCAGTAGCCTATCCTCATCATGACAGGCATCTTTTATCACTGGCGGTGTTGGACTTACTGCCTCAACAGAGATGGGGGATAGGCTGCTTAAGCGTTCGTATACGCGATCAAGGTCATGCCACTCGCTCAACATACCGTTATCAATCAGCCAGAAGCGATTGCAACTCTGGCTCATCAACACCCGGTCATGTGTCACCAATAACACACCACCGGCAAAAGTTTGCAGCGTCTGCACCAGCGCCTCTTTACCTTCAATATCTAGGTGGTTGGTTGGCTCATCCAGCATTAACAACGAATAACGCGCCAGAGACAGTCCCACAAACAGTAATCTTGAGCGCTCACCACCGCTTAAAGTATCAACAGTCTGCTGATGACGCGCCCATGGAAAACCGGCACTGATAAGCGCCATTTTTCTATCATGTACTCGCGGAGCGAAAGGTTCCAACGCATTGAGCAGTGTGTCCTCATCACGCAGCTGA